>NZ_JAUMBI010000151.1:0-21447 GCF_032115815.1 Sandarakinorhabdus sp.
ATGTTCGGTGAGTTGTGCCAGCGCCCGGGTCGAGAGCGGCGAGGGGATGAGCGGTACCACGATGAGATCAGCGGCGCGGAACAGCTGATCGGCCAGCTCGGTGAGGCCGGGCGGGCAATCGAGGATGATGCGGTCATAGCGATCTTCTAGTGATTTCAAGGCTTTTTTTAGCCGTTTTTCACCTTCGGAGGCAAGATCGGCCTCAAGCCGGCGCAGCGAGCGGTCGGCCGCCAGCACATCCAGATTGGGGAAGGCGGTGGGCTGCACCAGGTCCGCCAGATCGGCGTCGGTGAGCCCTTTTCGCGCCTTGGCACCGGCGCGTGGCTCCACTTTCAGCAGCCAGCTGGCGGCGCCCTGGGCGTCCAGATCCCACAACAGGGTGCGTCGGCCCGACAAAGTGGCGGCGGCATGGGCAAGGTTAACGGCCAGCGCGGTTTTGCCCACCCCGCCCTTCACACTGAAAAGGGCGATGCAGCGCATGTGCGGATCAGGTCGCCAGCGCGGCGGCGAGGCGATTGCGGATGGCGATCAGGGCCTGGCGATCCGGTCCGGGCCTGGTGGCCATGGCTGCGGGCAGGGGCGCTGGTGCAGGTGGCGCCGGCTCTTTCGCGGCGACGCCCTTTCCGGTCAGGGCCAGCTGCGCGCCGCGGATGGTCATGCCATCATCGTGCAGCAACGCCTTGATCTGGCGCAGCAAACTCATGTCCACCGGGCGGTAGTAGCGGCGCCCGCCGGCGCGCTTCAGCGGCTGCAACATGGAAAAGCGGGTTTCCCAGAAGCGCAACACATGCGCCGGCACACCGATTTCCTCGGCGGCTTCGGAAATGGTGCGGAACGCCGTATCGGATTTGTCGGTCACGTTCCGCCGGTTCCCTTACTTGTTGATCGCTTCGCGCAGCAGCTGGCTGGGCCGGAAGGTCAACACGGTGCGCGGCTCGATCGGCACTTCCACGCCGGTCTTGGGATTGCGGCCAACGCGCAAGCCCTTGCTGCGCAAGACGAAACTGCCAAAGCTGGAAATCTTGACGTTGCCACCGGCCACCAGCGCCTCGCCGATGCGATCCAGCACCTGTTCAACCAGTTGCGCCGATTCGGTGCGCGACAGGCCGATTTCACGATGAACCGCGTCCGCCAGATCGGCGCGTGTCACGCTTCCTGCTGCTGCTGCTGTGGTGGCCATGACTTCCCCCCAATTATGCTGCCTGCCCAGCAGCGATTGACCCGAGTGGTGAGGCAAAACGGCAAGCGTACCCTGTTATTGCGTGATTTTACGCGATTTTTCGTGATTCGCTACACCTATTGTCGCACCCCCTGATTCGGGTGCAATCCGGCTACCAGCGAACGGCCGCCGCGCCCCAGGTAAAGCCGCCGCCCATGGCTTCCAGCAGCAGCAGATCGCCGGGCTGGATGCGGCCATCGCGCACCGCCGTGTCCAGCGCCAGCGGCACCGAAGCGGCCGACGTGTTGGCGTGCCTGTCCACCGTCACCACCACCTGGGCGGGCGAGATGTTCAGTTTCTTCGCGGTGGCTTCCAGGATGCGCAGATTGGCCTGGTGCGGCACCACCCACGCCACATCGCTGGGCTGCAGAGATGCCGCCTCAAGAACTTCGCCCATCACACTGGAAAGATTGGTAACGGCATGGCGGAATACTTCCTTGCCCTTCATCCGCAGCTTGCCGGTGGTGCCAGTCGATCCTGGTCCGCCATCCACATAGAGCAGATCGTTGTAGCGCCCGTCGCTGTGCAGGCGGCAGGCGATGACGCCGCGATCACTGCTGTTGTCGCCGGGCTGCGCCTGCGCTTCCAGCACGATGGCACCGGCGCCATCGCCGAACAGCACGGCGGTGGTGCGATCGTCCCAATCCAGGATATGGCTGAAGGTTTCGGCGCCGATCACCAGCGCGCGGTTGTGGGCACCGGTGGCCAGCAGCGAATCCGCGACGGTGAGGGCATAGAGAAAGCCCGAACACACCGCGGCCACATCGAAGGCGACGCCGTGGGCCATGCCCAATTTGTGCTGCACCACGGTGGCGACGGCCGGAAAGGTCTGATCCGGCGTGGCGGTGGCGACAATGATCAAATCAATATCGTCCGGGGTCTTGCCGGCGGCGTCCAGCGCGCGCTGTGCAGCCGCGACAGCGAGATCAGAGGTGAATTCGCCTTCGGCCGCGATATGGCGGCGGCGGATACCGGTACGTTCGATAATCCAGTCATCCGACGTATCGAGCCGAGCGGCCAGATCTTCGTTGCTCAGCACGGTTTGCGGCAGATAGCTGCCGGTACCGGTGATAACGGAACGGCGCTTGCTCATGCCGCGTCGGGCTCCAGCGTGGTAGCCAGCGCCATGTTCACGCCAGCCAGATCGTCGCGAATGCGACGGCTGACATCGTCGGTGATAAGATCATGGGCGACGCCGATGGCATTGGCGAGGCCGCGCGCATTGGCGCTGCCATGGCTTTTGACCACGATGCCGTTGAGGCCCAGGAACACCGCGCCATTATGGGCGTTCGGATCAAGATGGGCGCGCAGCGATTCGAGCGCGCCGCGGGCGATGAAATAGCCCAGTTTGCCCCAGATCGACGAGCGGAAGGCATTGCCGAGCAGGCCGGTGACCAGCCGGCTGGTGCCTTCGGCTGTTTTCAACGCGATGTTGCCGGAAAAGCCATCGGTTACGACGACATCGACATCGCCGGAACCGATCTTATCGCCTTCAACAAAGCCAAGGAACTGCATCGGCAGGCGCGCACCCTTCAGCACGGTGGCGGCGGCGCGGATCTCGCCCGTGCCCTTCAATTCTTCTTCACCGATGTTGAGCAGGGCGACCTTGGGCCGTTCCAGCCCCAGCACGGTGCGCGCAAAGGCCGCGCCCATTACGGCGAACTGCACCAGGTTGGTGGCATCGCACTCAGTGTTCGCACCCAGATCGAGCATAACCGATTCGGATTTCAGCGTGGGCAGCACCGCCGCCAGCGCCGGGCGATCGATGCCCGGCATGGTGCGCAGCGAAAACAGCGACATCGCCATCAGTGCGCCGGTGTTGCCGGCCGAAACGGCGGCATTGGCCTTGCCCTGCTTCACGGCATCAATGGCCATGCCCATCGATGTGGTGCGGGCGCGACGCAACGCCTGGCTGGGCTTGTCACCCATGGCGACCACATCATCGCTGTGGATCACTTCGGCGCGCGCGGAAAGGCGCGGCCAGCGCTCCAGTTCGGCAGCGATCACCGGTTGGTGGCCGAACAGCAGGAATGAGAGGCGCGGATAGCGTTCGGCGGCGATATCCGCCGCAGCAACAGCTTCGGCGGCGCCGGCCTCGCCGCTCATCACATCAAGCGCAATGACCGGATCCCGGTTTGGCGTGCCTGTCATATGAACTGGGCCAGCCTGCCGGGCACCAGGATCAGGCTTCGACGGCGACGACTTCGCGGCCGTTGTAGAAACCGCAGGCCCCGCACAGGTTGTGCGGCAGCTTCAGCTCACCGCAGTTCGGGCATTCCTGGAACTGGGTCGCAGTCAGCGCATGGTGGCTGCGACGCATGTTGCGGCGTGAAGGCGAGGTCTTGCGCTTGGGAACGGCCATGAGGCACCTGTATCCATCAATCTGAAAGCGGTCGTTTGTGCCCCAACCCGGTGCGTCTTGAATGCCAGCGGCCACAACAAATGGCCGGGCCAGTTGCCCCGGAGTAACGGCGAAGGAGGCGGCTATATTCGATTCTGCCCGAAGTGCAAGCAGGAATGGCGGAGGCTGGCTGTGTGGGCATGCGAAAATGCCTCTCGCACACGCGTGGGGCGATGGGCTAACACAGCGGCGTGTTGACCGCGCTTGCCATTCATAATGTCGTGCTGATCGAGGCGCTGGCCATCGAGTTCGCGCCTGGGCTTGTCGTCCTGACCGGCGAGACCGGGGCGGGCAAATCGATCCTGCTCGATGCGCTGGGCTTGGTACTGGGCAGCCGGGCCGATGTGGGGCTGGTGCGGGCCGGCAGCGATACGGCGCGGGTGGTGGCGGAATTTGATGTTGGCCCGGATCACCCGGTCCGCGCCTTGCTGGCCGAAAACGAGCTGGAGGCCGATGGCGCCATCATCCTGCGCCGCCAGTTGAAGGCCGATGGCGGCAGCCGGGCTTTCGTGAACGATCAGCCGGTTTCGGCGACGCTGCTGCGCGAATTGGGCGCCGCGCTGGTTGAAATTCATGGCCAGCATGATGAACGCGGGCTGCTCAGCCCCAAGGGGCATCGGGCGCTGCTGGATCAATTTGCGGGCCTTGGTGACCATCTGCTGGCGGCCCGTGACAGTTGGGAGGCGGCACGGGCGGCGCGGGCGGCGGCGGCGGACGCACGCGCGAAACTCGCGGCCGACCAGCGCGATCGCGAGTGGCTGGATCATGCCGTGGCTGAACTGAATGCTCTGGATGCGCAGGTCGGCGAGGAGGAAGAGCTCGCCCTTGCTCGTGCCGCCATGCAGAAGGGCGCGCGGCTCACCGACGATCTGGCGACCATTTCGGAATTGTTCGGGCAGGGCAGCACGGCGCTGGCGCAAGGCGCCCGCCGGCTCGACCGGATCGCTGGCGAGCATCCGCTGCTCACCGCCGCGCTTGAGGCGCTGGACCGGGCGCTGGTGGAGGCTGGCGAGGCGGAGACGAAGCTGGCCGAAGCCGTGCAGGCGCTGGACGCCGATCCGGCGCGGCTGGAGCAGGTGGAAAGCCGGCTGTTCGAACTGCGCGGGCTGGCCCGCAAGCACAAGGTTGCCGCCGAGGCGCTGCCGGCGCTGGCGGCGGAGCTGAAGGCGCGCGCGGCCGCGCTGGTGGCTGGCGAGGAAGGGTTGGTGGCTCTTGATGCCGCGGTGGAGACGGCCGAGGCGGACTATGCAAGCGCGGCGGCGGCGTTGAGCAAGGCCAGGGTTGCTGCCGCTGCCCGGCTTGACGCGGCGGTTGCGGCCGAACTCACGCCGTTGAAGCTGGATGCCGCCCGGTTTCTCACCCGCATTACCCCGCTGCCGCAAGGCGAATGGGGCCCAGAGGGGCAGGAGCGTGTGGAATATGAGATCGCCACCAACCCCGGCGCCGATTTCGCCCCGCTGATCAAGATTGCCTCTGGCGGGGAACTCTCACGTTTCATCCTGGCGCTGAAGGTGGCGCTGGCCAGCACGGGCAGCGCCGGCACCATGATCTTTGACGAGATTGATCGCGGCGTTGGCGGTGCGGTGGCGTCGGCCATTGGTGACCGGCTGGCGCGGCTGGCGGGCGAGGCGCAGGTGCTGGTGGTCACCCACAGCCCGCAGGTCGCGGCGCGCGGGCACAGCCAGTGGCGCATCGAAAAATCGGTAGAGGCCGGCAGCACCCGCACCCGCCTGGCGCTGCTGGACGGCGATTCCCGCCAGGAAGAAATTGCCCGCATGTTGTCGGGCGCCGATGTTACGCCCGAAGCCCGCGCGCAGGCAGCCCGGCTGTTGGAAGGAGTTTGAGTCATGCATGGTTTTGATCGCCGCCAGTTGCTTTCGGCCATTGCGCTGGCGGCGGCTGGGCCAGCGGCAGCGCAGTTCCCGATGCGCCGGCTGGCGCCGCTGCGTCATGATGCGGTACAGTCGCTGATCGATGCCTATGTAGCCAAAGGCGCAGTGCCCGGTGCGGTGGTGGCGCTGGTGGAGCCGGGCCGGCACAAGCCGGTGTTCCTTTCGGCCGGGGTGACGGCGTTTGGCGGCAACGAGAAGGCCACGCCCGATACGCTGTGGCGAATCTATTCGATGTCAAAGCCGATCACGGCGATGGCCATCATGCAGCGCGTGGCCACCGGCGAATTGCAGCTGGATCAACCGATTGCCGATATCATGCCGGAATATCGCGACATGAAGGTGCTGGTTGATCCCGACAAAGGCCTCGATTCGCGCCCGGCGGCCCGCCAGATCACCATCCGACACCTGCTCACCCACACGGCGGGCTTTTCCTATTCGATCAACGGCAACGGCCCGCTGGAGAAGGAATACAAGCGGCTGGGCATCCAGCCCGGCAGCGTACCGGCGTTCCTGCAGCCCGGCGACGGCGCGCTGCCCGATCTGCAGGTGATGGCACAATCGCTGGCCGGCCTGCCGCTGGCGCTCGATCCCGGCACGGCGTGGAAATATTCGATCAGCCTGGATGTCGCTGGCGCGCTGCTGGAACGGCTGACCGGCATGAGTTTCGACAAGGTGCTCGAGCAGCAGATCCTGGGGCCATTGGGCATGAAGGACACCGGCTTCTGGGCGAAGGACAAGGCCAATCTTGCTGCAAATTATCTGTGGACCGCGCCCGGTACCACCAAGGTGCTCGAAAAACCGATTCCGATCTCGGTGCTGGAAAAGGATGGCTTCACCACGCGGCCGCGCCTGTTGTCAGGCGGCGGCGGCCTTGTTGGTTCGGCGCGCGATTATGCCCGCTTTGCCCAGATGGTGCTGAACGAAGGCGAATTCGAAGGCCGCACCATCCTGCCGCGCGGCACCGCCCGGTTGGCGGCCAGCAATCTGATGCCGGCGGGCGTGTTCTTCGATAGTCAGCATGGCTTTGGCGCCGGCGGCCGCGTCACCCTGTTCGATACCCGCAATGGCGCTGGCCTGAGCCGTGCCGGTTGGGCCGGCAGCACTGCCGATGCTTATGGCTGGGGCGGTGCCGCCGGCACTTTGTTCATGGCCGATCGTGTGCGCCAGTTCGGCATCGTGCTGATGCTGCAGACGATGGGCGACAGCCGGTTGCAGCGTGATGCCGATCTGGCGTCAGCGCTGGCCCGGGATGCGGCCGGTCGGTGAACGAGCGCCAGAGGATATCCGGTGCCACTGAAAGCCTGGTTCGTCGGCTGGCGCGGTTGGTGCTGGCGCTGGCCTATGGCTTTGTGGGCTATGTCCATCTGAAAAGCCCGGAAGGCTTTCTGCCGATCATGCCCGAATTCGTGCCGTTTCCGCGCGAAGTGGTGCTGGCCACCGGTGTGGCGGAAATTGCCGGCGCCATCGGGCTGATGATCCCGCGCGTGCGCGTGGCGGCTGCCTGGGGCCTTGCGGCCTATGCGGTGTGTGTGTTCCCGGCCAATATCAAGCACGCCGTTGAAGGCATTGCCTTGGGCGGACAAGTGGCGGGCATGGGCTATCATGTGCCCCGCTTGCTGGCGCAGCCGGTGATCGTTTGGTGGGCTTTGTGGGCCGGCGGCGTCACGGATTGGCCGTTCCGCAAGCGGGGAGGGTAACACTAATGTTCGTGGGCCATTTCGCGGCGTCGGTGGCGGCCAAGGCGGCGCAGCCCAGGCTGCCGTTCTGGGCCTGCGTTGGTGCGGCGCAACTGCTCGATATTGGCTGGGGCAGCCTGGTCATCGCCGGGGTGGAGAAACTCCGCCTTGATCCCACGCTTCCCGGCTCACCGCTCGATCTCTATTTCATGCCGTACACGCACAGTCTGCCGGCGGCGCTGCTCTGGTCACTGGTGGCCGGCTGGCTGGCAGCGCGAAAATGGGGCAAATCGGGCTGGTGGATCGGTGCCGTGGTGTTCTCGCACTGGTTGACCGATCTGCTGGTGCATCGGCCTGATCTGCCGCTCGGCCTGTTCGGTCCCAAGATTGGACTTGGCCTGTGGAACCTGCCGGTGCTGGAAATGATCGTCGAACTGGGCCTGCTCGGCCTCGCCATGTGCATCTGGATTGCAGCCCGCAAGCAGGCGCGGCTGGCCGTGCGGCCGGCGATTGGCTGGTTTGTTGCCATGCTCGTGTTGGCCAGCATCAATGCCCTGCCGGGTGAGCCGCTATCGCCGGCCGGCATGGGCGCACTGGCGCTGTTTGGCTTTGCCGTGGCCATCGCCGTGGCGCTGCTGGTGGACCGCGCCGATCACCGCCGCCTGAGGTGAAACCCCGGCAGGCAGAGGGGGGCGCCTGCCGGGGCTTCAGCCCGTCAGCGGCTGGCCAGCATCGGGTGGGGCGGCACACCGGTTGCTGTTGGGCAACCGCCATATCCGAGGCACCGATGAGGCTGGCCAGCGCCTGGGCAAGGAAACGCATGATCAACGCCGCATTCGTGCCGGCTGTCGCGGGCGCCCAAGGTGGGGAGACACTCGCGACCCGGCGGCGAGCAGGTCCTGGGGGGATTAAGCGCGCAACCGGTGCCGGCTGGACTTGAAGATAATTACATCTGTGTAATGTTCAAGAGCCGGCAGCGAAAAAAAGTCCCGTTTTCAGGCGCGCGGCGCCAGCCCGTTCGTGATCAGGGCGTGGGCGGCCGCCGCGATCTCGTCGAGCGGGCGGGAATCGTCCCACACGCCGAACTTCAGGCCCAAGAACACGTTCATGCCCATGATTGCCCAGGCCCGCACCTGCCAATCGCCATCGGAAACCTCACCGCGCCCGAAGGCCTGTTCAAGGCTGCGGGCATAGCCTTCAGCCACCTCGACATAGTGGCGGCGATAGGCGTCTTCGGCCACGAACGCGCTTTCATCGATGATGCGATACAGCGATTTGTGGTTGCGTACGAAATCCAGAAAGGCGGCCAGGCCAACCCGCTCTGCCGCCAGTCGATCCGGCGCGGCCAGCATGACCGGCACGACATGATCCTGGACTTGCCGGCTCATGTCGGCGACCAGCGCGCGGAACACGGCCTCCTTGGAATCGAAATAGGTGTAGAAACTGCCGATGGCGACACCAGCGCGCTGGGCGATGCGGGCGATGCTGCCTTCGTGATAGCCGCGCTGGCCGAATTCCTCGGCGGCGGCATCGAGGATCAGGCGCAGCGTCTTGCGGCCCCGTTCGGTGCGCGGCGTCTTGGCCGTTACCAGCGCTTCTGTTGGTTGTTGCGTTGCGGTCACAGGTCTGCCCAATCCTGTCTTCATCGCCGGGTCAAGCCGGCATTTGTGCGATCCAGAGTTGAATCCTGGTTCAGGTTTCAGTATTGCATCGCCAACAGTCACGCAAGACCGGCGCCAACCAGACGCCCGCTGTGGGGAGAATGCACATGATCGATACACGTTTCCGCCTCGCGTTGTTTGCCAGCGCCAGCCTGATCGCCGGCTTGCCTGCCGCCGCGCAAACCGCCGCCGCCGATGCTGCAGTGACGAATGATGCCGAAATCATCGTTTCCGCCCGCCGCCGCGATGAACGGCTGATCGATGTGCCGGTGGCGGTCACGGCCTTCAACCAGGCCGATCTGCAGAAATATCAGGCGGTTGATCTTTCCGGCCTGCAGGCGGCCGCGCCCAACCTCAATCTGGTGCAGGGCCGCGGTTCGGCGGCCAGCGCCAATATCTTCATCCGCGGCATCGGCCAGCCCGATGCGTTGCAGACCTTCGATCCGGCGGTGGGCGTTTATGTTGATGGCGTTTATCTCTCCCGCATCCAGGGCGCGCTGCTCAACCTGTTCGACGTGGAACGCATCGAGGTGCTGCGCGGCCCGCAAGGCACGCTTTATGGCAAGAATACCACCGGTGGCGCGCTTTCCATCGTTTCCCGCAAGCCCGATCTGGAGGTTGTGAAGGCTGCCGGTTCGGCGCTGTATGGCAGCTACAATCAGATCGTGCTCAACGGTTATGTCTCGGCCCCGCTCGTGGGCGACAAGCTGGCACTCAGCCTGGCGGGCCAGTGGGACAAGCGTGACGGCCTCGTCACCGATCCGCGCACCGGCCGCGAGTATAATGACCGCGACAGCCTGACGGTGCGCGGCATCCTGCGCGCCAAGCCGACCGAGGCACTCGAAATTCTCGTTTCCGGCGATTACAACCGCCAGCGCAACGCGCTTACACTCGGCTATGCCACCGCACCGCTGACCCAGACCGATTTCGCCACTGGCGCGCGTGTGCTGGTGCCGGCGGCGCCTTATGGCGCCTATGATTTCAAGGCGTCCACCAGCTTCCGCGGCAATGAAGGCCAGCGGCTGGATCACTATGGCCTGGGCCTCACCGCCAACTGGTCGCTCAGCGACACGGTCACGCTCAGCAGCATCACCAGCTGGCGCAAGCTTGATCCCGACCTGTTCATCGACATCGATGCCACCCAGGTTGAGCTGGGCGATGTGTTCGTGGGCATCGACCAGCGCCAGTTCAGCCAGGAACTGCAGCTGAAATGGTCTGGCGATCGCTTCTCCGGCGTGGTTGGCCTGTTCTATTTGAACGAGAATATCCGTTCGCATCAGGAAGCCTATGCCGATGATCTGTTTGCCTTCTTCGGCGGGCCGCTGACCTTCACGCGGTTCATCGACGATGAGCAGAACACCAAGAGCTATGCCGCTTTCGGCCAGGCCAGCTACAAGTTCACCGACGCGCTCAGCCTGACGGCGGGCCTGCGCTACACCCATGAAGAGCGGCGCTATGATCGCGTCACCACTACGTCGTCGACGCTGGGTGCGCTCAACAATCTCACCTTCCGTTTCCCCGGCAGCCTGCCGGTGGCCAACCAGGGAGACAATGTTGCCGAGTTTGACGCGTGGACGCCGAGTGTCACCTTGGCGTGGAAGCCGGACAGCAACAGCCAGCTTTACGTGTCGGCGTCGCGCGGCTTCAAATCGGGGGGCTTCAATGGCCGCGCCAATGGCGTTGCAGACCTGACCCAGACGGTGAACGGCGTGCCCACCATCGTCACCACCTTCCGCCCCGAAACCGTGTGGACCTATGAAGGCGGCGCCAAGGGCAGCTTCCTTGATGGCCGCGTCTATCTGTCGGGCACCGTGTTCTATAGCGATTTCCGCGATTTCCAGGCGCGCGTGGGTGGCGGCTCGGTGGCGGCCTTCCCGGTGCTCAACGCCGGCCGGCTGTCGATCTGGGGCGTGGAACTGGAAGCGGCACTGCGGCCGACGAAATACTGGAACCTGCGGATGAACGCCGGTTACCTCAACGCGCGCTATGCCGAGTTCAACGATGGCCGCCGTGCGCCGACCTTCTCGTGCAACCCGACGGGTGCCGAAGTGACGTGCCGCCCGGCCTTCGCCCCGCCGCTGACCCTGACGCTGGGCACGGATTATCGTATCCCGGTGGGCGACGCTGGCAGCATCACGCTGGGTGGCGATGCGCGGTTCGTGGACAAGCATTTCCTGAGCATCGACAATCGCCCGGGGCTGGTGGAGCCAGGTTATTGGCTGGCCAACGCCTATGTGCGCTTCGATGCCCAGGGTGGTCGCTGGTATGTGCAGGGCGGCGTGAAGAACCTGGGTGACGAGCGCTATCGCACCGACGGGCAGGAGTTCAGCTCGGTGGGCAATATCCAGACGGTGTATTTCGGCGATCCGCGCACATGGAACGTGATGGTGGGCTTCAAGTTCTAAGCGCGACCGGCGTTTGCGTTGCGAAAGGGCGGGGGGCTTCTCCCGCCCTTTTTGCGTGATATGGCAGCAGCCATGATCGACGCGCTGCCCGTTACCGAGTCCGATGCTGCCGCCGAACTGGCGCGGCTGGCCGAAGCCATCGCCCACCACAGCGAGGCCTATTACCAGAAGGACGCGCCCAAGATTTCGGACGCGGATTACGATGCGCTGGTGCAGCGTAATGCCGCCATCGAAGCGGCGTTTCCGCACCTGGTGCGCAGCGACAGCCCAAGTTTCCGGGTGGGATCGAAGCCGGCAGCGGGCTTTGCCAAGATCACCCATTCAAAGCCAATGTTGAGCCTGGACAATGTGTTCAGCGACGCGGAGGCGCGTGAGTTTGTGGCGCGGGTGAAGCGTTTCCTGAACCTGCCCGACGATGCCGATGTGCGCCTGCGCGCTGAAGCCAAGATCGACGGGCTGAGCTGCGCCATGCGGTTTGAAAATGGCCGGCTGGTGCACGGCGCGACGCGCGGTGACGGTGCGGTGGGAGAAGAGGTGACGGCCAATCTCGCCCATGTCTCCGGGCTGGCACACACGCTGCCGGGGAACGCACCACAGGTGGCCGAAGTGCGCGGCGAAATCTACATGTCCAAGGCCGGTTTTGCGGCACTGAACGCGCGGCAGGCGGAGGCTGGCGCCAAGATCTTCGCCAATCCGCGCAACGCCGCCGCCGGCTCGCTGCGCCAGCTAGATCCGGCGATCAGCGCCAGCCGGCCGCTGGCCTTCATCGTCCATGGGTGGGGCGAGATGGGCGCCATGCCCGGTTCCACCCAGAGCGAAGTGACCGCTGCCATTGCCGGCTGGGGCTTCGACACGGGTAGCCTGGCCGTGGGCGATGCCACGATGGACCAATGCCTCGCCTTCACCGCCGATCTGGAACGCCGGCGGGCTGATCTGCCGTTCGATATCGACGGCGTTGTCTACAAGGTGGAGCGGCTGGACTGGCAGGAGCGGCTGGGCCAGGTGGCGCGCTCGCCGCGTTGGGCCGTGGCGCACAAATTCCCGGCGGAAAAGGCCGAAACCTTTCTGGAGGCGATCGACATCCAGGTTGGCCGCACAGGTGCGCTCACGCCCGTGGCGCGGCTGGCGCCGGTGACGGTGGGGGGCGTCGTGGTCACCAACGCCACGCTGCACAATGAGGACGAGATTGCCCGGCTGGATGTGCGGGTGGGCGACCGGGTGCAGGTGCAACGCGCCGGTGATGTGATCCCACAAGTGTTGGGTGTGGTGCCTTCAGACGCACTGCGCGGTCCCGCGTTCGTCTTCCCCGATCATTGCCCAGCCTGCGGTTCGACCGCCGTGCGCGAGGAGGATGGCGCGGTGAAGCGCTGCACGGGCGGCCTGACCTGCCCGGCGCAGCGGCACGAGCGGCTGCGCCATTTCGTGTCGCGTAATGCCTTCGATATCGAAGGGCTGGGCACGGAGCGGCTGGAGCTGTTTGCCGCCGAAGGGCTGATCACCGGGCCGGATTCGCTGTTTCGCCTGCACGAGCGCCGTGATGCACTGCTGGCGCTGCCGGGCTTCAAGGAGAAGAGTGTCGACAAATTGCTCGCCGCGATCGACGAGCGGCGCAATGTGAGCCTTGATCGCTTCCTGTTCGGCCTGGGCATCCGTCATGTGGGCGAAACGACGGCCCGCGATCTGGCGCGGGTGTTCCGTTCGGCGCCGGCGGTGCAGGATGCGGCCACGGCCGAGGACGCGGTGAACCGGCTGACGGCGGTGAGCGGTATCGGCAAGGTGGTCGCAGAAGCCCTGATCGATTTCTTCGCCGAACCGCACAATCGCGACACGCTGGCCGCCCTGCTGGCTGAAGTGTCGCCGCAGCCGCTGCCGGAGGTGAAACAGACCGGGCTTTCCGGCAAGACCATCGTGTTCACCGGCGCGCTGGAGAAGTGCACCCGTGAAGAAGCCGAGGCCCAGGCCGAGCTACTCGGCGCCAAGACGTCAGGCAGCGTCTCTGCCAAGACCAGCCTTCTGGTCGCCGGGCCGGGGGCGGGATCGAAGCTGACCAAGGCGCAAGCCCTTGGTCTCCAAGTGGTTGATGAGGATGGCTGGCTGGCGCTGGTGGCGCAGGCGCAAACTGAGTCCTGATTGGATGTAATCCATGCGTTCAGTGCATGGCTGATGCCTGATCTGCTGCACTGCACAAAAACGTGTGACAGTCTTATTACAGCTCTTGTCAGCCGGGAATTGGCCCGGCTCATCAACAGGAGCGTACCAATGAAAGTCATCTCGACTGAATTTGAACCGCAGGTGCGCGCTGTTCCGGTTGCCGAAGTTCTGGCCCCGGTCCGCCCCCTGCCGATCCGCAAGCGTCGCATCATGCTGACGCCAGCTGCGGTCGAAGCCCGTCTGTTCCACGCGCTCTAAGGCGCGTTGAACAGGCGCAAGCCGTTAGGCTTGCATCTCTTTTTTCGTCAGCACCAGGCAGGGCCATTCCGCCCTGCGGTCCATCGGCCACGCCGGCACCAACCCGTGCCGGCGATAGGCGTTGGCGACGGCGCGTTGCTGGTGGTGGAGAAGCCCCGCCATCACCAGCACACCGCCGGGCGCGATCACGCGCGCCATATCCCGCGCCAGCGCGATCAACGGCGGCGCCAGGATGTTGGCCAGCACCAGATCATAGGGCGCGCGATTGCGCAGCGCCGGGGCGGCAAGCCCAGGGCAAACCGCCAGAGCCATGCGCCCTGCACATGCACCTGCGACAAAATGGTTCAGCGCCAGATTTTCCGCCGCCACGTCGATGGCGATTGGATCGATATCGCTGCCAATGGCCCGCGCGCTGCGATTGGCCTGCAGGGCCGCCATAGCCAGCACACCGGTGCCGGTGCCGATATCGGCGATGTTCTGGAAATCACGGATTTTTTTAAGGCGCGCAATCGCCGCCATGCAGCCGTGTGTGGTGGCATGTTGGCCGGTGCCGAAGGCGAGGCCGGCTTCGATGCGGAAGGCCCAATCGCCGATCCGCACCGCATCGGCGTGATCGGCGGTGTGGATGATGAAGCGCCCGGCCCGCACCGGGACCAGGTCGCGTTGCGACATGGTCGTCCAGTCGGCTTCGGGCAGGTCTTCCAGAACCGGGTTGGCGGCAGACGGGAATAGGCCGATGATCAGATCGACCGTCGCGGTATCCGGTTCATCAGCGAAATAGGCGGTCAACACCCAATCATCGGGTTTGGACGGGTCGGGCTCCTCGACATTGAGCGTTGGCGGTTCGTCCATCAACTCGAACAGGTCGGGCAGGGACTCGGCTTCGGCGCGGTTCACCGCGAAACGCAGCGCCCAGCTCATGCGGGCCGCACCGCGCCGTCGGCAAATATGTGGCTGCAATTCAGGGCCTTGGCCTCTGCACCCACTTCCAGCGCCGCCACCGTGATCCAACCCTGCTGGCGCAGCTCAGCCCCGATATCGGCCGATGTGCCCACCGGCAGCAACACGCGGGTGCGGGCTTCCTGGCCCAGACCAAGATCAACCAGCCCATCGACATACAGCGAGAAGCCGATCGCAGCTTCCTGCCGGCCATCGCCATGCGCGACCGTGTAGGCGCCGCCGCGGCCGACTTCAGCCATCAGGCCGGCGCCGAACAGCGAGAAGCCCAGCCAAGTCTGATATTCAAAGCCGTGGCGTTCGGTGGGATCGAGCGTGACGGAGACGCCGTTCAGGCCACCAGCCAGCGCGGCAATCGCATCCAGTCGGGCCAGTACGGGATCGGGCAGATCAAGCTGTTTCAGCGCCGCCAGTGCGCTGTTCACCGGGCCGGCGGCAGCGATCAGCGGCACATATTGATCGGCACCGGCGGCGCGCAGGGCACCGACATCCTTGCCGTCCAGCCAGGCCTGCACGTCGCTGAGCGACGCATTGCCCAGCGACCAGCCGGCAGCAGCGAGATCGGCAACCAGCGTTGGCATGGTGAGATCGACCGAAAGCCCGGTGAGGCCCGTGGCGGTGAGCGCTTCCACGGCGACGGCCAGCACCTCGGCGGCGGCGGCCGGGCTGTCGCTGCCGATCAGTTCAGCGCCAGCCTGGGTGCGCTCGCGTTCGGGCGAAAGCTGATCACCGCGCACGCGCGCCACCTGCCCGGCATACATCAGCCGCAGCGGGCGCGCCTGCCCGGCAAGGCGGGTGACGGCGATGCGGCCAACCTGGCCGGTGATGTCGGAACGCAGCGCCAGCGTCATCTGGCTGACCGGATCGGTGAAACGCAGGCGTTCGCGGCTGCTGCCACTGGCCAGGCTGGCTTCATATTCGATCAGCGGCGGCGCCACCCGTTCATAGCCATGCGCGGCGCACACATCGGTGAGTGTGCGCACCAGGCTGGCAAGGGCTTGCGCCTGCGGCGGCAGCCGATCGCGCAACCCTTCGGGGAGGAGGCCGAAACTTGTCATGGGGAGGCGGTTAGCGGCAAGCGGGGAGGGCAGCAAGCGCTTCCTCCCCGCCAGCCATCACACGAACCGCAGCGCGCTGGCCACCTTCACGCCGGGCAGGGCGCGGATGGTGGTGAGCAGTGCGTTGGGGATGGCGGTGTCGACGCTCAAGAGCAACACGGCCTCATCACCGGCATCGCGGCGGCCGAGGTGGAAGGTGCCGATGTTCACATCCGAACCGCCCAGCGCCGAACCCAGTCGGCCGATGAAGCCCGGCTTGTCCTCGTTGACGATGTACAGCATGTCGCCGGCCAGATCGGCTTCGACAGTAATGCCGAATATCTCGGTCAGGCGCGGCTTGCTGTTGCCGAATAGGGTGCCCGCCACGGTGCGCGGACCGCTGGCGGTCATCACCGTCACGCGCAGCAGCGTGTGATAATCGGTTTCGCGGTCGTGGCGCACTTCGGCGATCTCGATCTCGCGTTCGCGCGCCAGATAGGGCGCATTCACCATGTTGACCGTGTCTGAGTGCGTGCGCATCAGGCCGGCCAGCACGGCCGCGGTGATCGGCTTCAGGTTCAGCTGGGCGGCCGCGCCTTCCACTTCAACGCGCACCGACTTGATGCCTTCATTGTCGAGTTGGCCCACCAGGCTGCCGAGCCGTTCGGCCAGCGCCATGTAGGGCTTCAGGCGCGGAGCCTCTTCGGCCGAGAGCGACGGCATGTTGAGCGCGTTGGTGACGCCGCCAGTGAGCAGGAAATCGCTGAGCTGTTCCGCCACCTGGATGGCGACATTCACCTGGGCTTCGTCCGTCGATGCACCCAGGTGCGGGGTGGAGACGAAGTTGGGCGTGCCGAACAGCGGCGAGGCCTTGGCCGGCTCTTCCAGGAACACATCAAGCGCGGCGCCGGCGATGTGGCCGCTGTCGAGCAGCTCCTTGAGGGCCACTTCGTCGATCAGGCCGCCGCGGGCGCAATTGACGATGCGGATGCCCGGCTTGCACTTCAGCAGATTTTCGCGGCTGAGGATGTTGCGGGTGCTGTCGGTGAGCGGCGTGTGCAGGCTGATGAAATCGGCGCCGGCCAGCAGTTCATCCAGCGTCACCTTGGTCACGCCCATATGCTCGGCGCGTTCCGGGGTGAGGAATGGATCGAAGGCAATCACCTTCATCTTCAGGCCGAGCGCGCGATCGGCGACGATGCTGCCGATGTTGCCGGCGCCAATGAGGCCCAGCGTTTTCGCCGTCACTTCGACGCCCATGAAGCGATTCTTCTCCCACTTGCCGGCCTGGGTGGAGGCGTCGGCTTCGGGCAGTTGGCGGGCCAGCGCAAACATGAGCGCGATGGCGTGTTCGGCGGTGGTGATGCTGTTGCCGAACGGCGTGTTCATCACGACGACGCCGAGCGCGGAAGCGGCCGGGATATCGACATTGTCCACCCCGATGCCGGCGCGGCCCACCACCTTCAGATTGGTGGCGGCGGCGAGCACCTCCTTGGTGACCTTGGTGGAGGAACGGATGGCGAGGCCATCATAATTGCCGATGATCTTGATCAGCTCGTCCTTTGACAGGCCGGTGATTTCGTCCACTTCGATGCCGCGGGCACGGAAGATCTCGGCAGCCTTGGGGGACATTTGATCGGAAATGAGGACTTTGGGCATGGGTGTTGCTCCGGGAATGTGAGTCCGGCGTCGGGGCCGGGAAGAGGGCGGAAGGGACGGCAGCCGCTCAGGCCGCCGTCACCTCGGCATGGGCCCAGTCGAGCCAGTGGGTGAGCGCGGTCACGTCGGCGGTGTCGACAGTGGCGCCGCACCAGATGCGAAGGCCGGCCGGGGCGTCGCGATAGGCGCCGATGTCATAGGCAGCCTTCTCCTTTTCGAGGAGCGACACGATCGCCTTCACCTGCTCTTCGGCGAGGCCGGGGAGGACAAGGCAGACTGACGTGTTCGACCGCGAGGCGGCATCCTTGGCCAGATGTTCGACCCACGGGCGGGATTGCACCCAGGCATCCAGCGCTGCGGCGTTGGCGTTGGCGCGGGCCTTCAGGGCGTCGAGGCCACCCAGCCCATCGGCCCATTCCAGCGCGTCGATATAATCTTCGACGGCCAGCATGGAGGGCGTGTTGATCGTTTCGCCGACGAAGATGCCTTCGGTCAGCTTGCCCTTGGAGACGAGGCGGAAGATCTTGGGCAGCGGCCAGGCCGGGGTGTAGCTCTCGAGGCGCTCAACGGCGCGCGGGCCGAGGATGAGCATGCCGTGGCCGCCTTCGCCGCCCAGCACCTTCTGCCACGAGTAAGTGAGCACATCGACCTTGTCCCAATCGACATCCTGCGCGAACACGGCGGAGGTGGCATCAGCGAAGGTCAGGCCCTCGCGGTCTGCCGGCACCCAATCATAATTGGGGACGCGCACGCCGGACGTGGTGCCGTTGGCGGTGAACAGCACGTCGGTGCTGAAATCGACAGCGGCCAGGTCGGGCAGTTCGCCGTAGGGCGCGGTGATGATGGTGGGGTTGAGCTTGAGCTGCTTGGCAGCATCGGTCACCCAGCCTTCGCCGAAGCTTTCCCAAGCGATGGCCGTAACCGGACGGGCGCCCAGCATCGTCCACATCGCCAGTTCATAGGCGCCGGTGTCGCTGGCCGGCACGATGCCGATGCGGTGCGTGTCGGGGATGCCGAGCAGCTTGCGGGTCAGATCGATGGCGTGCTTGAGGCGCGCCTTGCCAAGCTTTGACCGATGCGAGCGGCCGAGCGAGTCAATCGCAAGATTATGGGGGCTCCATCCCGGGCGCTTGGCGCAGGGACCGGACGAAAAGTGCGGGCGCGCCGGAAGCGCGGTCGGTTTGGCAGTCATGTTCTCTCCTCACAGAGAGCGCGCGCCGCGTTGGGACGGCGTGGCCCGCCGCCGGGGATAGGGATTTGGCCGGCGCGGTCAAGCGGTTTCGGATTTACCGTGGATGCGCGGGCCCCGCCCTAGTTCACCGACTCGACGATGGCGCGACCCAGCGGCACGAATTGGCGGTTGCGTTCGGCCAGTTCCGATTTGGCCGCGAACAGATAGGCGGCGACCCAGATCGGCTTGCGCCCCGGCGGGGTGATCACCGAAACGATGTTGCGCGCCCGCCAACTGCCGGCGCCAGTCTTGTTGGCTTCCTGCCAGCCTGGCGGCAGCGCTGCGCGGATCATCGCGTCGGCGGTCTTGCTGGCCTGCATCCAGCCGAACAGCGTGTTGCGCGCGGCGGGTGAGAGGATGCGGCCTTCCACCAGCGCGCGTGACGTGGCCAGCATGGCGGCCGGCGTGCTGGTGTCGCGCGGATCGCCGGGGGTTTCGTTGTTCATCTCCGGCTCGTTGCGGTCAAGCCTGGTGATCTGATCGCCGATGGACCGCAGCCAGGCCGTGAGCGCCGCCGGGCCGCCGACTTGGGCCAGGCCGATATTGGCAGCGGGATTGTCGGACAGGACGGCCATGGCTTCGGCCAGTTCCAGCAAGGATGCGCTGCCGCCGATGCGTTTTTCGGTGAAGGGGGCGTTGAACAGCATGTCGGCTTTGGTCACCGACAAGCGGTCGCTCATTGCCCATTGGCCCTTGTCGGCACCGGCCAGCAACCGGGCGGCGAGCAGCAGCTTGAAGGTAGAGCACAGCGGGAAGCGATCATTGGCGCGGTGGCCGAAGCGTTCGCCGGTGTGCGTGTCGAGCAGCGCGATGCCGATGGGGCCGCCGGCGCTGCGCTCGATCAACGGGATGGCGCGGCGCAGGGCGGTGAAGCGGTCCGGGCCGGCCGCGGTGAGCAATGGCAATCCGACGATGAGGGTGCGGCGGTCGATCATGCATGCTCCTTCGCCTTGGCCTGGAGTTGACGTCGCATCAGCGATGAAGTCTCGTCAATCCAACCAAGCAAAGGAATCTGGGGATGATTGATTGGAGCGGTCAACAGGTGTTGATCACTGGAGCAGCCAGCGGAATTGGCCGGGCGCTGGCGGTGCAATTGGGCCAGCGCGGCGCCCATGTGACGGCGGCCGATATCAATGGCGATGGCGTCGCTGAAACCGCGGCGCTGTGCGGCGGTGAGGCACTGGTGCTGGATCTCGCCGATGGTGCGGCGGGTCCGGCGGCGGTGGCGCAGCTCGTGGCTCGGCATGGCCGGCTGGATGCGGTGTTTGCCAATGCCGGCATCGGTTATCGGCGGCGGCTGTTGAAGGCCGATCTGGATGATGCCGGCCTGGCGCGGCTGTGGGAAATCAACATGCTGGGGCCAACGCGGCTGGCGCAGGCCTTGTGCCAGGCCGCCGAAGCCGGCGGCTGGCGCGCGCGGATCGTGATCACCGGATCGGAAAACAGCCTGTCGCTGCCGCCATCGGTGCAGAACAACGGCATCGGCCTGTATGCGGCGTCGAAACACGGCGTGCTGATCCTGGCCGAATGGCTGGCCACCGAAAGCCGCAACGCCGGCAAGCCGCTGGATGTGCACGTGCTGCTGCCCGGCGGGGTTTACACGGGGATGACAGCGCCGGGGCTGGGTGATGATCCGGCACGCTGGCCGGCCGATATGGGGATCATCATGCCGGAACGCGCCGCCGAATTGTGCCTGAAGGGGCTCGATCTCGGCCTGTTTCACATCCCCACCCACGCCCATCTGCAAAGCGATATGGCGTGGCGGTACAAAAGCGTGGCCAACGCCAGCACTGCCTTGGGCCTCAACCAAGAGGCGTGACAAGCCGGGCCGGCTGCCTTATGGCGCTCGGCCGTTTTGTGATGAGAAAAGAAGATGATGAACCCTCAGGTTCCCCCCAGTATGCCAGAGCGCATTTTCCCGACCGCGCAAGAAGATGCGAAGCTGGGCAACACGCCCACCGCCGTGCCGCAGACGGAGCACCCCGCCTATCGGCTGGCCTTCCAGGACAATGATTTCCTGCTGCGTGAGGATCTGCGCCCGGTACGGTTTCAACTGGAACTGATGAAGCCCGAAGTGCTGCTGGCTGAAGCCGATATCCACAGCACGTTCGTGTTCTATGGTTCGGCGCGCATCCCGTCACCGGAAGAAGCCCCAGCGCTGATCGCCGCCGCCACCACGCCGGAACGCAAGGCCGTCGCGGCGCGCCTCGCTCGCAACGCCCATTATTACGACGTGGCGCGCGAACTGGCGGTGAAAGTCTCCACCTTCTGCAAGGAAGGGGAGCGCTGCTTCACCGTCTGTTCGGGCGGCGGGCCATCGATCATGGAAGCTGCCAACCGCGGCGCCTGGGAAAGCGGCGCGCCGTCATTGGGCATGAACATCGTGCTGCCGCATGAACAAGTGCCCAACCCCTATGTGACGCCGGGCCTGTCGTTCCAGTTCCACTATTTCGCGCTCAGGAAGATGCACTTCCTGATGCGTGCCAAGGCGGTGGCGGTGTTCCCCGGCGGCTTCGGCACCTTCGATGAATTTTTCGAACTGCTCACCCTGGTGCAGACCGGCAAGGTCGCGCCGCTGCCGATCCTGCTTTATGGCCGCGACTTCTGGAATCGCGTGGTGAACTTCGAAGCGCTGGCCGAAGAAGGCGTGATCGCGCCCGATGATCTGAAACTGTTCCACTTCGTTGAAACAGCCGAAGAAGGCTGGGCCATCGTGCAGGCGCATTACGGACTGTAACGAGCGGGGAGGGCGCCTCGCCCGCCCGTGCCCTTGCCCGTCACGCCGGCTTGCGATTGACCACGTCCCCGCGCGTCGGCGCTTCCACGTACATGCGGTCGGGCCCGCTCGCCTGACTCTCCGCCTTCAGTGTTTCCATGTCGATGACATGACGAAAACGCAC
>NZ_JAUMBI010000152.1:0-8062 GCF_032115815.1 Sandarakinorhabdus sp.
GGACTCGTCCCTGCACCCGTTTGTTGGGTTGGCCTGTTGTCATACCGTGCGTGTGGGGTGGTCGCTGGAATCCTGGCACCGCCCTGGATGCTGGCCTGCGCCAGCATGACATGCACTGTTGGGTAGAGAACCGCCTCAAAACAAACGGGTGCAGGGACGAGTCCCTGCCCGCCGGAGGCCCCCTTCCCTGCTCCCTCAGCCAATCAATGCAATTTCAGCTTCGGTCGCACCACCTGGTTCACATGGCCCATCAGAATCAGGAACAGGCCCTTCAGCCAGCCGTGGATGGCGATCAGGTGCATGCGATAGAGCGAGGTATAGACAAAGCGCGCCAGCCGGCCTTCGATCGCCATCTTGCCGCCCACCAGATTGCCCATCAGGCTGCCCACGGTGGAATAGCGTGCCAGGTTCACCAGCGAGCCGTTATCGGCATAGACAAACGGGCGCGTCGGTTTGCCGGCGATCAGCGCCTTGATGTTGCGGAAGGTGGCATCGGCCATCTGGTGTGCGGCCTGCGCGCGGGGCGGCACCGGGCGGTCTTGCCCAGGCGGTGTGTAGCTGGCGCAATCGCCGATGGCGAAGATGCTGTCGTCGCGCGTGGTCTGCAGCGTGTCCTTCACCAGCAACTGGTTGTTGCGGGTGGTTTCCAGCCCGCCAATGCCATTCAGGAATTCGGCGCCCTTCACCCCGGCCGCCCACACCTTCAGATCAGCAGGAATGGCGGGGCCATCCTTGACCATGATGGCATCTGCGGTGGCGGCCACCACTTGCGTTCCGGCCAGCACCTTGACGCCAAGATTTTCCAGTTCCGAATGGGCTGCGGCCGCCAGTTTTTCGGGAAGTTGCGGCAGGATGCGCGGCCCGGCTTCGAGCAGCGACACCTGCAGGCGCTTTCCATCGAACACTTCAAGGCCATAGAAGCCCAGCGCATCGGCGGCGGAATACAGCTCGGCGGCCAGTTCCACGCCGGTGGCGCCGCCGCCAACGATCACCACTTTCACCGTGGCATCGCTGGCCGGATCGGCGACCATCTGGCGCGACACGCGCAGGCACTGGTTGAGCAATTTGCGGCGGAAACGATCGGCATCGGGGCGGCTTTCCAGCGCAAGGCAATGGTCCTTCACGCCGGTGATGCCGAAATCGTTGGAAACGCTGCCCACGGCCAGCACCAGATAATCATAGCGGATGCGGTGGCGGCCGATCACCTCGCTGCCGTCTTCATCCCGGATCGGCGCGATGATGATCTGCTTGGCATCGCGATCGATGGCTTCCAGCGCGCCATCGAAATAGCGATAGCCCCAGCGATAGGCGTGGCCGCGATAGCCGACCTCGTCGAGATTTGCATCAAGGCTGCCGGCCGCAACTTCGTGCAGCAGCGGCTTCCAGATGTGGGTGGGGTTGCGATCGACCAGGATGATATCGAAATCCTGGCGCGGAAAATGCGCGCCGAGCTTGGTGACAAGCTCCAGCCCGCCGGCACCGCCGCCAACGACGACAATCTGCGTTTTCTTCCCGTCTGCGCGCGTGCGTGGCATGGTCGCCCTTCAAGCTGTTGCACCGCGTCATAGCCGGGGTGAGCCTGTTGCGGAAGGTGCGGATGGCGCAGATGTGCATTGGCAGCGGCGCGTACCGCGAATGGCATCACGCCATGGCGACATGACAAATTCGCGCCGTCCCTATTGACGCCAGTGGCAGTTGCCGCCTTGTTGGCGTTGCGCTGCACCACAGGGCGGCTGGGGACGAAACGATGCTCAACATCCTTCTGGCGCTGCTGGCGCTCGCCGCGGCGTTCAACGGCGTGGTACTGCTGCGCGCGGCTATTGCGCAGCGGCTGTGGCTGCGCGCCGAAGCGTTGCTGTTGGGCGCGGTGGTCAATTTCCTCGACACGCTGGGCATCGGATCGATGGCACCCGCCATGGCCTGGTTCAAGTTCCGCAAGCTGGTGCCCGATCACCTGATCCCGCAGACGATGATCACCGGGTTGACCCTGCCAACGATGGTGGAGGGGCTGATCTTCCTCAGCCTGCTGGGCGTAGGGGTGGATCCCGTGCTGCTGGTGGGCAGCATCATCACGTTTCTGGCCGGTGGCTGGGCCGGCCTGCCGCTGATCGCCCGCGCCCGGGCCTGGGTGGTGCAGGGCGTGGTGGGCCTGGCGCTGCTGATCGCGGCGGTGTTTTTTCTGCTGTCCAATCTCGATCTGATGCCGGTGGGCGGCACGGCGACCAGCCTGCCACTCGGCCTGACCATCGTGGCCATTGCCGCCAGTTTCGGATTTGGTGTGCTGATCAATTTCGGCATCGGCAATTATGCGCCAACGCTGGCCATGCTCAGCCTGATGGGGCTTGATCCGCGCCTGTGCTTTCCGATCATGGCCGCCAGCGCCTCCTTTGCGGCGGCGGGCATTGCGACGCATCACATCAAGGCCGGCAAGATCGATCTGCGGATTCCCCTGGCCATGGTGCTGGCCGGCATCCCGGCCGTGCTGGTCGCGGCGTTCATCGTGAAGGAACTGCCACTGGCGCCGCTGAAATGGCTGGTTTCGGTGGTGATCAGCTATACCGGCATTGTCATGCTGCGATCCGCGGCCATTGGCCGCCGGGCCGAAGCGGAAAATGCAGCAGCGCCTCCCGCTGCGACATGACAAAGCTGCCGCCGCAGGCTATGCGCGCGCCATGAGCCAGATCACGCCCGAGATTGTTGCCACCCACGGCTTCACGCCCGAAGAATATGAGCGCGTGCTCGCCGCCATGGGGCGGGAGCCGAACCTGCTCGAACTCGGCATCTTCTCGGTAATGTGGTCCGAACATTGCAGCTATAAATCCAGCCGCATGCACCTGGCCAAGCTGCCGACCAAAGCGCCGTGGGTAATCTGCGGCCCGGGCGAGAATGCCGGCGTGATCGACATTGGTGACGGCGACGCTGCTATCTTCAAGATGGAGAGCCACAACCACCCGAGCTATATCGAGCCCTATCAGGGCGCGGCCACCGGCGTGGGCGGCATCCTGCGCGACGTGTTCACCATGGGCGCGCGGCCGGTGGCCAACATGAACGCGCTGCGCTTTGGCGACATCAACGCGCCCAAGATGCGCCATTTGGTGAAGGGCGTCGTTGCCGGCATCGGTGGTTACGGCAATTGCGTCGGCGTGCCGACCGTGGGTGGGGAAACGATTTTCCATCCCAGCTACAACGGCAACATCATCGTGAATGCGATGACCGTGGGCATCGCCAAGGCGGACAAGATTTTCTATTCGGCCGCCGCCGGTGTGGGCAATCCGGTGGTCTATGTCGGCAGCAAGACCGGCCGCGATGGTATCCATGGCGCGACCATGGCTTCGGCTGAGTTCGACGAAAACAGCGAGGAAAAGCGCCCGACCGTGCAGGTGGGCGACCCGTTCACCGAGAAATTGCTGATCGAAGCCTGCCTGGAACTGATGGCATCCGACGCGATCGTGGCCATTCAGGACATGGGCGCCGCCGGCCTGACCAGCAGCAGCGTGGAAATGGCGTCGAAGGGCGGCGTGGGCATAAGGCTTGATCTGGACAAGGTGCCGTGCCGCGAAACAGCCATGACGCCCTATGAAATGATGCTGTCGGAATCCCAGGAGCGGATGCTGATGGTGCTGAAGCCCGGCCGCGAGGCGTTCGCGCAGGCGATCTTCAAGAAGTGGGAACTGGATTTCGCGGTGATCGGCGAGGTCGTCGACGGCGGCGATCTGACCATGACCTTCCACGGCGACGTGGTGGGCCGCATCCCGCTCGATCCGCTGGCTGATGCCGCGCCGAAATATGACCGGCCGCATGTACCGACGCCCAAGCGTGCAGCCCTCACCGATGTGCCGGCCAGCGCCAATATCGTGGCCGATCTGAAGACCCTGCTGGGCAGTGCGGATCTCTGCTCACGCCGCTGGATCTGGGAACAATATGATTGCCAGGTCGGCGCCGACACGCTGCAGCGGCCGGGTGGTGATGCCGCGGTGGTACGGGTGCACGGCACAAAGAAGGCGCTGGCCATCGCCACCGACTGCACGCCGCGTTACTGCTTTGCCGATCCGTTCGAGGGCGGCAAACAGGCCGTGGCGGAGACGTGGCGCAACATCGTCGCGGTGGGCGGCAAGCCGCTGGCCATCACAAACTGCCTCAATTTTGCCAGCCCGCAGAACCCGGTGATCATGGGCCAGCTGGTCGGCTGCATCGAGGGCATGGCCGAAGCCTGCCGGGCGCTGGATTATCCGGTCGTCTCGGGCAACGTCTCCCTCTACAACGAGAGCAAGGCGACCGGCGGCGGCAACGCCATCCTGCCGACGCCGGCCATTGGCGGGGTTGGCCTGCTCGCCGATTACGACAAGCAGATGGATCTGGCCTTCAAGGCGGCCGGCGACGTGATCTGGCTGATCGGCGGCACGGGCGCGCATCTGGGCCAATCGCTGTGGCTGCGCGAATGCCATGGCCGCGAAGACGGCCCACCGCCGGTGGTTGATCTGGCAACCGAGCGTGCAGCCGGCGACACGGTCGCGGCGCTAATCGCGGCGGGGACGGTGAACGCCGTGCACGATCTGTCCGACGGCGGCCTGGCCGTGGCGGTGGCCGAAATGGCGATGGCCAGCGGGCTGGGCGCTGTTGTTGAGGGGGCTCTGGATGCCGCGACGGCGTTCGGCGAGGATCAGGGCCGTTACCTCGTCACCGCACCGGCCGGCGTTGTCATCGACGGCGCCACGCGCATCGGCACGGTGGGCGGGGATGCGCTGGTGCTGAACGGCGAAACAGTGACGCTGGCCGAACTGAAGCGCACCCATGAAGCGACGCTGCCGGCGATGATCAAAGGCTGATTTTGAGGCTGATTGCCGCCAAAGCGTAACCGAGTCATGTTCTCCTTGGGTCGCCAAGACGGGAGAATCGCAGATGGGCATGCTGGATGATCTGCTGGCGCAGGCTGGCGGGAATATCGATATCGCCGGGCTGGCCGGCAAGGCCGGGCTCGATCCGGCCATGGTGGAAGGCGCGTTGGGGCAGTTGCTGCCGCAGATCGCCGATCCGGGCGTGAACAATGCCGCTGCTGTCGCCGACGTGGCGGGCAAGACCGGGATGAACGCAGGGGCGCTGGGCGCGCTGCTGCCGCAGTTGCTGCAGGCCGTTCAGGGTGCCGGCGGCAAGGGCGGCGTGCTGGAGGAGGTGATGGCCGGCCTGGGCGGCCAGAGTGGCGGCGGCATGTTGGGCCAGGTGGCGGGAATGCTGGACCGGGACGGCGACGGCAACCCGATCAACGACATCATGGGCATGTTCGGCAAGAAGTGAGCCGCTCTTGTAATTCCGGCGGCCGGGGCCAGATTCACTGATGATCGCGGCTCCCGGCCGCCGGAGTATCAGCTGAATTGACCAGTCGCGTCTCTGCCCCTTCGTCTCTTGCTGGTTTGAGCCCGCATAACCGTGCCCGCGCGCGTATCGTGGCGCTGGAGCATCTGCTGGAAGGGTTGATCAAGCTGCCGCTGATCGGGCGGCGCGTCGGGCTGGACGCCATCATCGGCCTCGCACCCGGCTTGGGCGATGCGGCCACGGCCGCGCTTGGCCTGTATCTGATCTGGGAAGCCCGCAATCTCGGCGCGTCGCGCGGGACATTGCTGCGCATGCTGGCCAATGTCGGCGTGGATACGGCGATCGGCAGCGTGCCGATTGCCGGCGACCTGTTCGACCTGTTTTTCCGGTCGAACAGCCGCAACCTGAAACTGGTCAAGCGGCTGCTGGATCAGCGCTGATCAGGCGAAATCCAGACCGATATCGGCGGCCGGTGCGCTCTGGGTGATGCGGCCAACGCTGATATAGGTGACGCCGGTTTCGGCAATGGCGCGGATGGTCTGCAGATTGACACCGCCACTGGCTTCCGTTGGCACCCGGCCGGCGATCAGCGCCACGGCCTCGCGCAGCAAGTCAGGCCCCATATTGTCGAGCAGCAGCCGATCGGCACCGGCTGCGAGTGCCGGTGGAATCTGGTCCAGCGTGTCTACCTCGACCACAATGCCCTGCAGGCCCGCAGCCTTGGCAGCGCGCACCGCTGGCTCCACCCCGCCAGCAACGGCGATATGATTATCCTTGATCATTACGCCGTCATCCAGCCGCATGCGGTGGTTGGTGGCGCCGCCCATCCGGGTGGCATATTTTTCCAGCGCGCGCAGGCCGGGCAAGGTCTTGCGCGTATCCAGCAGCACGGCGCCGGTACCCGCAATCGCGTCGACATATTGCCGCGTCATCGTGGCGATGCCGGTCAGATGCTGCACGGTATTGAGCGCCGAGCGTTCCGCCGTGAGCAGCGCGCGCGCATTGCCTGCGATGCGCATCAGATCAGCCCCGGCCGGCACCGCATCGCCATCGGCCGCCAGCATGGTGATGGTGCAGGCCGGGTCGAGCGCGCGGAAGAAGGCGGCGGCGAGCGGCAGGCCAGCAACCACCACCGGATCACGGCTGTCCATGACCGCCGTCAGCCGCGCCTCGGCCGGAATCACGGCGGCGGACGTGATGTCACCGCCCTGCCCCATATCCTCCGCCAGCGTCGCGCTGACGAAGGCCGCCGTATCGAACCCGTCAATCACCACGCACCGGCACGGCAGAGACATTGCCCGCCATCTCCAGCATGCGATCAAGGCTGCGCTTGGCCTTCACCCGCACATCCTCCGGCACCTCGATCTGCGGGGTGAGATCACGCAGGGACAGATAGAGTTTTTCCATCGTGTTGAGCGCCATGTAGGGGCACATGTTACAGCCGCAATTGCCGTCGGCACCCGGCGCACCGATGAAAGTCTTGTGCGGCGCGGCTTTCTGCATCTGGTGGATGATGTTGGGCTCGGTCGCCACGATCACGGTCGGTTCGGGCGAGTTCAATGCATAGTTCAGGATGCCGCTGGTCGCCCCGATATAATGCGCCAGTTCCAGGATCGGCGCCGGACATTCGGGGTGCGCCAGCACGGGGGCGGCCGGGTGCTGGGCCTTCAGCTTGAGCAATTCCGTCACCGAGAATTTCTCGTGCACCATGCAGGTGCCATCCCACAACAGCATGTCGCGCCCGGTCTTGCGGTTGAGCCAGGCGCCCAGATGCTTGTCGGGCGCGAACAGGATTTTCTGATCGGCTGGCAGCTGGTTGATGATCTTTTCGGCCGACGAGGAGGTGACGATGATGTCGCTCTCCGCCTTCACCGCCGCCGAACAGTTGATGTAGGTGAGGCTGATGTGATCCGGATGGGCGCGCCGGAACTTCGCGAAAGCCTCGGGCGGGCACGAGTCTTCCAGCGAACAGCCAGCCTTCAGATCGGGCAGGATCACGGTCTTCTGCGGCGACAGGATTTTCGCCACTTCGGCCATGAACTTCACGCCGCAGAAGGCGATCACATCGGCATCGGTGGCGGCGGCCTTCTTCGACAGATCGAGGCTGTCACCCACGAAATCGGCGATGTCCTGGATTTCGGGCGCCTGATAATAATGGGCGAGGATGACGGCGTTGCGCTCCTTGCGAAGCCGGTTGATCTCTGCCTTCACGTCGATGGCAGCGCCCCCAGAAGCATTGGCGCCGAGCATGTTCAATCGCGCGTCCATCAGACAACACTCCAGTCTTCGCCGGCACGGCTCACTTTCCCGCGCCGTTCCAGATCAATGAGATGGGCCAGCACACTGCGCCCGGCGGCCGGGTGCAGGCGCTTGTCGACCATGGCATACATCGCTGCCACCATCTGCGGGATGGTCACCAGCCCTTCGCCGATGGCGCGCATCACTTGGGTTTCGCGCTGGCGGCGGTGGCCGAGCAGATGCTTCACGAAGCGCTGCGGATCGTTCACCGGCTCGCCGTGGGTGGGGTGGTAGATGGCATCGTCCCGGGTCAGGAGTTTCTGCAAACTGGCCATGTAATCGGCCATGTCGCCATCGGGCGGTGCGACCACGGTGGTGCTCCAGCCCATCACATGATCGCCGGTGAACAGCGCCTTTTCCTCTGCCAGCGCAAAGCAGAGATGGTTGCTGGTGTGGCCGGGGGTGTGAATGGCCGTGAGCGTCCAGCCGGGACCGGAGACGCTCTCGCCGTCGG
>NZ_JAUMBI010000153.1:0-4670 GCF_032115815.1 Sandarakinorhabdus sp.
AGGTGCTCTACTGCCGCGACAAGCTGGGCATTCCTGACGAGCTGCTCAACGTCAACGGCGGCTCGATCTCGATCGGCCACCCCTATGGCATGACCGGCGCCCGCTGCACCGGCCACGCCCTGATCGAAGGCAAGCGCCGCGGTGCGAAATATGTGGTCGTCACCATGTGTGTGGGCGGCGGCATGGGCGCAGCCGGCCTGTTTGAAGTCTACTGAGGCAGCCTATCCTCCCCTCCCGCTCGCGGGAGGGGTTGGAACAGGATCAAGCCCGGCATGAGCGGGTTTGCGCTGTTATTGTGTGAACCTGATTCGCCTTTCACCGCCATTTGCGCCATAGGCCGCGCATGACCATTGAATCGCTCCCTGCGCCGCTGGCCCAGGCAATCGCAGCTCGCGGCTACGAAGAACTCACCCCCGTCCAATCCGCCGTGATCGCCGATGAAGCCCGCGGCCGGGATTTGCTGGTTTCTGCCCAGACCGGTTCGGGCAAGACCGTCGCCTTCGGCCTCGCCATGGCCGAAAATCTACTGGTGGGCGGCGAAAGCCTGCCCGCGCCGGCCCGCCCGCTGGCGCTGGTGATCGCACCGACGCGCGAACTGGCGCTGCAGGTCGCCAAGGAACTGGCCTGGCTTTATGCCCCCGCCCGCGGCCGCATTGCCACTTGCGTGGGCGGCATGAACCAGCAGGTCGAACGGCGCTCGCTGTCGGCTGGCACGCACATCGTCGTCGGCACGCCGGGCCGCCTGCGCGATCACCTCGAACGCGGCGGGCTGATGCTCGACAACTGCAAGGTCGTCGTGCTCGATGAAGCCGATGAGATGCTCGACATGGGCTTCCGCGAGGATCTGGAAGAAATTCTGGATGCGGCCCCCCCGGAGCGCCGCACCCTGATGTTTTCGGCGACCATGCCCAAGGGCATCGCCGAACTGGCCCGCGATTATCAGAAGGATGCGCTGCGCCTTGCCACCACTGGCCGCGCCAGCGCCCACACCGATATCGCCTATCAATGCGTTGCCACCGCGCCTGCCGATATCGAAGCCGCCGTGGTCAACCTGCTGCGTTTCCACGAACCGCCGACCGCATTGCTGTTCTGTGCCACGCGCGACAATGTTCGCCGCCTGCACGCCAGCCTGACCGAGCGCGGCTTTGCCGCCGTCGCGCTGTCGGGGGAGCATAGCCAGTCCGAACGCAACCAGGCGCTGCAGGCGCTGCGCGACCGTCGCGCGCGGCTTTGCGTGGCCACCGATGTGGCCGCGCGCGGCATCGATCTGCCCGGGCTTAGCCTCGTGATCCACGTTGAAGTGCCGCGCGACGCCGAAACATTGCAGCACCGTTCCGGCCGCACCGGCCGTGCTGGCGCCAAGGGCACCGCCGTGCTGATCGTGCCCTATCCCGCCCGTCGCCGGGTGGAGCGCATGTTGCAAGGGGCCGGCGTGAAGGCCGAATGGACCCCGGTGCCGACACTGGAAGCTATCGCCGTACAGGACCGCACGCGCCTGCTGGAAAACATCGGCGAAGGCATTGGCGCACTGGATGATGAGGACAAGCGCCTGGGCGAGGAGCTACTGACCCGCCACGGTGTCGACGAGATTGCCGCCGCACTGGTGCGCATGCACCGTGCCCGCCTGCCGCAGGCCGAAGAGCTGGTTGACGCCGGCCCCGCCCCGCGCGCCGAGCGCCGCGATACCCGTCAAGGCAACGACGCGGGCCGCAGCAATGATGGGGGTGGGGATCGCGGCGGCGAAGGCGTGTGGTTCCGGCTCGATGTGGGCCGCCGTGACAATGCCGATCCGCGCTGGATCATCCCGCTGCTCTGCCGGCGTGGGGGTGTGACCAAGCCTGATATCGGCGCCATCCGCATCTTCCCCGGCGAAACCATGGTGGAAATCGCACCTGACATGGCGGAACGCTTTGTGGTCGCACTGAAGCGCCACGCCACCCGCAAGGGCAACAGCGCTGAAGACCAGATCGATATCAGCCCGGCCGGCGGCCCGCCCCAAGAACGCTCTGCGCAGCGCCCGCCGCAGCAGCGCACCTTGTCAGCGCGACCGTCGCACCCCGGTGGTGCTGGCCCCCGGTCCGGCCCCGGAGCTGGCCCCAGAACGGGGCCGCGCCCGCCGAACAAGCCGCCTTATCGCGGACGGGGCTGAAGCATCGGTGCATAATCCAGTCGGGCACTGCCGGTGGCGGTGACCGGCAGGTAGATGCCCTGGCCCAGCACCACCGCCTTGCCGTGGTGTACCTCGTCCAGACGCATGGCGAGGCGGAATTCGCCGATCTTCACTTCGGCCAGCACCCGATCGATCTTGCGCAGCAGCTTGGTGTAATCGCGCGTGAAATCCTGAGTCAGCGCTTCTTCCAGCGCAGCCTTCACCTCGGCGGATTGTGCAACTGCCACCAGCAGCGGCAACTGCACATCATCACCGGGTTGGGCGGCGAGCGCCAGATCACGCACCAGCATCCGCTCGCTGTCCGGCTGTGTTTCCGGACGCGCTGTCAGCCACAGGCGCCCACGCGTGTCCAGCAACTGGCGCGGCCCGCGCGCCCTGATCTGCAGCCCCAGCGCCAGCTTGCCGCCTTCCGTGGCATACAGGGTGGACGGGCCAAAGCGTACCTTCACCCGGCCCCATTCCGGCACCAGCACACCGCGCGCCGCCACCTTGGCCAGCGCCTTGTCGATCTGGCGTTGCAACGTGGCCGGATCGGCCAGCACGGCACTGTGCAGCAGCAGGCCCGGCGGGCCACCCGTTTTGCCGATGGCCGGCAACGGCGTGGCTACAGGCGCGGCGGGTTGCTGGCCCAGCACCACTTCGGCCAATGCACCCAACCGTGCATCGATGCGCAGGTCGCGGCGCTCCACCTTCATGCCGTCTACCGCCAGCGCCTGCGGGGAAAGACGCAGCCAGGCCGCGGGGTTGCGGCGATTGATCGATTGCACGGTAAAGCCCTGCCGCCACAGCTTTTCCAGTTCCGATCGCACCGGCAATGTTGCCAGCCGGCGCGGCAGTTCGGCCTCCATCTTGGCCAGTATCGGCGCGAGCTTCTCGTCGGCCTTCTCGGTCAGCCTGATCTGCTGGCCCAAAATCGAAACGGTCGGTTCCTGCCGCCAGTCATAGCGCAGTTGGATACGCGCCGTCAGCCTGCCTTCGCGCGTCAGTTCCGGCACCAGATCGGCCGTGATCAGGGCTTTGGCTTCGGCCCCCTTGCCCATGCTCAGGCCGCCGATGTCGCGCGCTTCCAGCGTGGCGGCCACTGGCATTTCCAGGTGCAATTTGTCGCCTCGGCTGGAAAGCCGGATTGGGCCGCGTATCACATCGCCGACGATGCGGCACTTCACATCCGGTGTAAGTTTCAGCTTGGCGCCGAACATGTTCACCCGGCCGGCCTTCAGGCACACGCTGCCGGGCTTATCCACCTGCCAAAGCTGCTGCGGCACCGCATCGTTCACCGCGGCTTCCAGCAGCGCCAGCGGAACCCGCACTGGCAAGGCGATGCTGGATGGCGGCGGCGGTGGCAAGGGGCTGGGCGCGGCACGGGGAGGAGCGGTGGCGATGGCTGAAGTGCGGGTTTCGCGCAGCATTTGCCAGCTCAGCCCGCCCACGGCCGCGAGGGCCAGGGTCCCACCAAGCAGCCAATGACGCGTGCAGCGGCGCATCGCCTTCAGGCCTCCAGCGCCAGGAGGGCAAAGCTGGCCAGCCAATGCTCCCCGGCATAATCGCCGGCAATGTGGGGCAGGGCGGTAGCGATGTGCGCATCGGCAGCCGCGCGCAGCACCGGTGCGGTGGAATCGCGCTGGCCGAGTTTGGCGGCCAGCGTGCGAAACGCCCAGGCGCGGGAGAGGTTGAGGCCATCGAGATGTGCGATCTTGCCGTCGCTGCGATCAGTGACGGTGGCGGGGGTGAACAGGCTGGCAGGGGTTTGCAGCTTCGCCTTGGGCAGGAAGGCGCGGAACCAGCGCCGGAACTCTGTTGCTGGCAGCAGGGTCGCCATGGCCAGCGCTTCCATCAGCGTGGGTGACAGGAAGGCATCGCCATCGGGTTCCCAGGCCTGAGCGCTGCGATCGGTGCTGTACCAAGCGCGGGCCTTGTCGGCCATCAGGGCGAAGAGTTGGGGATCGTGATCGGCGGCCCATTGGGCGCTGAGCACGAGGGCGAAGGCGGTGTTGCCGTGCGCGCCGGTGCGGATGGGATAGGTGAAGCTGCCCAGCATCGCGCGCCAATGCGCAGCGAAATCATGCGCGAATGGTTCAAGAACTGGCGCCAAGGGGTTGTTCGCAGACGCCATTTCGGCGTGGAGCTTGAGCAGCCAGGCCCAGCCATAGGGCCGCTCGAACCCGCGCGACAGCGGCCGGGCGAGATAGACACGTTCCACCGCCACCTTGTCTGGCGTGAAGGTTTCGGCGGCCAGCGCGCGGGTTTCATCGGCCCGGGCGTGATGGGGAAACAAATGCGCCAGCCGCAGCAGTAGCCACCAGCCATGCACGCAGCTGTGCCAATCGAAACTGCCAAAGAACATCGGATGCAGATCCCGCGGCGTGCGGGCATCGCCATCGCCCGCCAGCACATGATCCAGCTTGTGCGGGTATTCGCGCGTCACATGGCCCAGCGCGATGCCGGACATGCGGGCAGCGAGGGCGGCGTCGAGCGTCATCGGAAGGCAAATCCCCAGATC
>NZ_JAUMBI010000154.1:0-4686 GCF_032115815.1 Sandarakinorhabdus sp.
ATGCAGACATGGTCGCCGCGCTCGACCGTGAGGTTGATGCCCTTGAGCACCTCGACCTGCCCGCCGCGCACGGGATAGAATTTGTGGACGTCGGTCAGCTGGATCATTCGAGCACATACTCACGGCTGACCTTGCGCTCCAGAGCGAGGGCCATGATGCTGAGACCAAGATTGACGGCCACCAGATAGCCAATATCGTACCGTGCATGAAAGACGCTGCCAAAGAACGCGTCCCGGATTATTTCCGTGCAATTGACCATAGGGATCAGCAGCGCCGCCGACTGGAAATCGGGCGGCAGCGCCTCGACCAGGAACGCGGCACCGGCCAGCGGGAACAGCAGATAAGCTGCAGGATGCCAAAGCTTTTCGACCGTTTCGGATTTCTCTGACAACGCCCCGAGAAAAATCGCGAAGGCAGCACCAAACCATGCCGTCAAAAACCAGCCAAGGACCAGTAGCAGCAGGTTCTCCGGGGGTTCGATCAGTTCAAGACCGACGAATGCCATACCAAGAATAGCGAAAGACGTGGTGGCCCCCATGGCCTCGAGCGCAATGCGCGCGATGTAGATATCCATGATGCGTACGTTGCGGTGATACATCAACGCCGAATTGGGCGCGATGGCGCCGATGCACCGATTGGGCATGTTTCGCCACAACAGAACGGTTGAATAGCCCGTAAGCGCAAACGCGGCGATGGGCAGGTCCGACAACTGGTGCAGCCCGGCGACGGTCCACAAGGTGGTGATGCCAAGCGTGAACAGCATGGGTTCAACGAAAAGCCACAGGAATCCGATATTGTGGCGGCCATAGCGCGTGAGTACTTCACGCAGCAACAGCGCGCGCAGAACGCCCAGCTGGATACGGGCGGAACGTGCCAGCGAGGCGTTGGCAGCAGACATCGCGGCTAGTCCTTGTGCTCGCGCACGCCGGCGAGCAGCATTGACAGCACGCCCCACGCCACCAGCCCGGCGATCAGCGTTGAAAGGATGCCCCGAATGCGGAGGGGCTCCATCGAGTCATCGGGCCGGCTCGGCAGTGCGACGCGTTCGACATAGGCGCGCTGGCGCCGCGCCTCGTTTCGGGCATCCTGCAGCGTGGCAAGAGCCGCCGAAAGCTGGCGGTCTGCAAATTCGCGTTCCACCTGCAGGCGCTGATACTGCGCCGCCGTGGCCGAAAGTGACCCGCTGCTGCCGGCCACTGCACCCATCTGCTCCTCCATGGCCCGCTGCAAGCCGTTAATACGCACCTTCAGCAGCGGGATCTGCGGATTTTCGGCCGCTGCGGCCGACAATTGCAGCAATTGCATGCGCGCGCCGATCAGCTCGTCCTGCAACTTGGAAATCATCTGCAGCTGCACGGTGGCCTGGCGTTCCGGATCAATCACCCCGGCCCGGTTGCGGAACGATGCCAGCGCCAGCGCCGCTGTGCGCGCCCGGCCCTGGGCTTCCATCACCTCACGTTCAGCATAGCGCACCAGATCGCCACGGCTGCGATCGTTCAGCTGATTCACCAACGCTTCGGCGCGATCCAACAGGCGACGGTTCATCACCTGCGCGTCCTGCGGTGTGAATGCCCGCACCATCATGGTGGCAATCCCGGTCTCGCTGTCAAAATCAACCGCGACCTTGTCCTCGTAATAGAGGAACAGTTCCTCGAACGAACCATCAAAGCCGAAGGGATCGAAGCGATTGAGGATGAAGATGCCGTCATTACCCCAAGCCCGGCGGGCCAGGCCATCCGCATCGAGCGCCCGCAGCGCATCCCGCGAACTGATATAGCCCTGAGCGGCGCGCATTTCATCGCTGCCATTCGAAAATCCGGCCGTTTCCAGCAGCATGCCCACGCCCGAAACAGCCGGCTTCTTGGGGCTGCGCACCACGAACCGGCTTTCAGAGATATAGACATCCGACGCCAATATGCCGAAATACAGGGCCGCAAGACCGGTTGGTGCCACAACACACAGCCAGAACAACAGGCCGGCCCCCGAAAGCCAGCGCTTCAGGCCGCCAACGGGGCCCGGACCGCCAAACGGCGCCACGTCGGCCGAACCCGGATCGATCTTGGGCTGAGAATTCATCGTTTCCGTCACGTCGCAACAAGGGGCACCCCAACCGCGGCCGGGGAATTGCTTTCGCGGATAGCGGATAATGGCCTTGCCGCCTAGATGGACACTGGCGCCGTACCAGCAGACCGTTCCGTTCAGGCAAGGCAAAGCTAATCAGGCAGCAGACCGAAAAAGGGGGATTTTTTTAGATATGATCCACTGCCAAACCATCCAGCCTTGTCTTGAAGTTGCAATGCAAAATCTGTTGGCCATGACTGTTTCTCTCGATCGAAGGCATGCAGGATTTCGATCCGGAGCGGCGCCGTTCGTCGCATTTTCGCAACATCTGGCGGAAACTGCGTACGCGTCCGGTGGGATTATGGCCTGTTCAGGCTGGCGCAGCGGCGCGGCCTTGCTTTGACATTGGCCGGGCCTGATGCCATGCCAACACCGGTTTTCAGCCCCCGGAACCCGAAACTGCACGAGCCTTTCGTTCATGACCCTTCCTCGTCTGCTTTCCCGCCCGTTTGCCACCGCTCGCTTGGCGCTGATGATCGCATCCGGTCTGGCATTGGCCGCCTGCCAGCCGTTTGGTCCCGGCCGCCAGGCCGTGCTGAGCGGCGGCACCGTGCCGCCCAGCGCCAATGAGGCGGCCGCCCAGATCAAGGTGGTGCAGGTGCGTGGCGACATGGCGGCACAGTTCAAGCCGCCAGCGCCATGGCCGGCCTTTGCCGATGTGCTGGCCGGTGCGAAGCCGGTGGGCACCGTGGTCGGCACCGGCGACGCCCTGGAAGTGACGATCTGGGAAGCCCCGCCGGCCGCGTTGTTCGGCGGCGCTACCGACACCCGCATCGGCACCGCGATCAGCACGGCGCGGCCCACCACCCTGCCCGAACTGCTGGTGGGGCCCGAAGGCAGCATCAGCGTGCCCTTCGCCGGCCAAGTACCAGCCGGCGGCCGCACATTGCGCGAGATTGAAGCCGATATCGTCCGCCGCCTGCGCGGCCGGGCAAATGCGCCGCAGGCGATTGTGAGGCTGGTGCGCAACACTACCGCCACCGTGACGGTTGTTGGCGAAGTCACCAATTCTGCCCGGCTGCCGATCAGCCCGCGCGGTGAACGTCTGCTCGATGCGCTGGCCCAGGTGGGCGGGGTGAAGCCACCGGTCAACCTGACCACCATCCAGGTCACGCGCGACGGCCGCACCTACCGCATGGCACTGGCCGACATCATCACCCAGGCCAACAACAATATCGTGCTGGCCAAGGATGACGTGATCACCGCGCTGTTCCAGCCCTACAGCTTCACCGTGCTGGGCGCAGCGGGCAAGAATGATGAGATCCGCTTTGAAGCAATGGGGATCACGCTGTCCCAGGCGTTGGGCCGCTTTGGTGGCCTGCAGGATGGCCGGGCCAATCCGCGCGGCGTCTTCCTGTTCCGCTGGGATGAACCAGCCACGCCAGGCGGACCGCGCGTGCCGGTCATCTACAGTTTCGATCTGAAGGACCCGGCGGTCTATTTCCTCGCCCAGCAGTTCCGCATGGTCGACAAGGATCTGATCTACATCACCAATTCCCCGATTGCCGAACTGCAGCGCTTTGTTAGCATCGTCTCGCAGACGCTGCTGCCGATCGCGACCGTCACCACCGTCATCCAGCAGGATTGAGCCGCCAGTTCGTGGCCGACAACGCCGCCCCCTTGCTGCTGGATGCCTCGCGCATGGTGTGGCGGCGCTGGGCCGGGGTGCGGCCGACCGGCATCGATCGGCTGTGCTTAGCCTGGCATGATCATTATGCACCGCGTGCACAGGCCGTGCTGGTGCATCGGCGCGGCCGCCACATCCTGCCGATGGCTGCATCGCAGGCCTTGTTCCGGCTGTTGGATGAGGAAGGCCCGCGTGACCGGTTCCGTCGGCGCTTTGTGGGCTGGGCAGCGCGCAATCTTGTCCACCTGTTGCGGCCGCAGCCGGGGCGTGGGCGGCGCTGGCTGAATGTCGGCCACACCGGGCTCAATTTGCCCGGGCTCGCCGAATGGGTGCGCGCGGCCGATATCCGCCCGGTGCTGATGCTGCACGATATCATTCCGATCACCCACCCCGAGCATTGCCGCGAAGGCGAAAAGGCGCGGCACGAGGTGCGGGTGAAGACGTTGCTCAGGATCGCCCACGCCGTACTGGGCAACAGCCAGGACACGCTGGATCGGCTGAACGCCTATGCGGCGGGCATCGGCATGGTGGTGCCGCAGTCACTGCCGGTGTGGCCAGGCACGCCGCGTCTGGCCATGCCGGCGGGCGAGCGGCCGGCGCTGAGCGATGATTTCATCATTTTGGGCACCATCGAAGGTCGCAAGAACCACTTGCTGCTGCTGAACGTGTGGCAACGGCTGGTGGCGCAGCATGGCGAGGCGGCACCACGGCTGGTGATCATCGGGCGGCGCGGCTGGGCATGTGATGATGTGCTGGCGCGGCTGGAGGCCGGTGGCTTCGGCAGCCGCGTGGTGGAAACTGGCGCCTTGTCAGACGATGAAATCGCCCGGCTGCTGGCCGGCGCGCGCGCCTTGCTGTTCCCCAGCTTTGCCGAAGGCTATGGCCTGCCGCTGGTGGAGGCGCTGGATGCCGGCGTGCCGGTGATTGCCAGCAATCTG
>NZ_JAUMBI010000155.1:0-27190 GCF_032115815.1 Sandarakinorhabdus sp.
CCCAACCGGGCGGAAAATCGAAATCCCCATAGATCGCTCGCTCGGGCCGCGGGTTCCTGCATGGGAGGCTTTCGTACGCCAAGTGGCGCCCGAAACCCTTCATCATTTCGGTCATTCAAGACCTGTCGCAAAACGCCTGAAGGCGGACGTGCGGTCGCTGAGACCAGAAAGGCCGTCATTTACGGCTGAACGGCGAAACTGCTCTCGAGCGTGCAAATGCGGAAGGCCGCCTTTGCCGCCCTTTGCACTTTTTCAATTCCCTGCCGGCTGCCTTCATGTGCCCATGCACCAGCCGCCTGCTTGTCTCGCCGCATAACCTGAGCGTCTGTATCCAGCCTGTCTCCCCGACTGCGATGCGCTGCTCAATCCGGCACGTCCGGTGTACGCGGCCACGGCATCAGGCCCATGTTGACGGCGCCCCAGTTCCAGAAATGGTCGCGCCCGAACTGTGTGAGCAGTGTATCGCGCGTCTGGTGCCAGCGGGCCAACTTGGCGGCGAAATCCTTTTGCACCTTGTGCCGATCGATGAAGCCGCGCTTGGCGAAATGCATGGACCATTCAAGGCCGTCGATCCTGTCCAGCGCCGCGCACACGGCCCGGGTGGCGCGCGGCATCGAATTGGTGACATAGCGGAAGATCTGGCGGGTGAAATCGTCGTTGTGGCCATCCTCCTCCATCCGGTTGGCCACCTTGCGGGCAATCCAGGGTGACAGGCCGTCGATTTCAATCACGCAGCTGTGGGTCCAGCGGGTGAAGGCCATGGTGCCGGCCGGATGGCTGACAAAGCGCAGCGTGAACACGAAGCTGCGCGGGAATTCGTGCACGGCCGCGCAGATCGCCGGCAGCACATCGGCGATGCGATCAAGCGGGATCGCCCAGCTGGCGTTGTAGAGCGCGCCCGGATAGCCACCGGTGATCGTGCCGCGATGCAGGAATCGCCAGCTGGCGGTGATCGGTTCCTTCGGCTCATCAAATCCGGCGATGTGCAGATATTGATCATATGCTGTCTTCCGGTCGTTGTCCTGATCACCATCAGGATCGAACAGGATCATCGGCACTTCCGGCCCAGGTGGCGGGGCCAGCGTGTCATCGTCGCGGCCGTCATCGGGCAGATCGGGAACGTCCACAGGCAACAGGGCGTCCGGCAACTGAAAGCTCTTGCCGCTCAGGCGGGCGCCAAGCAGCGCAAACGTGTCGCCGGTGCCCGGCGGCAGCGCCTGCGGTGCAGATGGTGTCGCGCCTTCCGGAGCCAGAAAATACAGGATGTGCGCGGCGGCCTTTTCGTCCCACGCGTGCGGGTCAACGGTGAGTTCGTAAAATTGCGGTTCCCGTCCCGCCTGGCCCAGCATCGCGGCGACGCCATCCCAGTCGCGCCGGGCCAGCATGGCAAGCCAGGAAGCGTCGATCCGGTGGGTGAATTGATGCCGTTCGAACAGTTGATCCGGCACCAGCCGCACGGCCACGGCCGCCACGATGCCCATGCAGCCCAGATGCACCAGCGCATCGGCAAACATCGCATCGTCCTGAATGCGGGGCAGCGCGGTCAGGCCGGCCTTGCGCATCCGGGCCGGCAGCAGCGCGGCCAGCGCGGCCTCGTTCAGCACCGGCGCCGATTCCGGCTCCAGCCACACGGCGTCTTCTTCCCCGGTCACGATCAACATGCCGGCGATCATGTTCTGGATGCCGCCATAGCCCAGCCGCGATCCGTGGCTGGCAGTGGCCATGCCGCCGGCCAGGGTCATGCCCATATGCGTGCCGCTGGTCTGGATCGACAGGCCATGGCCGGCGGCCCAATCGGCCAGTTCCTGCAGGCGGGTGCCACCGCCGGCCAGCGTGATCGGGCCCTGTGCTTCTGGCGCGCGGTAGCCATCGGCCAGCATCAGGCACCCGGCCAGCCCGGAACAATCCAGCTTGGCTTCGCGCAGCTTGTTGTCATCGGCACCGATCAGCCCGGAAAAGCTCCAGCCGCTGCCGACCTGCACGGTGGGAAACACCCGGAAATCGCCCTTGCCTGGTTCCTTGGAGACCTGGTGTCGGAGTTTCCGGTGCGCGTACAACTTGGCGAATTCGTCCAGATAGTCGAACACCAGATCTGTCATCTGGGCAAAGCGGCCGGGATCAGCGATGCCGGCCAGATCACTGCAATGGAACTTGCCCAGCAATTCCACCGGCACCAGCGGCTCCATCAGATCGCCGTACCGCGTACCGCGCGTGAGATGATAATTGGCCCAAGGGGTGAATTGCTGGGTGCTGATGCCGGCCATGTCGTCTTTCCTTGCTCATTTCTGTTGCTGTGACGCGATTTCGCTCAAGGTTGGCAATCTGATCCACGGTGGTTTGTCTTGGGCGCGGGCCTTAGCACCGCCGAACCGGGCTAGGCAGCGCATGCCTTCGATCGGAAAGGGCTCGGCGCGGGTGGGCAGATCGGTGCACGGCGGATCGGCCTGGGAATAGCCATCGGCCGTCGCCACGAAGATCGGCGTTTCCGGCCGGTTCAGGCGCAACATGGTGATCGAGCCAACCTCGTTCTGATTGACCAGCACCGCCTGGCCGCGCTCCATCAGGTTGAGCACATGCGGCCGGCTGTCGATCAGCGTCTGGCCGCGATGGGTAGGATCGGGAAGGCTGGCGCGGGCGATGGTTGGTCCGTTGCGAATCACGTAGAGTTCGGCCGCTTGCGGCGCTGCCAGCTGCGCGGCGCTGGCCCGTTTCGCCCGATCGGTTTCGGCCCGCTTTACCACTTCGATCACGTGCGCATCGAACACTGACACGCGCACCCCGCCATCGGCCAGGCTGCGCACATTGCCGCTTGCCGGATCGCGCAGCCGCACCGGCACCATCTGCATCGGAATGGCCGATGATCCCGCCACGATCCCGGCAATGGCGCGCGCCGCCGCCGCCCGGCTGGCGGGGTCCTTGCCGGCATTGCGGGCCAGCCGGGTGAGATTGAAGATGCGGAAATCGCCGCTGGCCATCTCTACCGCTCCAACCAGCAGCAATGGCTTACCAAGCGCCAACTGCGCCAGCCTGTCGCCGCCACCTGCCACCGGGGTTTTCAGCCAGCTTTCCAGCCGCGCGATCATCGGTGACAGATCGGTGAGGCCGCCGCGCCGCATCAGGCTGCCGATCGCCGCAAGGCCGCGCCCGCGCGTGCGGCCAACCACGGCATTGCTCACATATTCGGCCTCGGCATCGGCGGCGGAGCCGCCGGCCAGCAACAGCCCCAGCACGGCACCGGTTGACACGCCGGTGACGGCATCGAAACGCGGCAGTGTGCCCTTTTCCGACAGGGCTTTCAGAAACCCGGCGCCAAACGCCCCCCACGCGCCGCCGCCCGACAGCAACAGGATGCGCGGATCGGCCGGCGGTGGCTTTGCTGCCGGTCCGTCCTGGCCCAGCGTCTGCAGTTTCAGGTCCGCATCCACGGCTGAACCGGCGATGGCGGCATAGAGCGGATCGGGCGGCTGGAGCAGCCGGGCTTCGGGTGGCACAGCAAGGCGCAACAAACGGGGATCCCCGACTTTCGGCGGTTTCGCCCGATCAAGATGCGCATCCCGCTGCACCGCCTGCACATGGGGCGAAATTTCCGGCGGCTGTTCCACATCCTTCATCAAGCTGGCCGGCGTATCAATATCGATGGGATCGGCCTTGGGACCGGAAAACACGCCGGTCAACGCCTCCACGCCGGCCACCAGTGCTAGCACCGGGCCCAGTGCAACCAACAAGCTCATCTTGATCCCCCTACTTGCCGCTTTGGCTCGACACTATTGCCCGCAGCGCTCAAGCAACGTGAAAAATCTTGACGCCTTCACCGCCCTGGCGCAATTTTTTTGCTTCGGGGGTGCGGTTTGTCAGACATTAGTTATCGGCTGGATCTGCTTGGCACGTTCGGACTGTTCACGCCGTCCGGGCAGCGGATCGAGATCAGCAGCCGCAAGGCCATGGCGCTGCTGGCTCTGGTGGCGCTATCGCCGGGCGGCGAACGCAGCCGCAAATGGCTGCAAACCATGTTGTGGGGCAGCCGCGAAGAGGCACAGGCGCAATCCAGCCTGCGCCGCGAACTAACGAACCTATCGCAATTGCTGGATCGCCATGGGGCCGGCGGCTTGTTGTTCCGCAATCATCAGCGGGTCGGCCTGGCCATCAATCGGCTGCGCATCGATGTCGATGCGCTGGGCACGCGGCTGCCGGGCCCGCAGTCGCCGACGCCGGGCGATCTGCTCGAAGGGCTGGACCTGCCCGATTGCGAGGAATTCGAAGACTGGCTGCGAGACGAACGCAGCAGATTGGCCGCGCTGGCGCAGCGGCTGCGCGTGCCGGGGCCGCCACCACCACCGCTGCGCGATGTCTTGGGGCAGGATCCGCCCGGCAGCCCGGAGCTGCTGGCCGGCGCGGCGCCGCGGCTGCCGCCCAAGCCATCGGTGGCGGTGCTGCCGCTAGTTGAACTCACCGCGCCGGGCGGCTGGCTGGGGCTGGCGATCGCCGACGAGATCGGTGTGATCCTCTCGCAATATCCGCAGCTGTTCATCGTTGCCAGTTCGGCAGCCCGCTCGCTGGCGGGCAGCGAGCTGTCGCAGACTGAAATCGCCCTGCGGCTGGGCGTGCGCTATCTAGTGGAAGGCACGGTGGTGCAGGTGGCTGATCGGCTGCGGGTGATGGTGTCGCTGGTGGATGGCGGCTCTGGCGAGCAGTTGTGGGCCGAAACCTTCGGCGGCACCATGGCCGACATGTTCGACATGCAGCGCGAGATTGCCGGCCGCATTGCGCCGCAGATCTGGACCAAGGTTGACAGCCAGGAACGCCGCTGGAGCCTGCGTCGTACCGGGCCGCCCACCGATCATTATGACATGTATTGGCGCGCCAACGCGCTGTTCCGCAGCTGGCTGCCCGGCCCGCTGGCCGAAGCGGTGGAACTGGCCGAAACGCTGGTGGCGAACGATCCGGCGTGTCCATGGGCCACGTCGCTGGCCGGATTCTGTCATTCGGTGCAGTACATGATGGGCTATGCCCCCGATTCCGAAGCCTGCCGGCACCGGGCCATCCACCATTATCAGGCCACCATTCGCCACGGTGAGGACAATGTCGAGGCGCTGGGCTATGCCGCCGGCACGCTGATCAATCTGGGCGGCGATCTGGCCATTGCCGATCGCCTGATCGCGCAGGCGCTCAACCTGCTGCCCGCGCACCAGCCCACATTGTTCTGGGGCGGGTGGGTGGATGTGGGGATGGGCAATTCGGCGCGGGCCCGCGAACGGTTCCAACTGGCCATGCGCATCAATCCCGCCACCGGCGCCCGGGGCCAGACCTTGTGCGGCATCGGCTTTGCCGATCTGCAGGATGGCCGTCCCGATGAAGCGGCACAGTGTTTTCGCCAGGCGCTGCTGTCGGCACCGGAATTTCGCATCAGCGAATTGGGGCTGTGCGTGGCATCGATGCTGATTGGCGACAGCGAGACGGCCGGGCCGATCGCCCGCCGACTGCTGGCCGATGGCCGCGATCCGCCCTTCCTGGGCCTGTTCCAGGAGGGGCAGCAGGATCTGCTGCGCAGTGCCCTGCACCGCGCCGCCGCCTGAGCGCACATAACCCGAAAAGAGCATTCACTTTTCACGTTGCCCGAGCGCTGCGCTAATTCCCGCTGAGCGCTGGCCGCGCCACTCTCCCACCCATGTTCACTACAAGGTGGCGGGAGGTAGGCATGGCAGGAAGGGCAACGATCCGCGGATCGATGATGGCATTGGCTGCCGGCCTTGCCGCAGGAGCCGGCGCGCCGTCGTTGGCCGATACGGCGTCGCGGCTGGTGCCCTTCATCTGGTGCGGCCGGCCAGTTGAGGTGCAGGATTTCCCCTGGCAAGTGGCGGTGACCACGCGCCGCGCCGGCGTGGAATATTCGTGCGGCGGCGCGGTGATTTCCGATACTGCCATCCTCACGGCCGCCCATTGCGTCACGCATAGTGGTTCGGTGCAGCCGGTCGCTACAGTCGATGTAACGGTACGGGCCGGCAGCACATGGCGGCTGGACAGTATTCCGCAGAGCGTTGCCCGCGTGATCGTGCACGACGGCTGGCGGGGCGCGACCGAGCCGGACGGGCGCGACATGGGAATCGATGCGGCCGTGCTGATCCTTTCCAAACCGTTGGCCAATGCCCGGCCGATCCCGATCCGCACCGCGCCGGTGGTCACACCGCTTGGGCCCGGCGTGGTGGCCGGCTGGGGCCTCTATGGTGAGGGCCCGCAACTGGCCAGTCGATTGCTCGGCGGGAAGGTTGCCATCATCCCGGCCGCCGAATGCCGCACGCTGATACCGGGAACACGCGTCGGTTCGGTGTCGGATCATAATGTCTGCACCAGGTCCGACATGGTGGTGCAATGCGCCGGCGATTCCGGCGGACCGCTGGTGATCGGCTCCACCGCGCAGCCGCAGCTGGTGGGGATTGCCAGCTGGAAGCTGGGCAGGGGCTGCGAGTTCACCGGCACCACGCATGTTGGGGTGTTTGCGGGCGCTGCGACGCTGGCCGGCTTCGTGCAGCGCCACGCGCCGGCAGCCCGCACCACGCAGGACCCGCCCGTACAATTCAGCCTGTGGCCCCGCGGCCGGCCCGAGAGCCGCTATTGCGCATCCAGAAAGGGAGAATGGATATGAAGATCAAGCGATTGGCCACCATGGCCTCGGCATCGGCGCTGCTGGCGGTGCTGGCGGCACAGCCCGCCGCCGCCGATGAAACTCTGGCCGCCGTTCTCGGTTTCGGCGCCGGACTCATCACCAACAACAGCACCACATTGGGCAACAATGCCGGCGAACTGGAAAGCTGGAGCGTGGCGGCGCAGATCGCTGACGCGGCGGCCGATACATTGTGGTTTCGCCTGAACAAGAGCGCCCCTGCCGGCAGAACCGTGATGCTGCTCGGCACCGGTCAGGCCTTCGATCCATCGGCCTATGCCACGGTGCAGGCACGCACGCGCTGGCTGGGTGAGCGCTACAAGATGGTGGAAAAAAAATGCCCGCCACTGCCCGGGACGAAAGCGGACGATGGCGCCGCGCTGACCAGCCTGCCTACCATCCTGACGGCGGTGCAGGGCGTGCTGAAATCCGAAACCAAGATCGACGACAAGATCATCGCGCCGCCAGAAGCCTTCTGGCTCAATGCCGTGGCCGGGCGCGCCAAGGGGCGCTCCATCGTCACACCGGGATCCCTGCTGCCCAACCCCGATGCGGTGGTGGCCAATGATTGGCTGGCACTGGTCGCCAAGGTTGTCGCAATACCCTGCGCGCAATCCAAGGATACCGCTGCGAAGCCCATCCAGGACCTCATTGCCGAAATCACCACCACAGATGCCGGTTTCCGCAAGGCCGAAGCCGGCAAGCTGAGCCTTCTGGAGCAAGCCTCGGCGCTGGAAGGGCTGGGCCTGGGCAGCACGCCGCTGCTGGTTCTGCGTACATCGCAGCAGAAAGTGGGCGGCACCATCATCCAGACCAAGAACATTTTCACCGCACTGGGTGCACCGGCACTGCGCATCGGCGGCGGCATGGTGATCACCTGGGAACTCAGCGAGATCGAGGCCAATGGCAAAAAGGCCAACGTAGTCACGGCCGGCAATCTGGCGTGCACAGCGCCGATGCGGCAACTGGGCACGGTGAACAGCACGCGGCTGCCGCCTGAGGCGCTGAAGAATTGCCAGATTACGCAGCCGCCGGCTGCCTGATCCATGCCACCCTGCCACCACGCAGACAGCCGGACGCGATCGTGAACGCCCCGTCCACAATTGCCCAGCCGGCGCAGCAGGGGCTGCGCCGGTTGCCGCGCCCCGGCGGCGCGGTGCCGCTGTTGGTGCTGGCCATCCTGCGCCATGATGCCCGCAGCCTGATGTTCGGGCTGGTGGCCTGTGCCGTGGCGGCGACGGTGGCCAGTTTCCAGTTTGCGGTGTTCACCAGTTTCCTTGCCGCTGGCGCTGCCGTGCCGCGCTTCATCGCCGCTGATGCCTGGATCGCGGCGGCCGGCGTGGAGTGTTTTGATTTCCCCGCCCCCTTTTCACAAGCCTATGCCGGGGCCGTGCAGGCGCATCTTCCTGGTGCCCGCATCCGCCCGGTGCTGATGGGCTTTGCCGGATCGGCCGGGCCTGCGGCCAGTGCCGGCAATGTCGTGCTGATCGGGATGGAAGGCACTGGCCTGGCCGAACGCCAGTTCATGGCCGATCGGTCCGATCGCCGACGGCTGCGGCTGGATGCCGGCACGCCGGCCCTGCAGGTGGGCGGGGTGCTGTTGTTCGAACGCGCGCAGACGGCGGCGCTGGCCACGTTCCTGGGCGCGCCCTATGTGGTGGTGCCGGTGGAAACCGCGCGGCGGGCGCTGGGCTGGCCGGCCACAACGGTGGCCTTTCTCACCGTGGATTTTCCCGGCGGCGTGCCGGCCGATCTTGAACAGCGGCTGGCGGCGCTGGCCCGCCACTATCCCGAACTCGCCGGTTTCACCGGCCGCCAATTCGAAGCCAGCTCGTCGCAATACTGGCAGGCCAAGACCGGTGCCGGCGCCGCAATCCTGCTGGCGGCGCTGCTGGCCGCGCTGCTGATGCTGTTGCTGCTGGTCAACGCGGTCGCCCGCTTCGTGCAGCGGCGACAGGCCGACATCCTGTCGCTGATCGGCCATGGCGCCAGTGAGTCCGATGTGCTGCTGCTGCTGATGTCCATGGCCGGCGTGTTGGTGATCGGCAGCCTGTTGGCGGTGGTGCTGGCCGCGCCGCTGATCACGCTGGCCGCCGATCCGTGGCTGCCATGGGTGGCGTTCAAGCCCGTCGATGCCCTGTTTGCCGTGCTGCTGGGGGCGCTGGCCTTTGCCGTCGCCACGCTGGCGGCGCGCGCCGATCTCAAGAGGTTTCCCGCCGATGCCATCTTCCGCAGCTGAACGCGCCATTGCTGCTCTGGCCCTGTTGGCCCTTGCCGGCTGCCAGGCCGGCGAAGCGGCCACGCCGGTAGCTCCGCGTCATGTTGCCAGCGCGCAGGGCCGGCTGGATGCCGCGAGCGAAACCCGCTGGCTGGCCGCCGAGATCGACGCCCGCATCAGCGGCGTGCCAGTGATGGAGGGGCAGCGCGTGCGCGCCGGTGATATGCTGGTCAAATTGGCTTGCACCGATCGTGAGGCCGCTGCTGCTGGGGCCGCCGCTCGTGCCCGCGCCGTCGCTGCCGAAGCCCGGCTGGTGGCGGCGGGTCCGCGCGCGGAAGTGCGCGATGAAGTCCAGGCTCGGCTGGCAGCGGCCGATGCCGATCTACAGGATGCCCGCGATCAGGATGCGCGAGCGCGCGCCCTGCTGGCCGGCGGCTGGATCAGCCCGCGCCGCATCGAACAGGTGGCCGCCGGGCTGGAGGCGGCAGTCGCGCGCCGCGCTGCTGCTGCTGCCGCGCTGGCCGCCGTGGATGCTGGCGCTCGGCCCGATGAACGCGCCGCTGCAGCTGCATTGGCGGCGGCGGCTAACGCTACTGCCCGCCAGAGCGCCGCCGACGCCGATCGCTGCCTGATCCGCGCGCCCATCGCCGGCACCGTGCTGCGCATCCTGCGCCACGAAGGCGAGTTTTCCGGCGCTGGCAGCGCCAGCCCGTTGATCGCCATCGCCGATGTGTCGCGCTTGATGGTCCGCGCCGAAGTGCTGGACCGTGATGCGGCGCGCGTCCGTCCCGGCATGATCGCCGATGTCTGGCTGGACGAACAGCCCGGCCGCTGGACCGGGCGGGTGATTGATGGCGCCGGGCTGGTGGGCCGCCGCACCGCGCGCAGCCTTGATCCGGCCGACCGCTTCGATCGCGACATTCGCGAAGTGCGGGTGCAGCTGGATGGCCGGGCACCGCCGGCACTGGTGGGACTCAGGGTCAATGTCGGCTTCCGCGGGGATGGCCGGTGATGCGCCTTGATGCCATCGATTATCGCCTGCCCGATGCCACGGAGCGCCGGCTGCTGCTCAACCAGCTGAGCGCGGCCTTCGTGCCCGGCCGCTTTGCCTGCATCACCGGGCCTTCTGGCACCGGCAAGACCACCATATTGTCGCTGCTGGCCGGTGTGGTGACGCCCGATGGCGGCCGCGTGCTGGATGGCGATTGCAACGTGGCGGCGCTGTCGCCGCAGCAGCGCAGCGCCTGGCGCCGCGACAGTGTTGGGCTGGTGTTTCAAACCTGCCGGCTGATCGATGTGCTCACCGTGGCCGATCATATGGCGCTGGTGGCGCGGCTGCGCGGCCAGCCGGCGGCGCAGGCGACTGGCACCGGCCTGTTGCGACAGTTGGGCCTGGCCGACAAGGCGGGCCACCGTCCCGGGCAGCTTTCCGGCGGCGAGAAGCAACGCGTTGCGCTGGCCCAGGCGCTGGCCGCCAGCCCCCGCATCGTGCTCGCCGACGAACCCACCGCCGCGCTTGACCGGGACAATGCCGCGATCGTTGCACAGTCGTTGCGCGACTACGCCGAACGCTGCGGTGCCGTCGTGGTTTCCGTCAGCCACGACAGCGTGATGATCGATGCCGCCCATGACGAAGTGCGGCTGGCGAAATGATGATTATCAACCCGGGGTCGGAAAGGGCCACACCCATGCTCAAGACACGTTTTCTCGATGAAATGCTGGATCTGATGCGGTTCGGCGAAGTACCGGCGGCGCTGCATGCCATCTATGGCTATCTGCACGCCTTGCGGGACAATTCCGAAACCTGGCCGCAGTCGATCGAAGCGCTGCGCCAGCACCGGCTGCATGGCGTGCTGCTGGAAGACAGTTTTCTGTCGCATTGCTTCACCCGGCCGCGCGGCTATCCCGGCGATGCCGGCCTGATCGACATCATCTATGATCGCAAGTTGCCCGCCGCCGCCAATGACCGGGCGGCCCAGATGTTTGCCCAGACCACGGGAACCGCACCGTGCGAGGCCGTGCGGCTGCGGCGCGAATATGCCCGTACGCTGGTAGCTGATGCTCACCGCGCCGGGCAGCGCATCTGCGTGCTGGCCTGCGGGCATTTTCGCGAAGGCGATGATCTGATTGGCCAGGATCTGTCGGGGATCACGCTGGTTGATCAGGATCCGCTGTCGCTGGAGGTGGTGCGCCGCAATCACGCGGTGCAGGGCGCGCGGATTGAGGAAGCCAATGTGTTCGCCTTCCTGCGCCGTGCCGCGCAGGCCGGCGAGCAATATGATCTGGTCTACACGCTGGGGCTTACCGATTATCTCGATGATCGCGCCATGGTGCTGCTGCACCGCCTGCTGCACCGGGTGACAGCGCCGGGCGGACGGGCGGTGGTCGCCAATTTCCGCCCCGATCTGATGTGCACCGCCTGGATGGAAGCGGTTATGGATTGGACCCTCATTTATCGCGAAGATGCCGAACTGGCCGAATTCGGCCGCTCTGCAGGCTTTGCGCCGCGCACCTGGATTGACCCAACTGGCCATATCGCCTGGGCAGAGCTGCAGCGGCTGGATTTGGCCGCTGCAGCGTGAACACCCGTCTGGGAGTGGTTGTGCCCGGCAAATGGAAGTCGCGCAGTTCCCGTATCAGCATCTCATATTGCCATGAACGTACGTCCAGCAAACGGCACAATTGCCGCCAGTCCGCCACCGGCCCAATCTCGGTCATGCAGCATCGCCCCTATTTTGAGCGGACGATGCTACTGTCATTCAGTCGGAGCCGAGTTCTACAGCGGCCAAATCCTGCCCGCGATCTGCACCTGAAGAGCTTCATGAGGAGACCGCCAAAGGCAACTGGTGCATCCCAGATTGATATCGCTTGGTTGAGCCGCCTCGGTGGGGGACATCATCGGCATCTGGCCGGCGCCAGAATTCTAGACAGCGGCCCAAGGTTCAATTTGAACCTCGAGCCGCTTCTCCCACGGTAGAAAACGACAAAGAACAGCACATTGCGTACGTAAAACAGATTTAAAAACAACGCTATAAGGCCATAGTGATTGTCTTCGGGAGGCAGAGGCCGGAGGTTCGAATCCTCTCGCCCCGACCATTTGGTGTTGAGGTTCGGTCCCGGCGAACCTTCGTCCTCTGCACGGCAGGGGAATGGGAATGAAGGTTTCAAGCCTTTGTTCCGACGAACGGATCAACAAGGGCCGGCAGCAATGCCGGCCCTTTTTTGTTTCAGGCGATGCGGAAGCGGCCGGCGGGCAGCCCCTGGAACGGCCCTTCATACACCAGCACATCGCCGGCGTGCGGCTCCGCTGAACGGTTCAGGCCCTCGCTGGCACTGGTGACGAACAGCAGGTCAAGGCCCGCGCCGCCAAAAGCCACGCAGGTCACCTGGCTCACGGGCAAGGCAAGGCGCCCGGCGACCGTGCCATCGGGGTTGTAGGCGGTGACGCGGCTGCCGCCCCATTCGGCGTTCCACAGCCGGCCTGCTGCATCCACGTCCGATCCATCGGGCGCGCTGCCCGGTTGGTTGCGGGCGAACAGCGTGCCTTCGCCCAGCGGGCCGTTGGCAGGGTAACGCTGGATGCGGCCTTTGGTTGAGTCGGCGAAATAGGCGTGCGCGCCGTCGGGCGAGAAGCAGATCGAATTGCTGATCCCGATGCCGTCGCGCAATGCCACCGGCGGCGCCGTCCCCGGCGGATCAAGGCGGTAGAGCGCGCCGCGTTCGGGCGGCGCGCGGGCATCATCCTCCACCATTGCCCCGGTCCAGAAGCGGCCCTGCCGGTCCATCCGACCATCGTTCAGGCGCATGCCGTGGGCTTCCAGATCCAGCCGGTGCAGCCATTCGATGCGCCCGTTGGCCGGCGTGAACAGCGCAAAGCCATTGGCCAGCGCCAGCAGCAGCCGATCCGGATCGTCGGTGAGGGCCAGCGAACCCAGGCGTTCGGGCAGGGCGATGCGTTCCAGTTGCTGTGCGTCGTGGTGCCAGCACAGCAGTTCGCTCTTCTGAATATCGGTGAACCACAGGCAACCGGCCCGATCATCCCACACCGGCCCTTCGGCCAGCACACATTGCGAGGGGATGATGAAGGCGGGCTGGCTGGGCAGGTCAAGCATGGCGGGCAGGATTGCACCGGCGCTGTTGCCGGCGCAAGAACGGTGAATGAGCCGAGATTTTCTTGATGGGCATCGCCCCCTGATCGCCATCTTGCGCGGGCTGGAGCCGGCGCGCGCTGTCGACGTGGCCCACGCGCTGGTGGATGCCGGCATCAGCCTGATCGAAGTGCCGCTGAACTCGCCTGACCCACTCAGCAGTATCGAAGCGATCATTGCGTCGGTTGGCGATGCCGCGCTGGTCGGTGCCGGCACCGTGCTCGATACCGGCGCGGTGCGCAGCCTGGCCGGCATCGGTGCCCGGTTGGTGGTGGCACCAAATTGCAACCCTGCGGTGATCGAAGCGGCGGTGGCCAGCGGCATGATCGCGCTGCCCGGTGTGCTGACCCCCACCGAAATGTTCGCTGCCGTCGCGGCTGGTGCCCACGGCCTGAAGCTGTTCCCGGCCGAACTGGTGCCGCCTGCGGCCGTGAAGGCGGTGCGCGCCGTGCTGCCACCTGGCCTGCCGCTGTTCATGGTGGGCGGCATCAACGCCGACACGATGGCCGCCTATCGCGCCGCTGGGGCCACCGGGTTCGGGCTGGGCAGTTCCCTGTTCAGGCCGGGCAAGCCGTTGGCCGATATTGCCGCCGATGCGCAGGGCATCGTGGCGGCCTGGGACGCGCTGACCTAAACCCGGCCGCCGTCGATCACCATGGCTTGCCCGGTGATCATCCGGCTGTCGTCGGCGGCGAGGAACAGCGCCAGATTGGCGACGTCTTCTGGCAGGATGCGCTGTTTGAGGGCGACCTGCTCCATCCATTCGGCCTCGGCCTCGGGCGTCAGCCACAGATCGAGCTGGCGCTGCGTCACCACCCAGCCCGGCAGGATGGCGTTCACCCGGATCGCGTCGGGCCCATATTGCCGGGCCAGCGCCTTGGTCAGCCCCACGATGGCCGATTTCGCCGCGACATAGGCGGGCATCCCGCCCGGGCCCAGCAGCGCGTTGATCGACGAGAAATTGATGATGCTCCCGCCCGCCGGCATCAGGCGGATCGCGGCCTGCGTGGCAAAGAAACCGCAATCGAGATTGACCGCCATCAGGTCGCGCCAGCGCGCTTCGTCAACGGAGAGCGGATCGTGGCGACTGTCGTTGGCTACATTGTTGATCAGCACGTCCAGCCCGCCGGCCGCTGCGGCAAAATCGGTGATGGCGGCCTGCAGCGCCTGCGTGTCAGTCACGTCCAGCGCCCGGAACCACGGGGCGGCCGGCAGCGCTTCAGCCAGCATCGCCGCCGCGTCGGCCGCCAGATCGACATGGCCCACCACCGCGCCTTGCGCGGCAAATGCCGTCACCAGCGCCGCGCCGATGCCGGTCGCCCCGCCGGTGATGAACACGCGGCGGCCGGCAAGGCTGGGGTAGGTGGCAAAATCGCTGCTCATGCGGCCAGCATAGCGCGGCGACACGCCAAGTCACGCCCGGCCCTGCCATTCCGCGATCCCGCTCTGTCTGGCCGCTGCTGCACAGCTGCCGGCATTCCTGATTGAGCCGGCGCGCCGCAGCGGCTAGGCAAGAGGCATGAACCCGCTGCTGTCGCTGATCCCCGAATCCGAACTGCCGCCCGTGCTGGTGACCGGCGGGGCGGGCTACATCGGCAGCAACGCTGCGCTGGCGCTGCTGGATCGCGGGGTGAAGGTGGTGGTGCTGGACGATCTGTCCACCGGCAACCGCGGTTTGGTGCCCGAAGGCGCAATCTTCGTTCAGGGCCGCGCCGGAGACACGGCGCTGGCCGAACGCGTCATCCGTGAACATGGCATCGGTGCTGTGCTGCACTTCGCTGCCCGCATCTCGGTGGCGGAATCGGTCGAACAGCCGGCGCTCTATTATCGCGAGAATTTCGGCGAGACGCTGGCTCTGGCCGAAACCGCGCTGGCCTGCGGGATTGGCGCGTTCGTGCTGTCCTCCACCGCTGCCGTGTACGGGAACGGTGACGGCCAGCCGCTCGAAGTGACCGCGCCCATCGCGCCGATCAACCCCTATGGCTGGTCCAAGGCCTTTGCCGAACGCGCGCTGGCCGACATGGTGGCCGCCAATCGCAGCTTCTCGGTCGCCTGCCCGCGCTATTTCAACGTGTGTGGCGCCGATCCGCAGATGCGGTCCGGTCAGGCCAGCCAGCACCCGCACCACCTGATCGAGCTCGCCTGCCACGTGCTCACCGGCCAGCGCGAGCGTTTCACCATCTTCGGCCGCGATTATCCCACGCCCGATGGCACCGGCGTGCGTGATTATGTGCATGTCACCGATCTGGCCGAAGCCCATATCCTGCTGCTGCGCGCCTGCCTGGCCGATCCGGGCCAGTATCATGCGGTGAACCTGGGCTATGGCCAGGGCGCATCCGTCATCGAAGTGCTCGACGCGCTGGAAGCCGTGTCGGGCACCGCCATTCCGCGCCACGACGGCCCGCGCCGCGCCGGCGATCCCGCAGTGCTGGTGGCGAAAAGCCAGGCGCGCGAACTGCTGGGCTGGCAGCCGCGCTATGCCGATCTGGAAACCATGGTGGGCCACGCGCTGGCCTGGGAACGCCACCGTCTCGCCAGCCGCTGACACATCTTTGCAACGATAACGCCACATCGCTGCAACGCCATCGCCACACCCCTGTCATTGCCTGTCGCTAATGCGTCCGGGCAAGGATAAGCCACACAGGGGATACCGATGGCGTCTTTGCCGCTGGCTGTTGCTGATCAATTGTTCTGGCGCGAGCCGACTCCCGCATCACCACCGCCGTTCCGGCTCCCGCCAGCCGCTCCAGCCTTTCTAAACGACGAGGATGAACGCACGGCCGGCGGCAAGCTGCGCCTGCGCACCGTGTGGATTTCCGATGTCCATCTTGGCACGCCGGGCTGCAACGCCGATCTGTTGCTGGATTTCCTGAAGTCCATCCAGCCCGAAACCCTCTATCTGGTGGGTGACATCATCGATGGCTGGAAGCTGAAGCGCGGCTGGTTCTGGCCGCCGCGCCATAACGACGTGGTGCGCCGCGTGCTGAAGATGGCGGCCAAGGGCACCCGTGTCGTCTTCATCCCCGGCAACCACGATGAATTCCTGCGGCCCTATGCCGGCCTCGGCTTTGGCGGGGTGGAGATCGCGCTGGAAGCCATCCACACCACGGCCGATGGCCGCCGCTTCCTGGTGTGCCACGGCGATGAGTTCGATGGCGTCGTGCTCTACCACCGCTGGCTCGCCTGGGCGGGAGACATTGGCTACGAGCTGCTGCTGAAACTGAACCGCCATTACAACCGCGCGCGGGCAAGGCTGGGCCTGCCGTACTGGTCGATCTCTGCCCACATCAAGAAGAAGGTGAAGAACGCCGTCGCCTTCATTGGCCGGTTCGAGGAGGCCGTGGCCGAAGCCGCCCGCCTGCGCGGCCTGGATGGCGTGGTGTGCGGGCATATCCATTCGGCCGAAATCCGCGAGTTCGGCGGCATCACCTACATGAACGATGGCGACTGGGTCGAAAGCTGCACGGCGCTGGCCGAGCACGCCGATGGTCGCATCGAAATCATCGATTGGGCGCAGCACACCCGCGACGCTGCCCTGCACGCCATGCCGGCCCTGATGGCAGCCTGAAGGAACAATCATGCTGAAACTCACGCTCGTCACCGATGCCTGGGAACCGCAGGTCAATGGCGTTGTCCGCACGCTGTCCACCACTATCCGCCTGCTCGCCGAGCGCGGTGTGCGGGTGCAGGTGATCTCCCCGGATCAGTTCTGGTCGGTGCCGATGCCCAGCTATCCCGAAATCCGGCTGGCGATGACAACGCAGCGCCGGACGGCCAAGCAGATTCGCGCCTTTGCCCCCGATGCGCTGCACATTGCCACCGAAGGTCCGCTGGGCTGGCACGCCCGCGGCTGGGCGATGAATCAAGGCATGGCCTTCACCACCAGCTTCCACACCCGCTTCCCCGATTATGTGTCGGCGCGCATCGGTATCAACCCCGAACGCGTGTGGCGCGTGCTGCGCCGCTTCCACGGCGCGGCCAGTGCGGTGATGGTCGCCACCCCGCGCCTGGCCGATGAACTCGCCAGCCACGGCATCACCCAGACGCGGCTCTGGTCGCGCGGCGCCGATGTTGATCAGTTCCGCCCCGATGCGCCGCCGCACCCGGTCTATGCCGGCCTCAAGCGCCCGGTGGCGCTGCATGTTGGCCGTGTGGCGGTGGAAAAGAACATCGAGGCGTTCCTTGCCGCGCCCTGGGCTGGCGACAAATTGGTGGTGGGCGATGGCCCGGCGCTCGACGCCTTGCAGCGCAAATATCCGCAGGCGCATTTCCTGGGCGCGCTGCACGGCCCGGCGCTCGCTTCGGCCTATGCCGGCGCCGATGTGCTGGCCTTCCCCAGCCGCACCGACACGTTCGGCCTGGTGATGATCGAGGCGCTGGCCAGCGGCACGCCGGTGGCCGGCTATCCGGTGCCCGGGCCGCTGGATGTGGTGGGGCAGGGTGGTTTTGGCCCCGATGGGCGCGCGCCGGGACGGATCGGCGCGGTGGCGCATGATCTGGGTGAGGCGATGCGCGCTGCGCTGTCTGCACGGCGCGCCGATTGCGTGGCGCACGGCCGCCGCTATGCCTGGGATGGCTGTGTCGATCAGTTCCTGGCGGCACTGGTCACTGGCGATGGTCAGCCGGTGCCGTGGCTGCCCGCAACCGGTCTGCAACTGGTCGCCTGATCCGCTTGCGAACGCTCCCCGTTTGCCCCTATCGAAGGGCCACTCAGGGGAGATTTTCGATGAAGCGCATTGCCTTGGCCGTGATGGCCCTTTTGTCGGCGGCCTCGGCAAGCGCCGAAACCGTGGTGATCACCGCTGCCCGCATGCTCGATGTCGTCAGCGGCAGCATCGTCCAGAATCCGCAGATCGTCACCGAAAATGGCCGCATCACGCTGGTCACCACATCGGATCGGCATATCATCACCGATGCAAGGCGCATCGATCTGGGCGATCTCACCATCCTGCCCGGCCTGATTGACATGCACGTCCACCTCACCAGCGATCCCACGCTGTCAGGGATGCAGGCGCTCAGCTATCCGTCCTCGTTCTGGACCGTGCTGGGCACCGCCATGGCCAAGCGCACCATCAATGCCGGCTTTACCACCGTGCGCAATGTCGGCGCCGCCGATTATGCCGATCTCGCCCTGAAAATGGCGATCGAGCGCGGCGCCATCCCCGGCCCGCGCATCGTGCCGGCCACCTATGCCATCGGCGCCACCGGCGGGCACTGCGACAGCAACGAGCTGCCGGCCAATTATGTCTTCGATCGCCCGGGCATCGCTGATGGCCCCGATGGCGTGCGCCAGAAGGTGCGCGAACTGCACCGGCGCGGCGCCGAGGTGATCAAATATTGCGCGACCGGCGGCGTGTTCTCCATCGGCACCAGCGTTGGCGCCCAGCAGTACACCCAGGCCGAAATGAACGCGTTGGTGGATGAAGCGCACATGCTGGGCCTGAAGGTCGCGGCCCATGCCCATGGCACCAACGGCATCAAGGCGGCGATCCGCGCCGGCGTGGACACGGTGGAGCATGTGAGCTTTGCCGATGCCGAGGCGTTCGAGCTGGCCAAGAAGGCCGGCACCTGGTTTTCCATGGATATCTACAACGATGATTATATCCTGGCCGAAGGCGCCAAGAACGGCGTGCCGGAATCCAGCCTGGCCAAGGAACGCGAGGTCGGCCTGCGCCAGCGCCAGACCTTCCAGGCAGCGTGGAAGGCCGGCGTGAAGATGGCCTTCGGCAGCGATGCCGGCGTCTATCCGCATGGCGACAATGCCCGGCAGTTCGGCAAGATGGTGGAATGGGGGATGACGCCGATCGACGCGATCCGCGCCGCCACGGTGAAAGCCGCCGAGGCGCTGGGCCGCGAGGCAGACGTAGGCCAGATCGCACCCGGCCGCTATGCCGACATCATCGCGGTTGCCGGTGATCCCACCCGCGATGTGACGCTGCTGCGTGATGTGAAGATGGTGGTGAAGGGCGGCGTGGTCGTGAAAGACGCCCGCTGATGCCGCGCTGGTTCACCGCCCTGTTCTGGAGCAGCATCGCCATCGCCGCCGTGGTGGTGGGGCTTTCGACGTGGGACGCGTTCAGCGCCAGCCCGCCAGATGCCGATCCAGTGCGGGTGCGAAACGTGCGCATCGAGCGCGACAAATGGGGCGTGCCGCATATCCACGGCAAGACGGACGCCGATGTCGCCTATGGCATTGCCATCGCTCATGCCGAGGATGATTTTCGCAATCTGGAAGAGATATTGGCCGCCGTGCGCGGCCGCGCCGGGGCGATATTGGGCGAAGACGGCGCCGGCATCGATTTTGCCGGCCATGCGCTCGATGCGCGCGGTGTGGCGGATCGGGGCTACATGAGCCTGTCTCCGGCGACGCGCGCGCTGGTGGAAGGCTATGCGCAGGGGCTCAACGACTATGCCCGCAGCCATGCCCAAGAGCAGCGGTTGCAGGGCCTGTTTCCTGTCACTGGCAAGGATATCGTTACCGGCTTCGTGCTGAGATCGCCGTTCTTTTTCGGGATGGAGCGCGTGCTGGAACCGCTGGTGAAGGGCGAATTGCCGCCACGCGATTCCGGCCCGATTGATGAACGTGGCAGCAATGCTTTTGCGGTAACGGCGGCGCGGTCAGGCGACGCCACCACCCGCCTGATCATCAACAGCCACCAGCCGTGGGCAGGCGGGGTGACCTGGTGGGAATTGGTGGTGCATTCGGATGAAGGCTGGGATTTCGCCGGCGCCAACTTCCCTGGCGCGCCGTTCCCGCTCTTGGGCCACAACAAGAATTTGGGCTGGGCCAACACGGTCAACCGGCCTGATCTGATCGATGTGTACAAGCTGGTGCTGAATGACGACGGCACCCAGTATCGCTTCGACGGCAAATGGCTGCCGCTGGAATCGAAACGCGTCTGGCTGCGGGTGAAGTTCGGCCCGCTGGTGCTGCCGGTGCCGCGCACCGTCTATCGCAGCCGGCACGGGATGGTGATCCTGAACGACAAGGGTGCCTTTGCCATCCGCCATGCCGGCATCGGCGAAGTGGCGCAGGTGGAGCAGTATTACCGGCTGAACAAGGCGCAGAACTTCGCCGAATGGCAGGCGGTGATGGCGATGCAGGCGGTGCCGGCAACCAACTTCGTCTATGCCGACCGTGAGGGGCATATCGGCATGTTCTACAACGCCAAATTCCCCGATCGCCGCCCCGGCTACGATTGGAAGGGCGTGCTGCCCGGCGACACCTCGGCCGCGTTGTGGACGGGTTACAAGCCGTGGGTTGCCTATCCCAAGGTCGTCGATCCTGCATCCGGCTGGGTCGCCAATGCCAACAATGTGCCGTGGGTAAGCACGGCGCCGAAGGACAATCCGAAACCAGCCGATTTCGCGCCGGAATTGGGCATCGAAACCTACACCACCAACCGCATGCACCGTTATGCCGAGCTGTTTGCGCAACTGAATGGCCCGATCAGCCGAGACGCGCTGCTGCGCATCAAGTTCGACAAGGCCTACAGCCGCGCTTCGCCGGCCGGCAAATGGATGCTGGCGGTGCTGGCGCTGGACACACGCGGCAAGCCCGATCTGGCCGAGGCGCAGGCGCTGCTGAAGCGCTGGGACTGGACGGCGGATGGCATCGGCCCTGCCGACAGCCTGGCCGTGGCGGTGATGGCCAGCGTTGGCCGTCAGGTTTATCTCGGCGATCCACTGCCGCCGGCCGAGCCCAAGCTGCGCGAAGTGGTGGACGCGCTGAAGGCGACATTCGGCCGGCTCGATGTACCGCTGGGCGATTACCAGCGACTGCGCCATGGCCCGAAGGACCTGCCGGTGTTCGGCGGTCCCGACACGTTGCGTGCCATCTATGCTCATCAGGGTGGGGACGGCCTCCGCGTGGCGGACAACGGCGATGGCTTCATCATGCTGGTGGAATGGCCGAGGAATGGCGCGGTAAATTCGCGTTCTATCCACCAGTTCGGCGCCGCCACCATCCGCCGCGCCTCGCCGCATTATGCCGATCAGTCGCCGCTGTTCGTGCGAGAGGAATGGAAGGACGTGGCGTTTTGATGCGCGCGCTTGCACAGCGCCGCGCGCCTGTTATCCAACGCACATGAGCAGCCGTATCGCCCAGCGCCTTGCCGAACGTTACGAGCATCTCACCGTATCGGAGCGGATGATCGCCGGCTGGCTGGCCGACAATCTGGATCAACTGCCGTTCGAAACCGCGGCCTCCATCGGCAACCGTGTCGGTGTCTCGGCGATGACCGTGGCGCGGTTGGTGAAGAGCCTGGGTTATGACAATCTCGCCGCGCTGAAGGATGATCTGCGCGACGACGCCCGCGATGCGCCCTGGCTGCTCACCCGCCCGGCGCCTTCAGCCGATGCGCGGTTGAAGGCGGAAACCGCTGCGATTGCCGGCGTCTACCGGCTGGCCGAAACGCCGGAATGGGCTGCCATCGTCGCGCTGCTTGCGGCGGCTCCGCGCGTCCATGTCGCCGGTTTCCAGACGGAGGCCGGGCTTGCCGCCGGCTTTGCCCGTCATCTGTCCTATGTGCGCCCCCAGGTGCAGGCGCTCGACATGGCGGCCGGCATCATGGATGTGCTTGTCGATGCCGGGCCGCAGGATGTGTTCGTGGCCATCGATGTGCGCCGCTATTCCCGCCAGTTCCGCTTGCTCGCCGAACGCGTGGCCGCCAGTGGCCGGCCGCTGGTGGTGATCACCGATCCCTATTGCCCATGGGCGCGTGATCTCACCCCGCACATCCTCACCGCCGAAGTGGCGCTGGGCCATTTCTGGGACATGAACTCGGCACTGGCCTCGCTGCTCAACCTGCTGGTGGATGGCGTGGTGCAGAAGATCGGGCCGGACCAGGTGCACGAACGGCTTGCCGTGCTGGCCGAGCATTATGCCGATTTCATCGGCTTTCAGGGCCGGGTGAAGTCGGCCAGTCCGCCGGCGGATCGCAGCTAGCGTCCAGGCGCTGTCCATCGGGCAGGGTAATCGCGAGGCTCCGGGCGTGCAGCCGCATCGGACCAATTCCGTCCCCATAAACCGGATCACCCGCAATCGGGCAGCCGATGCGCGCCGCGTGCACCCTGATCTGGTGGGTGCGGCCGGTTTCAGGGCGGAATTCGACCAGCCGAGTGGCGGCATCCAGCACCTGCCAATGCGTGCGCGCCGGTTTGCCATCGCGGCGCACCACCATGCGCCAGCCGGTTTCTGCGGTCGAAACCTTGATCAAGGGTGCATCCACCAACCCTTCGGCCGTGGCGGGCAGGGACGACAAGATGGCCCAATACGCCTTTTCGGCCTTGCGCTCCTCGAACGCCGCGCTCAGCAATTTGGCGCCGCGCTTGGTGCGGGCGACGGCCAGGCAGCCCGACGTGTCGCGATCCAGCCGGTGCGCGGCAACCGGCACAAAGCCGCCATTGGCCAAGGCCGGCAGATGATCTTCGAGGCTGTGCGGCGTTTTTGGCCCCGGGTGCACGGCCAGGCCCGCCGGCTTGTCGATGATCACGACGTCGCGGCTGTCAAACAGGATGGGGAAGGGGAAGTCGTTCAAATCATGACCATTTCAAAACGCGTTTAAGCGATATTCAGCCTGGGCCGTTTCCAGTGCAGCGCCCCGCACCTTCTGCGGCGGCGGGAAGCGGGAGTAAACCCAAGATGACTGTGATCAACACCAACATCAGCGCGCTGACCGCCCAGAATGCGCAGCGCAGTGCCAATAACATGATGGGCCTTGCGATGCAGCGCCTCTCGACCGGCCAACGCATCAACAGCGCCAAGGACGATGCCGCCGGCCTCGCCATCAGCCAGAAGATGACCGCCGATGTCCGCGGTCTCGCAGTGGCCATGCGCAACGCCGGCGACGGCATCAGCATGGCGCAGACGGCGGAAAGCGCCATGGGCGAAGTCACCAACATGCTGCAGCGCATGCGCGAACTGGCTGTACAGTCGGCCAACGGCACGCTGACCGGCATCGACCGCCAGGCCGTGCAGGCCGAAGTCCGTCAGCTGATCGGCGAAGTCGACAATATCGGCGTGCGCACCAACTTCAACGGCCGACGCCTGCTTGATGGTTCGGCGCAGAATGTCCGCCTGCAAACCGGCAGCCGCGCCGGCGAAACCGTGGCCTTCAGCCTGTCCTCCACCCGGGCGCGTGATCTCGGCCTCGGCTCCAGCCCGGCGCTGTCGGCTTCGGGTGCCTTTGAAGCCACCGCCGCCAACCTGGGCGCCAACCAGGCCTTGCAGGCCGGCGACCTCGTGATCAACGGCGTCACCATCGGCTCGTCGCTGTCATCGGATGACAGCCTGTCGTCGGGCAACAAGGCCGCTTCGGCCGTCGCCAAGGCTGCCGCCATCAACCGTGCCAGCGAACAGACCGGCGTGCGCGCCGTGGTGGGCCAGACGGTGATGACCGGTTCCGCGATGACCGCTGCGGCCCTGACCGGCACGGTGACGATCAACGGCGTCACCACCGCTTCGGTGGCGACCACCACCGATGCCGCTGAAAGCCGCCGCCTGGTGCGCGACGCCATCAACGCCATTTCCGGCCAGACCGGGGTGCGTGCTGTCGACACCGGTGACACCAATGGCGGCATCCGCCTGGAAGCCGATGATGGCCGCAACATCGAAGTGGCGGTCACCACACTGACTGCGGCTGCCACCGGGCTGAAAGTTGGCGCCCAATCGGGCAGCTTCAGCCTGGAAAGCACCAATGGTCAGCCGATCGAGATCAGCTCGGCCAACAGCGCCAGCGCCCGCATCAGCCGGGCTGGTCTCGCCGCTGGTACCTTCGAACGCGGCGTGTCTACGGTGAGCACCGATGCCCGCGCCGTGGCCGTGGATGCCGCCGGCATCCGCAACCTCAACAACGGTGATCTCACCATTAACGGCGTCGCCATCCGGGCGGCTGCTGCGGCTGATGACAATGTCTCCTCCACGGTGGCAGCGTCTTCTTCCAAGTCGGCCAGCGCCATCTCGATCGCGGCGGCCATTAATGCCTCCTCGGCGCAGACCGGCGTTTCGGCAGTTGCCAATGATGTGACGCTCACCGCCAACACCACGGCCACCACGCTCACCGGCACCGGCGCGTCGGTCACCATCAACGGTGTCGCCATCACCATCGAAGGCCTGGCCACCACCGATACGGCCCAGGCCCGCCGCGAAAAGGTCGCGGCTGCCATCAACAACTTCGGCGGCATGACCGGGGTGACGGCCAGCGACAACGGCCTTGGCGGCCTGGATCTGACCGCTGCCGATGGTCGCAACCTGTCGGTCGCGATCGTCGCCGGCGGCGCCACGGCGGCTGAGCTGGGGCTGGGCGGCACTTCAGTGAAGGGCTCCGGATCGGCCTATGCCATCGCGGCCACGGCAGCCACGGCGGAAACCGCCTATGGCACGGTGCGGCTGGAATCGGCCAAGGCCATCGATGTGCGGGCCGGCAGCCAGGCCTTTGCCGCGGCGTCCAACTTCACGTCGCTGGGCTTCGAGGAAAACAGCTACGGCGCCTCCGCTGGTGGCCTGCGCATCTCGGATATCGACGTGTCGACCGCCGATGGTGCCACGGCTGCGCTGGACGCCATCGATACGGCGCTGAACAGCGTCAACCTCGATCGCGCCAATATCGGTGCCGTGCAGAACCGGCTGGAAGCCGCGGTGAACAACCTGTCGTCGAACAGCACCAACCTGCAAGCCTCGCGCAGCCGGATCCAGGATACTGACTTCGCGACGGAATCGACCAACCTGGCCAAGAACCAGGTGCTCAGCCAGGCCGCGCAGGCGATGCTGGCCCGGGCCAACCAGTCGGCCCAGCAGGTTACCCAGCTGCTGCAGTAAGGCCGGAGGGCCATGCCCCGTCATACGGGGGCTCGTCAGGAGGGGCGGCGCCGGCAAAGCGTCGCCCCTTTTCCGTGGCTCTGCCCCGCCGGGGCGCGGTTCAGCCGATCTTGCTCTTGTGGCCCACCCAATAGGGATCACGCAGCTCGCGCTTGTAGAGTTTGCCGGTGGGCAAGCGCGGCAGTTGATCGGTGAAATCGATCGAGCGCGGGCATTTGATATGGGCCATGTTGGCCCGGCAGAAGGCGATCAGTTCCGCGGCCAGGTCCGCGTCAGCCGTCACCCCCGGCGCTGCCTGCACCACGGCCTTCACCTCTTCGCCCAGATCCTCGTTAGGCACGCCGAACACGGCGGCGTCAGCCACCTTGGGATGGGTGACCAGCAGGTTTTCGCACTCCTGCGGATAGATGTTCATGCCGCCCGAAATGATCATGAACGTCTTGCGATCGGTCAGGTGCAGAAAGCCATCCGCGTCGAGATAGCCAACGTCGCCGACGGTGGTCTTCGTCCCGTCGGCCGACCGGCTTTCGTTCGTCTTGTCGGCGTTTTCGAAATATTCGAAGGGTGTCGCTGTGGTGAACCAGATCGTGCCCGGCTCGCCCTGCGGCATCGGCTGCATGTCGTCGTCCAATATGTGAATCTCGCCCAGCACCACGCGCCCCACCGTTCCCTTGTGGGCCTGCCATTCAGCCGTATCGCAGGCCGTGAAGCCCAGGCCTTCGGTGGCGCCATAATATTCGTGGATGATCGGCCCCCACCAATCGATCATCGCCTCCTTCACCGGGATCGGGCAGGGGGCGGCGGCATGGATCACGGCCTCCAGCGAACTGAGGTCATAGCGGCGGCGCACATCCTCCGGCAGCTTTAGCATGCGGGAGAACATGGTCGGCACCAACTGGCTGTGGGTGACGCGGTAATGTTCCACCAGCTGCAGATAGGTTTCCGGGTTGAAGCTCTCCATGATGACCGCAGTGCCGCCCGCCATGATCGCCAGCGACACTGCTGCCTGCGGTGCCGAGTGGTAGAGCGGCGCCGGCGACAGATAGATCATCCTGTCCCGGCACAGCCACAACTTGCTCAGGAAATCATACAGCGGAATGCCTGCTTCCGGCTTCACCTCCGGCAACGGGCGCACGATGCCCTTCGGCCGGCCCGTGGTGCCCGAGGAATAGAGCATGGCGACGCCCAGCCATTCATCGGCAATCGGCGTGTCGGGCATGTTGGCGACCGCGGCAGCGAGTGACATCACGCGGCCGTCATCGCTGGCCTCCCCCTCACCATCAACCACCAGGCACAGCGTCACGCCCGGTGCCTGCGCCATGGCAGCGCGCGCCACCTCCAGCTTGGCCTGCGAGGTGATCAGGATCTTGGAACGGCTGTTGTTCAGGATATAGCCCAGCTCATCGACGCCCAGATAGGAGTTGGTCGGCGTGAAATAGAGCCCCGCGCGCATGCCGGCGCCGCAGCACTCCACATAATTGATGTTATTTTCCATGTAGATGGCATAATGATCGCAGCGGTTCAGGCCCTGCTGGCGAAAGAAGTGCGCCAGGCGATTGGTCCGCTGTTCCAGTTTGCCAAAGCTGATGGTCTCGCCCGATCCCGCCATGATGACGGCAATCCGGTTCGGATCCGTTTGCGCAAATTTGCCTGGTATCATGATGCTCCCCCGATCGTGACAGGCGAAGGGTCAGCGTCAATCACCCTGTTGTCAAGGAAGGCCGCGGCAGGGCCGCAGCCGTGCTTTGCATTTTCTTTTTGCAGCGAAGCGCCTGCAACGGTTTACGTGGCCAGCCCCACTTGCTATCGGGCCCCTTCCAGTGCGCGGAGCGGTGGCCGAGTGGTCGAAGGCGCACGCCTGGAAAGTGTGTATGGGTCAAAAGCCCATCGAGGGTTCGAATCCCTCCCGCTCCGCCAATTACTCCTCCCAAGCTGTGCCAGACGAACCCGAAAGGGCCTTTTCACCGAGGGCCTAATCGGCTTATGCTTCCCACATGATGCCGCGCCGTTCCCCACAATCGCACCCCAGCCGTGGGGGAAGGTGTGGGGAACGTCGTGGGGAGCGGGGAGGTCGTTATGGCTGAGTGCCTGTTGAAGCCGACGCAATTGGAAAAGCTGCGCAAGCTGCCGGGCCGTCACCCCGACGGCGGGGGGCTTTATCTAGAGGTGCGGGAGAGTCGCGCCGCTGTGGGGAACGGGGCCAAAGCAAAGGCGTTTGCCGCATCGTGGACGGTGCGCATGCAAGTGGCGGGCAAGCGGCGTGACTTTGGGCTGGGCAGATTGGACAAGGTGCCGCTGGCCACGGCGCGGGAGAAGCGCGACGAAATCCGGCAACAGTTCGCGGCGGG
>NZ_JAUMBI010000156.1:0-48541 GCF_032115815.1 Sandarakinorhabdus sp.
GTGGCGCGGCTCCGGAGCGGCGCGCCGGGCGCACGGGTCAAGGTGCACCCCGGCGGGCCGGCGGCGGGCGCGGCGGGCGGCGCGGCGGGGGGCCCGGGCCCCACCCCACCCGGGCCCTGCCCAGCCGGGCCTGGCTGCCGGCGAGATCAGCGGCAACCTGGCCCAGCGCCAGCACATACGTAGGCGGTGCCAACTCGGCCAATCGCTCCACCACTGGTGTGAAACGGGCCAGAGCACTGGCGGTCGGCTCACCATCGCCGGGTGTTGGCCAGGGCAGGCGGCTGACCAGCGCGGCGCGGCTCCAGTCGAGATCGATGGCGGCTAGCATGCGATCGATGGTGTCACGGTGCGCAGGATCGGTGTCGGGCCGATCAATCAACACCCACACCCGGGCCTCCAGCGCGCCGTGAAACAGCATTGGCGGCCTTGTACGGGCGTCGGGAAAACGGCCGAGCAGGGTGAGCAGCGCCGGCACATCGGCACAGGCGCGGGCCGGGTGATCGGCGGCCGGGACTGGCGCGGGCGCCGCCATACGCGGTGCAGCAGCCGGTGCAGGCGCCGGCTCAGGCTGCGGCGTTGCCTTGGGTGGGGGCGCATCCAGCCAGCGGCGCGGCTGTTCGGTAACTGCCACATCGGCCCCCGCATTCACCAGAAAGGCCAACGCAGCGGCAGGATCGGCAGCAACAGAAGAAGCAAAGGCGGCGGGGGGCAGCGTCACAAGCGACCAAAAGCATCAGTGTGCCCCGTCTGGTCAAGCCTTTGCTGTGCCGCTATCTGGTGAATGATGGCAAGGCCGCGCCAGCCCGATGCGGCGCGACGAGGATGGGGAAAGCACGTGAGCGAACGGGAATCGATGCCCTATGACCTGGTGATCGTTGGCGGTGGGCCGGCTGGCCTTTCCGCAGCAATCCGGGCCAAGCAGGAAGCGCAGCGACTGGGTGTCGAGCTTTCGGTGTGCATCCTCGAAAAGGGCAGTGAAATCGGCGCGCATATCCTGTCGGGCGCGGTGGTCGATCCGCGCGCGCTGGATGAACTTCTGCCCGATTGGCGGACGATGGACAGCCCGCTTACCGTGCCGGTCACGGAGAACCATCACTGGGTGCTGACCGAAACCAGGAAATATGATTTCCCCCACGCGCTGCTGCCGCCGTTCATGCAGAACAAGGGCTGCTACACTGTCAGTCTCGGCAATCTCACCCGCTGGCTTGCGACACAGGCCGAAGCACTGGGCGTCGAAATCTTCCCCGGATTTGCCGCGGCCGAAGTGCTGTTCAATGATGATGGCAGCGTGAAGGGTGTCGCCACCGGCGACATGGGGATCGCCAAGGATGGTTCGAAGAAGGACAGCTGGACGCCCGGCCTGGAGATCCACGCCAAATATACCTTCTTTGCCGAAGGTGCGCGCGGGCATCTTTCCAAGCAGATCATCAACCGCTTTGACCTGCGCAAGAACAGCCAGCCGCAGATTTACGGCATCGGCCTGAAGGAATTGTGGGACATCCCGGCCGAAAAGCATGTGCCGGGCCGGGTGATCCACAGCCAGGGATGGCCGCTTAGCGACGCCAATGGCGGCGGCTTCCTCTATCATCAGGCCAATGGCCAGGTCGCCTTGGGTTTCTCGGTGTGGCTGAATTACGACAATCCGCATCTGTCGCCGTTTGAGGAATTCCAGCGCTGGAAAACCCACCCGGCGATCCGCGAAATCCTTGAAGGCGGTCGCCGCGTTTCTTATGGCGCACGCGCCATCAACGATGGTGGCTGGCAGGCGGTGCCGAAACTGGCCTTCCCGGGCGGCGCGCTGATCGGCTGCGCCGCCGGCTTCCTGAACGTGCCGCGCATCAAGGGCAGTCACACCGCGATGAAGACCGGCATGATGGCCGCCGAATGCGCCGTGGCTGCCGTTGCCGCCCAGCGCGGTGGGGACGAACTGAAGGACTATGACGCCGCCTACAAGAAGAGCTGGGTGTATGAAGAGCTGAAGATGGTGCGCAACGTGCTGCCGGCGGTGGAGAAGTTCGGCACCACGGTGGGCACCGCCATGGGCGGCATCATGATGTGGATGGAATATCTGGGCTATGAACTGCCCTTCACTTTCAAGCTGAGCCCCGACAACACCCACATGCGCCGCAAGGATGATGCGCCGAAGATCGTCTATCCCAAGCCGGATGGGGTGATCAGCTTTGACCGGCTGTCGAGCGTGTTCCTGTCGAACACCAACCACGAGGAAGACCAGCCATGCCACCTGACGCTGAAGGATGCGTCGGTGCCGGTGGAGGTCAATCTCGCGCTCTATGACGAGCCGGCGCAGCGTTACTGCCCAGCCGGCGTGTATGAGATCGTTGGTGTGGAAGAGAACGCCCCGCGCCTGCAGATCAACGCGCAGAACTGCGTGCATTGCAAGACGTGCGATATCAAGGACATGACGCAGAATATCAATTGGGTGGTGCCGGAGGGTGGTGGCGGCCCGAACTATCCGAATATGTAGCGCAGCCGGGCGAGCGCGCGTGCCGCGCGCCGACTCCGGCAAGCTCGGCCGGCGAGCGAAAAGGGCGGGTTCAACCCCGCCCTTTTTGACTCGTCCGACGGCGTGGCTCCGCCACGCTCTGTCTTTCTTCCTGTTTCCTTCACGTCTCCAGCCGGACTCGGCGGTTTTGCCGCCGGCCGCGCCCAATAGCCGCCCGCTACTCTGGGCCCCTCGACATTCCCTCCACACCCCGCCATCTTCACTCCACATGCGCACCCGCCTCACCACCGCTGCCCTGCTGGCGCTCTCTGCCACGACCGCACATGCGGCCAAGCCGGCTGCCCCCCCCAGCGATTCCGCGCTGCATGCCTATGTGATTGGCCGCTATGCCGTGCTCGACAATGAGGTCGGGCTGGCAGCCCGGCTGATGGAGGAGGCGCGCGCTGCTGATCCGGCAGCGGCCAACGTCAAGCGGCGCAGCTGGGAATTGGCGCTGGCCAATGGCGATCAGGCACGGGCATTCCAGCTGGCGCGCAGCTTGGCGGCCGATGGCGCCAGCGATCCCGATGTGATGATGACCCGCATCGCCGAAGCCATGATCCGCAAGGATTGGGCGTTGGCCGCGTCCTTGCGCCAAAAATTGGGCGGGCAGGGCTGGCCGATCGTCGTCGGGCCGGTGGTGGATGCCTGGGTGGCACAAGCCCGCGGCGATGCCGGGGCGGCGCTTAACCTGCTGGATCCGCAGCGTTATCAGGGTTTTCTGCGCGCCTATATCGCTGAACAACGTGCGCATCTGCTCGCGAGCCTTGGCCGCTGGGATGAAGCGGCCACCGCCTATCGCCAGGCCCGTGCCGGCGGTGGCCCGGCGCTGCTGTTCCTGCGGCAGGGGCAGGCGGATGCACTGGTCATGGCCGGCCGCAAGGATGAGGCGCTGGCCGTGCTCTACCCAGGCGACCGGCCGACGGCCGTGGCACGCGAACGGCTGCAGGCCGGCCAGCGGCTGGGCCCCATGGTGACAGAGCCCCGGCAGGCACTGGCGTGGACGGCGGCGCGGCTGGCAGTTGACCTCGCGCGGGAACGTTCCGAACCGATGGCGTTGAACTTCGCCCGGCTGGCCAGTTTCCTGGCGCCCGAATTGCCGATCACCTGGCTCACCGTGGGCGACATGCTGGGCAAGGCGGATCAGACCCAGCCGGCGTTGGCTGCACTGGACAAGGTGCCGGCCGGGCTGGGATTGGAAGAGGCCGTTCGTGCCCGCCGCGCCGAAGTGCTTGAAGCCGCTGGCCAATCCACCGCAGCCGGGCAGTTGCTGCAACGCGCGGCCGAGGCACCGGAGGCATCGGCCGATGATTGGGCCGGGCTGGCCGGGTGGCATAGCAGAGCCAGTCGCTTTACCGAAGCCGCCACGGCCTATGGCATGGCAATTGATCGCTTTGGCAAGGGGTTGGGCGTTTCGGCGTGGAACCTGCATTATCTGCGCGGCATGATGCGCGATCGTGCCGGCGATTGGCCGGGCGCGCAGGCCGATTTCCGCGCCGCGCTGGCGCTGTTTCCCGATGAGCCGGGGGTGCTGAATTATCTCGGCTATGGTCTGCTTGAACGCGGTGGTGCCCCGGCCGAAGCCCGAACCATGATTGAAAAGGCCGCCCAGTTGCGGCCCGGCGACGGCGGCATTATCGATTCGCTGGGGTGGGTGCAATTGCAGACCGGTGATGTAGACAAAGCGGTGGCCACGCTGGAACGCGCCATCAGCCTGGAACCGCAGGACCCTACCATTATCAGCCACTTGGGCGATGCGCTGTGGCAGCAGGGCCGCCGCATCGAAGCGCGATTCCGCTGGCGCCAGGCACTGGCGCTGGAAGCGCCGGCGGAAGACAAGCGCAAGCTGCAGGCCCGGCTGGACTATGGCCTGGATGCAGCGCCGGCGATGCTGGCCCAGAAATAGAACCCCCCATAAATCCACCTTGCGCCCCCTGCCGGCCCGCGCCACAGCCAGCCAACGATGCTGACCGAACACGCCCCGGCCAAGATCAACCTGGCGCTGCACCTGCGGCGGCGGCGGCCTGATGGCTATCATGATCTGGAGAGCATCTTCGCCTTCACCGATTTCGGTGACACGCTCCACGCCGCGCCGGCTGATACGCTCTCGCTCGCGATTTCGGGTCCAAATGCGGGCGCTGTGGGTCCGGAGGCTGACAATCTGGTGCTGCGTGCTGGCCGGGCGCTGGCGGCGGCTGCCGGGGTGGTGCCGGGCGCTGCCGTCACGCTGGAAAAACGGATTCCGGTCGCGGCTGGATTGGGCGGCGGCTCTGCGGATGCGGCGGCTGCGTTGCGGCTGCTGAACCGGCTGTGGGGTCTGGACTGGCCGCTTGACCGGCTGGCGGCGCTGGCCGAGCCGCTGGGCGCCGATGTGCCGGTGTGCGTGTACAGCCAGACGCGCTTTGGTGCGGGCAAGGGGGAGGCGCTGTCGCAATGGCCGCATGATCCGGCCGGCACGCCCGTTTTGCTGGTCAATCCGCGTGTGGCGGTCGCCACCGGGCCGGTGTTCGCCGGATGGGACCAGCGCGATCTTGGCCCCATCGATCCCGCCATGCCGCTTGACCGGCTGCGCAACGACATGACCGCGGCGGCCATCGCCCTGCAACCGGTGATCGCCGATGTGTTGGTGGCGCTGGAACGGGCAGGGGAGGCCGGCCTTGTGCGGATGAGTGGTTCCGGCGCCACCTGCCTGGCGCTCTACCCCGATCTGGCGGCGCGTGATCGGGCCGCAGCCGCGCTTTCAGGCAGCGGCTGGTGGCTCTGCCCCACGCACATCATCTGATTCGGCCCTCACAGTCCCGAGTCGCGCTCAGCTGAATAGAGTCGGACTTGGAAATTCGTCTGAGTCGCGCTCGAATGGCCAGTCAAAAGCGTGGATGCAGTGCCGTATAAAGGCTACGTCATTCATCCAACCTATTGATATTGTTATGCCGCACCGCGACATTCTGACCAACGCTCAAAATAGCTGTTGACGGGCTTCTGAGCGACACTTAGAACGCCCTCAGTTGATTTGAGCAGCGCTCAGCCTTCGCTCAACTCCCCCCCTCGGTCGGAGGCGGCGATGTTCAAATCAATCGGAATTTTTGTTCAATCCCGTGGCCAGTCAGCCGCAACAGGAGAAGACCCATGTTGAACCGCATCATCGCTCTCGCCCTCACCGCCGCTGCCGTGGCCGCCACCCCCGTCGCCGCTGCCGCTCCGGTCAGCTGCAAGGTCACCCCGGCCCAGATCCGCACCCTGGCTGCTGCCAAGGGCGGTGAAGATGCCGCCAAGGCCATCCACCTGGTCGCCACCGGTGAAAAGCTGTGCGCCGAAGACGCCAAGTTCGAAGCTGGCAAGAAGTTTGCTCAGGCCGCCAAGCTGCTCGGCACCGAACTGGCTGCCCTGCCGGCCATCGGCCAGTAATTTCCGGTTCCATCCTCCCAAGGATGCCCCTTGGGCCCGGTGGTTTGCCACCGGGCCCATTTTGTTTGCGCCCTGTTGGCTCGCCACCGGGCCTTTTTTCTGTCGCCCGCGCAGTCTATGCCGGCAGGGATGAGCCTGCCCGAAATCCTGCCCGGCACCGCCGATCTGCTGCTGATTGCCGATCATGCCTCGGCGCAGGTGCCGCCCGGCATCGATCTTGGCATTCCCGCCGCGCTGCTGAATGATCATATCGCGATCGATATCGGCACCGATGCGCTCACCCGCCGGCTGTCCCGCGCACTTTCGGCCCCCGCCATCATTGCCACCGTCTCGCGCCTGGTGGTGGACCTGAACCGCGATCCCGCCGAACTGGGCGCCGTGCCGGCCAGCAGCGACGGCCACCTGATCCCCGGCAACTGGAACCTGGCGCAAGAAGAACGCGCCCTGCGGGTGGAGGCCATCCACGTGCCCTATCACGCCGCCATCGCCGCCGAGATCGCGCGCCTGCGCCCGGCGCTGATCATCTCCGTCCACAGCTTCACGCCGCAGCTCGCCACCCGCCCTGAGGAACAGCGCCCGTGGCCGATCGGTATCCTCTACAATCAGGATGACCGCGCCGCCCGCCGCGGCCTCGTCGCCCTGGCCAGCCGCGGCCTGCATGTGGGGGACAACCAGCCCTATTCGGGCCGTGACCTCAACTACACGATGGATCGCCACGCCGAAGCGCTGCGCATCCCCTATCTGGGCATCGAAGTGCGCAACGACGGCCTGCAGACAAAGGAAGGCGTCGCCCGCTGGACGCACATCTTGGCGGATTGCATCGCGATGGTGCGGCGGGGCTTGTGAATGGCCGCCGCGCTGCTCGACCGGATGGCTTTTTCGGGGTGCTGGCGTGATTACCAGCGGCGCGTGCTGGAGGAGTTCGATCAGCATGCCGGCGATCGCCGTCTGCACCTGGTTGCTGCACCGGGATCGGGCAAAACCGTTGTGGGCCTCGAAATGCTCCGTCGGCTGGGGCGACCGGCGCTCGTGCTGGCACCAACCCAGATCGTGCGTGATCAATGGCTGGCCCGATTGGTGCCGCTGTTCCTCGACGGCCCGCCCGGCAGCGCCGAGGTGTCGCGCAGCCTTGCCGATCCGGCAGAGCTGACTGCCGCAACATATCAGGCTTTGCATGCGCTGGCGGCGCGCGGGGAGGCCGATTGGGCCGCCAGCCTGGCCAAGAGCCTGTGCGCGCGGGGTCAACCTACGCTGGTGCTCGACGAGGCCCATCATCTCCGCCGGGAGTGGTGGTCTGCCTTGACCGAACTGATCAGCCATTTGCCCAACGCAACCATCATCGCGCTGACGGCCACCCCACCCTATGACGCGCCCTTCGCGGAATGGGCGCGATACGAGGCGATGTGCGGGCCGATCGACCTTGAGGTGACGGTTCCGGAACTCGTTCGCAACGGCGATCTGTGCCCGCACCAGGATCATGTGCTGTTCTCGCGCGCCGACCATGACGCCATTGATCTGCTCGACCGGCGCCGGCGCGGGCTTGCCGCTTTTCTTTCAACCATCCGCGATGATGCCGAACTGCTGGATGAACTGGCGGCCCACCCCTGGCTGACCACACCGGAAGTTTTGGTGGAAGAGATACTGGAAGCGCCGGAAGTGCTGTCGTCCATCCTCGTGCTGCTGGCCTCGGCAGGCCGCACGCTTCCGGGCGCGGCCCTGTCGCTGCTGGGCGCGCGGGCGTCTGATCTGCCGTTGCCGGATGCGTTCTGGCTGGAAACATTCCTCAATGCCCTGTTGATCCGTTTTCCCGACCGTTTTGCGATCGGGCCGGAACGCACGCGAAACTGGCGGGCCGCGTTGCACGAACATGGCCTGATCGAAGCCGGCGAAGTCCGTCTGGGCGAGAGCCGTGCCACCTTCAAGGCGATGGCCAACAGCGTGGCCAAGCTGGACAGCATCGTGGAGATTGCGCGTAGCGAAGCCGAAGCCCTTGGCAACGGCCTGCGCATGGTCGTGCTGACCGATCATGTGCGGGCCGGTGAATTGCCCCGGGCCAGTGACGAAACCTATGTGCCCACCCAGCTTGGCGTCGTTCCCATCTTCGAAATGCTGCGGCGGGCGATGCTTGCCGATCAGCGACTGGCGGTGCTGACGGGTTCGCTGGTGATCCTGCCGTCGGATCGGCGCACTGCGGCGCATGATAGTGCCGTGCAGTTGGGCCTTGATCCCGCCTGCCTCCAATTCGAGCCGCTGTCTGGCTGCCCTGGCTATCATCGGCTGACCGCCCAGGGCGAGGTGGCCCGCCACCTGGTCGCCGTGCTCACCCGCCTGTTCTGCGATGGTCAGGTCACCATGATGGTCGGCACGCAGGCCCTGCTTGGCGAAGGCTGGGATGCGCCGGCACTCAACACGCTGGTTCTGGCCAGCAATTCGGCGGCGTTCATGCTGTCGAACCAGATGCGCGGACGGGCGATCCGTGTTGATCCGGATCAACCCGGCAAGGTGGCGAATATCTGGCATCTGGCCACAATCGATCGTGTTCCGGCTGATGCGTTCGGCGCGATCGCGGACCGGCTGGATTGGGGCAGAATTGCCGTGGGCGAGACGATCACCAGTGATATCGATCTGCTCAACCGACGCTTTCGGGCGTTCGACGGCATTGCCAATTTCGGCCCCAGCCGCATCGAGAACGGGCTGGGGCGATTGGGGCTGCATGACGCCGCCAGTCTGGAAGCGCTGAATCAGGTAACCTTGCTGCGTGCCCGTGACCGTGCGCAGACAGCGCGGCGCTGGGCCGAAGCGCTGGGCGGGGCCACGCCGCGCGCGCGCCTGAGGGATACGGCCTCGCCAAGTTATGCCCCGCGTGGGCTGGCGTGGTACGATACATTGCAGTGGCTGGCGGCGAGTGCGGTTTCGTCTGGTGCCTTTGCGGCGGCCAACGAACTGCAAGGTGCCGCGAACCTGCAATCATGGGCTGGTTTTGCGATGGCCGCCACTGGCGCGGCGACGCTGGCGATGGCGCCAAAGCTGTTGAAGGCCGGCTGGCTGTTCCTGCGCAACGGTACGCTGGAAGGCAGCCTTACCCAGGTGACGCAGGCGGTGATGGCAGCCATGGATGAAGCCGGTTTGCTGCCGGGGGATCATGTGCCCAGCGTTTCCATCCGGATCTCCCGCGCGATCAGCGGCCGGCTTGATCTGAGCCTGGATGGGCTGTCGCGCGCCAATGAACGAATGGTGATGCAGGCACTGGCCGAAGTGCTGGGCCCGGTACAGAACCCGCGTTACCTGCTGGTCAGGCGCAACCGGCTGTGGCTGCGCACCCGCTATGATTATCACGCTGTGCCGACAGTGCTGGCGGCAAGGAAGGAATTTGCGGAAGGCTTCCACCGATCCTGGCGCGGCCATGTCGGATCATCGCAGCTTGTGTTCACGCGCAATGCTGAAGGCAGGATCGCGTTGCTGCGGGCGCGGGCACGCGCGTTTGCGGCCGGGTTCCAGCGCCGGATGGATCGACGAAACGAATGGGCCTAGCCGGACATTGTCGCAACTGACGCTGTCGCGGCACATCCACCCACGACCACATGACCCCTGTGCGCCAAGGCAAGATTATTGGCCAAAGAGGCCCTGCACTGACAGTATTCGTCACGTCGAACCGGCCAAGCCGCGCGACTGTGCGGTGCGCCTTGCAAGCATGTTAAATGCCGGGCCCGCTGCACCCTGTCTCCAGATGAAGTTACGGTAACATTGACAGTTGTCAATGCTGACTGCGGTGTTCCCTGTTCTCCTCCTGACCAAGGCAAACTGAGTCCAATTCGTCCGGGAGCAGTATCATGAAGCAGAGAGCAGCGTTGTTGATTGCGGTTTCAACGATGATGATGGCGGGCGCGCCGGCATTTGCCGCGTCGACCCTGAAATGGGGCACAGTCGTCAACAATAACGATCTCTATCCGGGCGATACGCGCAACTTCAACAGCTACAACCAGCCTTCGGTGAACAACCAGGGCTTGGTTGTGTTCCGCGCCCGCACCCAGGGCGGCGATGGCCAGCCGGGCAGCGGCATCTTCACCCGGGACATGTCCACCGGTGGCAATCCGATCACCAAGATCACGGAGCGCGGTGCGATCGTGCCGCAGCCCAACAACACGGCGGCGATCTTCAACGAATTTCCGTCGATCCCCCGCATCGATGCCACGTCGGCGACGATCGCCACCCGTGGCCAGTCGCGGCCGGTGCTGGAATATCAGACCGGCATCGACACCGGCACGGGTGAACCGATCACCACGCGCGGCGGCACGTCGGGCATCTACACCAATCCGCAGGGCTCGTTGATCACCGGCATGTCTGGCCTGGGCAACGTCAACAACAGCGTTTATCCGTCCAACCCGGATCTGAGCTATTATCAGGTGCCCGGCACCACACCCGGCACCAAGTTCGATCAGTTCCCCGGCGCGCCATCGCCCAACGGTGATTTCGTGGTGTTCAAGGGCAACTGGACCGACAATGGCGGCACCGGCCACACCGGCGTTTATTATCGTGATGTGGTGGCGGGTGGCGGCACATCGCCAACCAAATTGATTGCCGACAGCAATACGGCCATTCCCGGATCGGGCACCAATTTCGGTTCGACCGCGCCGCCCAGCGCCGCGGCCGGCCGCATGGTGTTTCTGGGCGTGGACAATGAGGAATCGCCAACCATCGGCGGCATCTACATGGCCAGTCTGGACAGCAACAAGGCGGCCGATACGCCCAGCATCCTGAAAACCATCGTCACCATCGGCCAGGCTGTCGTGGATCAGGCTGATAGCTTCTTCACCCGTGTTGGCGAAGCGCTGTCGTTCAACGGCAGCAAGGTTGGCTTCTGGGGCGCGTGGGGCAAGAAGGGCGGCAATGGCCAGGTGCAGATGCAGACGCGCACCATCACGGTGAGCTGCGCCGGCATCGACAATGGCAACACCGCCGCGTTCTGCAATGCGCAGGACAATGGCGTGACGGCCGGCAGCGGCACGGCCGGCGACGGCCTCTACAATTTCGAAGTGCCGGTGGACCAGGGCTTCTTCATTACGGATGTGGACACGCTGGAAACCCGGCTGGTTGCTCAGACCGGCGGCCTGTACAAGGATTTCGTCTACTGGAACTTCTCCGGCAAGATCCCGGGTGAGGAAGGCGAAGAGGACGGCGAGTTCGCCCGCTGGCGTTCGGCATCCTTCATGGCCAGCGATGGCTGGAATGCGGCCTTCAAGGGCGACACCATCGGCGGTGCCACAGGCCTGTACCACATGTACGGCGGCCAGCTTTCCACCATTGCCGAATATGGCATGGATGGCAGCATCCTCGATCCCGACGCGCAGGGCCTGGCCATCACGTCGCTGGGCATCGAACGTGATGGCTATCGTTCGGGATGGCTGACCATCAACGGCAGCATGACCGACGGCATCAACAGCATGGCCGGTATCTACGTCACTCAGGTGCCCGAACCATCCAGCTGGGCGATGCTGATCGCCGGGTTCGGCCTGGTGGGGGCCACCATGCGCCGCCGCCGCACCATCACCGTGGCCGCCTGACACCATGGGGCCCGTTTCCTGACGGGGTGCTGCCGTCGATCATGACGAACGCACTCCGCCGCTGAATACAGAACGGAGTGCATGACATGATCACGCGCAAGACCTTCAAGCGCCCATGGGTTGGCATGTGCGGTGGCATTGCTGCTGCGCTGGTGCTGGCCGGCTGCGCCACATCGGGCAGCACGCCCTATCAGCCGGCCAGCAGCGCCAATGCCGTGCAAGGCGGCTATTCCGAGGTGCGCCTGGCAGAGGATCGCTACAGCGTCACCTTTGCCGGTAACCGGCTGACCTCGCGGGAACAGGTGGAAGCGTCTCTGCTGTACCGGTCCGCCGAACTGACGCTGCAGCGCGGTTATGACTGGTTCGTGATTGTCGACAAGGAAACCGAACGCCAGGTGGAACGCCAGGCGGGCATTGATCCGCTGTATGATCCCTGGTTCCGCCGCGATTATCTCTATTGGCGGCCCTATTGGCGTTATTACGGCCCGGGCATGGGCTGGAATTATTGGTATCCCTATTATGGCGATCCATTCTGGGCCGATCGCTTTCGGGATCGTACGGTCGAACGGTTCGAGGCCACGGCCGAAATCCGCATGGGTCGTGGTGCCATGCCCGCCACCGATGTGCGCGCTTTCGACGCCCGTGACGTGATTGGCCGGCTTGGCCCGCAGGTGCGGCCGCCGCAGCCGTAAGGATTTCTCCCCCAACACCAACGTGAAGGAACGTCTCCATGAGCAAGATAATCACTTCCGGTTTGGCGGCCTGCCTGTTGGCAGGTGTCGGGATGACCACCGCAACCCTCGTTCAGGCCCAGCATGGCCCGCGATCCGGCACTGGTTCGATGCCGCAGCGGACCATGCCGGCACCCGACCGGATGCGTGATCAGGACCGCACACGCGATCAGATGCGGGATCAGGACCGCACGCGCGATCAGGACCGCACGCGCGATCAGGATCGCATGCGTGATCAGGATCGCATGCGCGATCAACTGCGGGATCGCGATCAGCAACGCGATCAGGATCGACTGCGCATCACCCAGAATGTGGATGGCCAGATCCACAGCATGCAGATGCTCACCCAGCAGGAACGCCAGCAGATGCGGGAACGGGTGCGCAGCGCCGGCAATGATCAGGAACGCAACCAGATCCGCAATGAATATCAGAACACCATCCGCGAACGCGCCCGCGATCTGGGCGTGGATTCACCGTTCGGCCCGCAACGCGATGGCGCCGGCAACCGCGACGGCTATCAACTGGCCCAAATGCTGACCGAGCAGGAACGGCTGCAATATCATAACCGCATGCGCGGTGCGGGCACCGATCAGGAACGGACGCGCATCCGCACCGAAATGCAGACCATGGCCCGCGAGCGCGCCCGCGAGATGGGCATCGATCTGCCCGAATGGTATGGCGAACGCCTGCGCGGCAACCCGGGCTGAGACGGCGGCTGCGGTGGCGGTTGGGGCAAGGCTGGGCTTTCCACTCTTGACCCCACCGCCAGCGTGAGGCAGGGCAACTTTGTTAGCCAAAGAGGCCCTGATATGACAAGATTCGACAAGTCCAAGCTGCCCAGCCGTCATGTTTCAGTGGGGCCGGAGCGGGCGCCGCATCGCAGCTATTATTATGCGATGGGGCTGACCGAGGAGGAAATCGGGCGGCCGTTCGTGGGGATTGCCTCGGCGGGGAATGACTCGGCGCCGTGCAACACCACGCTGGATGCGCAGGCCGATGCAGCGCGGATCGGGGTGAACGAAGCCGGCGGGATGCCGCGGCGGTTCAACACCATCACGGTGACCGACGGGATTGCCATGGGGCACCAGGGCATGAAGGCGTCGCTGGTTTCCCGCGATTGCATTGCCGACAGTGTTGAACTTTCGATGCGCGGCCATTGCTATGATGCGCTGATCGGCTTTGCCGGGTGCGACAAGAGCCTGCCGGGCATGATGATGGCGATGCTGCGGCTGAACGTGCCGAGCATCTTTGTGTATGGCGGATCGATACTGCCCGGTCGCTTTGAGAACAACGATGTGACCGTTGTGGACGTGTTCGAGGCGGTGGGCGGCTTTGCGGCCGGCAACTGCCCGTTGGCGCGGCTGACGGCGCTGGAGAAGGTGGCGTGCCCCGGCCATGGTGCGTGCGGCGGGCAGTTCACCGCCAACACCATGGCGTGTGTGGGAGAGGCCATCGGGCTGAGCTTGCCGAACAGCAACATGACGCCGGCGCCCTATACCAGCCGGGCGGACATCGCGATCGGTGCGGGCCGGCAGATCATGACGCTCATCGAGAAGAATATCCGGCCGCGCGATCTGGCGACGCGCAAGGCGTTTGAAAATGCGGCGCGGATTGTGGCGGCGACGGGCGGATCGACCAATGCGGCGCTGCATTTGCCGGCGATGGCCAATGAATGCGGCGTGGATTTCGACCTGTTCGATATGGCGGAGATTTTCAAGACGACGCCCTATATTGCCGATCTGAAGCCGGGCGGACGCTATGTGGCCAAGGACATGTATGACGCGGGTGGCGTGTACATGGCGTTGAAGGCGCTGTTTGATGCCGGATTCCTGCATGGCGATTGCCTGACGGTGACGGGCAAGACGCTGGCCGAGAATATCGACGAGGTGACGTGGAACCCGGATCAGAAGGTGATTTATTCGGTACCCAATGCCTTGTCGCCCACCGGCGGTGTTGTGGGCCTGAAGGGCAGCCTGGCGCCCGATGGCGCCATCGTGAAGGTGGCGGGGATGAAGACGCTGCAGTTCCGCGGCCCGGCGCGGGTGTTCGACAGCGAGGAGGCCTGCTTTGCCGTCGTGGAGCAGCGCGGCATCGAGCCGGGCTGCGTGATCGTGATCCGGTATGAAGGGCCCAAGGGCGGGCCGGGCATGCGCGAGATGCTGTCCACCACCGCGGCGCTCTATGGCCAGGGCATGGGTGAGCAGGTGGCGCTGATCACCGATGGGCGCTTTTCGGGCGCGACGCGTGGGTTCTGCATCGGGCACGTTGGCCCGGAAGCGGCCGAAGGCGGGCCGATCGCATTGATCGAGGATGGCGACATGATTGCCATCGATGCCGAAGCCGGCACGATTGAGCTGGAAGTGGACGCCGCTGTGCTGGACGCGCGGCGGGCGAACTGGGTTCCACGCGCCACCGATTACCAATCGGGCGCGATCTGGAAGTTTGCGCAGACGGTGGGCCCGGCGCGGCTGGGGGCGGTGACGCATCCGGGCGCCAATGCCGAAACGCACATGTTTGCGGATATCTAGAGCGCGAAGCGTTTCCGGATCCGGTCCACCGGCGTGCCGTCTTGCAGCGGCACGACCGGCACCACTTCGTGATCGATGAAGCCCATGCGGCTGTAGAAGGTGAGGCCGCCGCTGTTGTCGCCGCGGATGGTGGCGTTGATGGCGATGAGGCCGAGGCTGCGGGCGCGTTCGCAGGTGGCGGCGAACAGGGCGGAACCAACGCCGCCTTGCGTGCCGCCGACGCGGGTGAAGGTGGCGATATCCCCAATGTGCGCCGGCAGGAAAGGCTGCGTGCCCAGCGTTTGGAAGCCGAGCAGGTGGCCATCGGCTTCAGCAACGAAACAGCAATGCACGGTGGGGCCGATCAGATAGGACTCGCGCAGCTTCTCTGGCGTGAACAGCGTTTCGAACGCGGTGGTGCCACCACGCGCGATGATGGCGTTCAGCAGTTCGGCCAGTTCGGCGGCATCTTCGGCGCGGACGGGGCGGATGTGGAGAGGTACGGTCATCACCGGCCTTGTGCCGACGCGCGTGCTTTGTGACAAGGCGCGCATGTTGAAACCCGATTCTGGCCCCACCATCGTTTCTGCCGCTGCCATGCGGGCCGCTGAAGCGGCGGCCATCGCGGCCGGCACCTCCGCGCTCACCCTGATGGAGCGGGCGGCCGAAGGCGCGGTGCGGGCGATCATGGCTTATGCGCCGGCGCGCCGCGCCACCGTGCTGTGCGGGCCGGGCAACAATGGCGGCGATGGCTATGGCATTGCCTGCCGGCTGGACGATGCCGGCGTGGCGGTGACAGTGGCCGCCGATGCGCCGCCCACGTCCGAGCCAGCGGCGACCATGGCCAGGCGCTGGACAGGCCCCGTGGTGCCGCTGAGCGAGGCGCCGGCCGCGCCATTGATCGTGGATGCGCTGTTCGGCACCGGCCTTACCCGACCGCTGCCGGAAAGCGCCCAGGCGGCGCTGGATCGCCTGCAGGGCACCGGGCGCGTGGTGGCCATCGACATCGTTTCGGGGCTGGACGCAGATAGTGGCAAGGCGCTGGGCCGAGTGCTGCCGGCGGAACTGACGCTGAGTTTTGGTGCCGCCAAGCCCGGGCACGTGTTGGGCGAAGGCGCCTTTGTCACCGGCCGGCTGGCGGTGGTGGATATCGGCATTGCCATCGAAAGCCCGCTGGCCTTCACGGCGCGGCCGCAATTGCTGGGGCCGGGGCGCGAGGCCCACAAATATGCGCGCGGCTGGGTGATGGTGGTGGAAGGCACGCCCGGCCACGGTGGCGCCTCCGGCCTGGCGGGGCTGGCAGCGCTGCGCACCGGCGCCGGGCTGGTGACGCTGGCGGGCGAGGGCGGCCCGATGCCGGCGCTGGCGCTGATGCGCCGCAATGATGACGAGGCGGCGGCGCTGCTGACCGACAAGCGGCTGGGCGCGGTGGTGATCGGCCCGGGCATGGAGGCCGATGCACGGGCGCGTGGCTGGCTGAAGCGGCTGAGTTGGGCCGGCAAGTCACTGGTGATCGATGCCGGGGCGCTTCGCCTGCTGCCGCGCGGGCCGATCGGCGCGCCGGCGGTGCTGACGCCGCATGAAGGTGAGTTTTCGCAGCTGTTTGGCCCTGTGGGTGATGATCGGCTGGGTGCTGTGCAGGCGGCGGCGCGCACCAGTGATGCGGTGGTGCTGTTGAAGGGCGCCGCCACCATCATCGCCGCGCCCGATGGCCGCACGGCGATCAATGCCCACGCCAGCCCGTTTCTGGCCACCGCCGGTTCGGGTGACGTGCTGGCCGGGATGATCGCGGCGCTGATCGCACAGGGCCTGCCCCTGTTCGAAGCAGCGCAGGCGGCGGCATGGCTGCACGGCGAGGCCGGCCTGCGGCTGGGGCCGGGGGGCATATCCGATGACCTGGTGGCCAGCCTGCCGGCCGTGCTGGCCGCATTATGAGCGATATTCGTCCCATCGTGCGGCTGGCGGCTCGGGGGGATGGGGTCAGCGATGATGGCCGCTTCGTGCCGCTGGTGGCAGTGGGCGACAGCGTGGATTTCAGCAGCAATCCGCCGCGCATCATTGCCGGCCCGCACCACGCGGCCCCGGCTTGCGCCCATTATCCTGACTGTGGCGGCTGCCAGATGCAGCACATGGATGAAGCGGCTTATCGGGATTTCGTGATCGACCGGTTGAGCCGGGTGGTGGCGCTGCCGGCCGATGTGCGGCCCATTGCGCTGTCGCCGCCGCGCAGCCGGCGCCGGGCGAGCCTGAAGGCGCTGAAGCGCGGCGGGAAGCTGGTGCTGGGCTTTCATAGCGAAGGCACACATGCGCTGGTGGATATCGCCGATTGCCCGGTGCTGGCGCCGGAATTGATGGCGCTGCTGGGCCCGCTCAGGGCTTTGCTGCGGGCGCGGTTGAGGGACGGGCAGGGGGCCGGGATCGCGCTTACGCTGTCGGATGACGGTGTGGATGTGCTGCTCGCCAATGTGTCGGCCGAAGGGCTGGCGGCGATCGAGGCGCTGACAAATTTTGCCGACAAACATGATCTGGCGCGGTTGAGCGTGGAAGGGCCCGGCGGCATCGACACACTGGTGGAGCGGCGGCAACCGGTGCTCAACATGGGCGGCGTCGCTGTGCCATTGCCGGTGGCACCGTTCCTGCAGGCAACGCGCGAGGGCGAGGCGGCGCTGGTGGCGGCAGTGCTGGAGGCCGTCGGCGGGGCAGCACGGGTGGCCGATCTGTTCTGCGGGCTCGGCACATTCGCCCTGCCGCTTTCGCGAAAGGCGGCTGTGCTGGCCGTGGATGCGGCCGGGCCGGCAGTGATGGCGCTGGGCGCGACCGCCCGCAGTGCTGGCCGCCGGGTAGAGGTGCAGCACCGTGACCTGTTCCGCCGGCCGCTGGTGGACAAGGAACTGGCCGGGCTGAATGCGGTCGTGTTCGATCCGCCACGCGCCGGGGCCGAAGCGCAGGCCAAGGCGCTGGCCGCATCGCCGGTGCCGGTGATCGTCGCGGTATCGTGCAATCCCAACAGTTTCGGCCGCGATGCGAAGATTTTGGTGGAAGGCGGCTATCGCCTCACCACGCTGTGGCCGGTGGCGCAGTTCCGTTGGTCATCGCATGTCGAACTGGTGGCGCGCTTCGAACGTCAGGCCTGAGCGCTGGCGATGCTGAGCGCCAGCAGGACCAGGCCGAGCAGGCAGAGCGACGCCAGCGCGAACACCAGAAAGCGCACGACGACGCGGTTGGAGAGGATCTGCACCAGGCTGTGGACGATCCGCAGGCCGGCATAGCCCCATGCCAGATTGACGGCCAAGCTGCCGCCTTCGCCCATCACCGCCAGCGCCAGCGCGGTGGCGTAGAAGATCGTCGGCTGTTCCATCAGGTGATTGTAATTGTCGGCCACCCAACTGGCGCGCACTTCGCCGGCGGCGACGAGATCATCGCGAAGTGACTTGCCGGTGGAGCCGACCATCTTGGCACCATCGATCCCGGCGCGGCCCATGGCCGGAATCCGCGTGGCGTACATCCAGATCCAGATGAGCATCGTCCAGCCGGCCAGCACCAGCATGGGCAGCAAGATTGCCTTGTTCATGAAAAAAACCCTCCCCGTTTGTGGCGGGGAGTGTTCTTTGGTTTTCAGGCCGATGTCAAATCAGGCGAAAAATTTGCCCGCCCTGTTCGCCGTCAGGCGAACAATTTGCCCCACGCGCGCTTGGCGCGGGCCTTCCAGTGGCCGCGGTGATAGGCGTCGCTGGCGAGCAGCGGCATCACGCTGCCGGCTTCGGCGAACACCATCTGCTCGATGCCGGTGTTGACCTTGCCCCAGCTGGCCGCTTCCTGCAGCGTCGAGGAAGAGCAGGCGCCATCGCGCACGTCGGCCACGGTGATCTGCACGGCATATTTGTGCACTTCCACATCGTGGTGGCCGAGGATCTCGGCGCAGACCACGGTGTCCTGAATGAAGTTCTTCGGCACGCCGCCGCCGATCATCAGCAGGCCGGTGGTGCCGGCCTTGATCTTGATGTCGGTCAGTTCGCGGAAATCGGCGATGGCGTCGAGCATCATGTAGGGCTGGCCGGCCTTGGCGCGATCAACCTGGTGCTTCACCAGGCCGAAACCGGCGCTGCTGTCGACGAAGGCCGGGCAGAAGATCGGCACGTCATGCTCATAGGCGAGCTTGACGAGGCTGTTCTCCTTCTTGCCATGCTCGGAAAGATATTTGCCCATCTCGCGGATGAAGGCGCGGCTGGAATAGCCGCGCGGTTCCAGCGTGTTGGCGATCTCGTAGATGGTGTGATCGCAATCCTGCAGGGCTTCTTCGTCGATATAGGTATCGTAGATACGATCGATCAGCAGCGAGCGCAGCGTGTCGTCATCCGGCACTTCCAGCGCCTGATAATGCTTGTGGCCAAGGCCTTCGAAGAAATCCATGTCGACGATGGAAGCGCCGGTAGCGACGATGCCATCGATCATGTTGTTGCGCAGCAGATCGGCATAGAGATCCATGCAGCCGCCGGCGCTGGTCGAACCGGCGATGACCAGGAAGATGGTGCAATCGGGATCGGCCAGCATCTGGTTGTAGATTGCGGTGGCGCGGGCCAGATCGCGGCTGGTGAAGCTCATCTTGGCCATGCCGTCGATGATCGGGCGGGCGTCAAAACTCTTGATGTCGATATGTTCGACGAGCGTCGACAGCAGCTCGGCCTTGCGCTGGCGCTCGGCGGGGGTGAGCTCGGTAACGACAGCGTTTAGAGAGTTGGGGTTCAATGTATCGGTCATGGATTGCTCCCGTGTTCAGACGATGGCCCGGCGCGTGAGCGCCGCCCGCGGCCGGGGGAGTCCGGCGCCGAGCGGGGAAAGCGGCCCCCGCCGGCAAAAGCGGGGGCCTGAAGACTTACTTCGTGCGCAGCTGGATAATCTTGTCCGGCGACTCTTCCGTGACAGCATAGAGCGTGTCCATCGGTTCGTCCGACACGATCACCGTTTCGCCGGCGGTGAAGCCGTTGAAGCCGGTGCGCATGGCGGCACCATAGGCGCCGAGCATGCCGATCTCGATATAGTCACCGGCCGCGATATCGGCGGGCAAGGCGAATGGCCCGCGCATGTAATCCATGTCGTCGCAGGTCGGGCCCCAGAAGCTGAACTCCATGTCGCGCGCCCGGCTGACGGTGTCGCGCACCAGTTCCACCGGGAAACGCCAATCGATATGCGCGGCATCGAACAGGGCACCATAGGCACCATCGTTGATGTACAGCACATCGCCCTTGCGGGCTTCGACACGGACCAGCACCGAGCTGTACTCGGCGCACAGCGCGCGGCCCGGCTCGCACCACAGCTCGGCCGAATAGGAAATCGGAAGGGCTTCGAAGGCGCGGTGGATCACCTCGAAATAGGCTTCAAGCCGGCCCGGCTCCATGCCCGGATAGATTGACGGGAAGCCGCCGCCAACATCGACGATGTCAACGGTGACGCCGGCGCCGACGATCGCTGCACGCACCTGCGCCATGGCATCGCCATAGGCCTGCGGGCTCATCGCCTGGCTGCCAACGTGGAAGCAGATGCCCAGCGCATCGGCAACCTGGCGGGCGGCCATCAGCACGGGGGCGGCTTCATCGGCATGCACGCCGAATTTCGACGCCAGGCTGAGCTTGGAGTGCGAGGAGGAGACGCGCAGCCGCACGCACAGCGTGAGGTCGGTCGCAGCCACGCCGTCCTTCGACGTGGCGGCAACGATCTTGTCCAGCTCGTCGATGGAATCGAGGCTGAACACCCGCACGCCATGGCTGTGATAGGCCTCGGCAATGGCTTCCGGCGGCTTGATCGGGTGCATGAAGCACAGGACCGCATTGGGCGCCACTTCGCGCACCAGCCGCACTTCGGCGATGGAGGCGACGTCATAATGAGTCAGCCCCGCATCCCACAGGGTGCGGATCAGATCAGCGGAAGGGTTGGCCTTGACCGCATACATCGACGTGCCCGGAAACTTCGACAAGAAGAACCGAGCCGCGCGGCGAGCGGCGTGAGGGCGGACAAGGGTAACGGGCTGCGTTGGACGCAGGAGCCGCGCTACCGACAGCGCTTCGTTTTGCTTGAGCAACTCAAGGGACCTCCGGGTGGGCAAAGTATGTCGCTGCTGCGCGCTTGACCGGTTGGCCCCCGAAAGGGCCGCCCGGGCGATCGCCGGCATTGACACCAAAGCTGCCTTGCGGTGGAAGTCCCATGGGGCAGCGGCGCGCTTCCTATGGTTTAACCCCCCCCATGTAAAGAAGATTTTTGTTACAATGCGCGGCTGAAGAAAAACCTGATTTTGGCTTGGCCTTTCAATGGGTTGCCTTGGGGCTTATACAGGCTGTGACAATCTGTCAGAAGGGCGCTTTTTCAATGACTTCCCCTGTCGTTCATTCCGATGTTCTGGCTGCGGCCAATCGCCTGGGCTCCTGGCCGGTTCGCACCCCGCTTTTGAACAATCCGGCGCTGGATGCGATCTGCGGCGGCCGCATCTGGTTCAAGCCGGAGAATCTGCAACACACCGGCAGCTTCAAGTTCCGCGGCGCGATGAATCGCCTGCTGGCGATTCCCCCCGAAGGCCGGCGCGGCGGCGTGGTGGCCTATTCTTCGGGCAACCATGCGCAGGGCGTGGCGCGTGCGGCGAAGCTGTTGGGCATGCCAGCGGTGATCGTGATGCCATCGGACGCGCCGAAGCTGAAGGTGGAGCGCACGCGGGCTGATGGCGCGGACGTGGTGTTCTATGACCGGCTGACCGAAAGCCGCGAGACGATTGCGGCAAAGCTGGCCGAAGCGCGCGGTGCCATCATTGTGCCGCCCTTTGCCGATCCGCTGATCATCGCAGGCCAAGGCACAGCCGGGCTGGAAGCCGTGCAGGATCTGGCGGCCAAGGGCGAGACGGCCGATCTGGTGCTGACCTGCTGCGGCGGTGGCGGGCTTTCGGGCGGGTTCGCGGCGGGCAGCCAGTTGCCGATCGTGGTGGTGGAACCCGAAGGCTATGACGATGTGTGCCGCAGCCTGGCGGCCGGGCGCATCCTGCCGGCGGAAAACCCCGGCCCCACCCGCTGCGACGCGCTGCAGACGCTGGTGATGGCGGAGATCACCTTTGCAACCCTGCGCCACCACAGCGCCACCGGCGTTTCGGTGAGCGAGGCCGAGGTGGCGCGTGCGGTGGCCTTTGCCTTCCGTGAACTGAAACTGGTGGTGGAGCCGGGCGGTTGCGTGACGCTGGCCGCGCTTCTGGCCGGCAAGCTGGATGTGAAGGGCAAGACGGTGATCGCCACGCTTTCGGGCGGGAACATCGATGCGGAGGTGCTGGTGTCGTGCCTGAAAGAGGCCGGGGCACTTACATGAACCCCTTTACCAAATTGAGGATGCAGTTCACGCTCAAGGTTTTTCTGCTTGTAAATGCATTCGGCATCTTCATGAATTTATACATGTTTTTTGTAGGCAAGGTCCCTCTTTATCCGTTGAGGCAGGGCCTCTCGGTGGCGATCATGTGCTTTGTATTCTCGATTCCGGCCGGGATCTGGGCCTTTTTCTGGATAAGGCCTCCATCGAACGGGTCATGATGTTTTGGACCTCATGTGGCTCCCCCACTGCTTGCAGGGGTGCCCCAATACGGCGCGCAGCGTCAGTGGACGATCCGGCGATACAGGTGCCAAGTCGCATGGCCGAGCACCGGCAGCACCACCAGCAGGCCCAGGAATGCCGGGATCATCGCGATGAACAGCGCGGCTGCGATCAGCACGGCCCAGCCCAGCAAGACCGCGCCATTGTCGCGCACGCTGGCCAGGCTGGCGATGATCGCCGTCATGAAATCGACGTCGCGATCGACCAGCATGGGCAGGCTGACCACGGTGACGGCGTAGAAGCCCAGCGCCAGCAAAGCACCCACGGCACTGCCAAAGACCAGCATTGCAAGGCCGGTGCCGGTGAGCAGGAAGGCAAGACTGTCCGTCCCGCTGTCGGCCTGGAAGATGGCGAAGATGGCGTGGGCGATCATCAGCCAGAAGCCGAAGGCGACAAAGATGATGACGCCCATCGAGAGGATCTGATCATCGCCGCGGCCCCTGAGCGCGCCGAGCACGCCGCCCCAGCGCAGCGGTTGCAGCGCCTCGCGGCAGCGGCTCACCTCATAGAGGCCAACGGCGCAGAACGGCGCCAGCAGCGGAAAGCCGGCGGCGGCCGGCACCAGCCACGCCACGGCGCTTTGCGTCGCCAAGGCCCAGGCCAGCGCCAGCCCGGCGGCCACGTAGATGCCGGCAAAGAACAGGCCGAACTGCGGCGCGGCGCGATAATCGGCCCAGCCCGCAGCGAGCGCGGCGCTGAGATCGGACCAGGCCAGCCGGTTCCTGATCGTGACAGGCATGGCCTTCGCTTGCCCCGCCGGCATCGTCCTTCCCCCCAAACAGCCGGCGGTTCCCGCCGATCGCTGGGCAGGATGCTGCCGCAATCGCGGATCAGCAACAATTAGGGATCAATGCTGAGGCTGCCAGCGCGGGCAGTGGCCGCATTCAGTCGATACCGGGCCGGGCAAAGCGGTGCCCGGCGGGGATTTCGCGGACATCGGCAGGGGTTTCGCCGAACCAGCGCGCGACGTCGGCTTGCGCCGTGGCATCAAGGTGCAGGCCCAGCTTGGTGCGGCGCCACAGCACGTCGGCGCTGGATTGCGCCCATTCATTGGCCTTGAAATAATCGAGCTCGGCTTCGAACACGCCGCCGAAGTTGCGGCCCAGCCCGCCCGCCAGCAGATCGGCCGCCGGGGCGCCGATGGTCATGGCCAGCCGCTTGATCAGCTTGGGATCATAATTGGCCTCACGCGCCTGCAACTGCTCAAGCCAGCGCTTGAAGGCGGCCTGGCCGTGCTCGCCCTTGGCGCGATCAATCGCACCGCCGGGCAGGGGGGCTTTGCCGGTCCAGCTTTTCGATTTGGGCGCGATGCGGGCCATCACGTCTTCGGCGAGCACGCGATAGGTGGTGATCTTGCCGCCAACGATGGTCATGGCGTCGAGGCCCGGATGCTCGACGAGGCGATAATCGCGGGTGGTTTCCTTATCGTCCTTGCCGCTTTCCAGAATGAGCGGGCGCACGCCGACAAAGCGGTGTACCACGTCGTCCGGCGTCAACGGCCGGGCGAGATAGCGGTTGGCGGCAGACAGGAGATACTCCACCTCCGCATCGCTCACCTTGGCATCCTCGGGGCGCTGCACATCGCCTTCGGTGGTGCCGATCAGCGAATAATCCTGTTCGTAGGGGATGATGAAGATGATGCGGCCATCGGGCTGCTGCAACATGAAGGCATCGCGGCCCAGATGCACGCGGCGGGTGATGATGTGGCTGCCCTGCACCAGCCGCAGCGGCGGCGCGTCGTTCAGGCCCATCACGCGGCGGGCAACATCTTCCGCCCACGGCCCGGCGGCGTTGATCAGCCGTTGGGCGGTGATGGAGCGGCCATCGGCCAGAGTCAGCTGCCACAAGCCATCCACCCGTTCGGCCCGCGCCACCGGCGTGCGCGGCAGCACGGTTGCCCCGCGCGCGGCGGCATCCTTCAGATTTTCGACCACCAGCCGGGCATCGTCTACCCAGCCATCCCAGTAACGGAAGGCGGTGCGATAGCGGGTGTCGAGCGCGCGGCCGGCGCGTTCGCTGCGCAGATCGATGCGCGCCGAGCCCGGCACCACCTCGCGCCGGGCGAGATGATCATAGAGGAAGGTGCCGAGCCGCAGCATCCACACCGGGCGCATCCCTTCGGCGTGGGGCAGCACGAACGGCTGCGGCCAGGTGATGTGCGGCGCGATATCGAGCAGCACTTCGCGTTCGGCCAGCGCCTTTCGCACCAGACCAAAGGCATAATATTCAAGATAGCGCAGGCCGCCGTGGATCAGCTTGGTGGACGCTGACGAAGTGGCGCCGCCCACATCACTGGCATCGAGAATCGCCACGGAAAGCCCGCGGCCGGCCGCATCGCGGGCAATGCCGGCGCCGTTGATGCCGGCGCCGATGATGGCAAGATCGAAAGGCTGGGAGGGCAAGTTCACAAGAGCTTCCCTAACGGCGTTTGCCGCCATAGAAAAGGCGACATGACAGACCAGCTCATCCTCGTGCTCGATGCCGGCACCACCTCCACAAGGGCGATTGCCTTCACCACAACCGGCGAGATCGTCGCCAGCGCGGGCCGGCCGATGACCCAGCATTATCCGGCCAGCGGCTGGGTGGAACATGACCCAGCCGAGATTCGCGATCTGTCGCAGGCCTGCCTGGAAGAGGTGGCCGCGGCCGTGGGCGCGGAACGCATCGCTGCCATCGGCATCACCAACCAGCGCGAGACCATCTGTTTCTGGGACCGCACGACGGGTGAACCGCTGGCCCGCGCCATCGTCTGGCAGGACAGGCGGACCGCCGATTATTGCGCCGGGCTGAAGGCGGCTGATCCGGGCCTGGAAGCCAAGGTGCAGGCCAAGACCGGGCTGCTGCTCGATCCCTATTTTTCCGGCACCAAGTTCCGCTGGGCGCTCGATAACTGGCCGATGGTGGCCGATGCCGCGCGCGATGGCCGGCTGGCCGTGGGCACGGTGGAAAGCTGGCTGATCTGGCATCTGTCGGGCGGCACCACACACGTGACTGACGCCACCAACGCCAGCCGCACGCTGCTGATGGACCTGGCGACATGTGAATGGGACGATGACCTGATCGCCATGCTGGGCGTGCCGAAAGCGGCGCTGCCGGCGATTGTCGATTGTGCGGGCGCGCTGGCCGAAACGACCTTGCTTGGCCGCACGATTCCGATCACGGGCGCCGCGGGTGACCAGCAGGCCGCTGCCATCGGCCAGGCCTGCCTGTCGGCCGGCATGCTGAAGGCGACCTATGGTACTGGCTGCTTCCTGCTCGCCCATGCCGGGGCAGAGCCGCCGGTGTCGCGCAATCGCCTGCTTGCCACCGTGGCGTGGCGGCTGGATGGCAAGCCGGCCTATGCGCTGGAAGGCGCGATTTTCGTGGCGGGTTCGGCCGTGCAATGGCTGCGTGACGGGCTGGGCATCATCGCCACCAGCGCCGAGAGCGAGGCCCTGGCGCAAAGCGTGCCCGACAATGGCGGTGTGAGCTTCGTGCCGGCGCTGGCCGGGCTGGGCGCGCCCTATTGGAACCCGGATGCGCGCGGGGTGATCTGCGGGCTTTCGGGTGGCACAACGCGGGCGCACGTGGTGCGCGCTGCGCTGGAAGCGCAGGGCCAGCAGACCGCCGATCTGGTCGATGCGCTCGCTGCCGATGGCGTGCCGGCCGCGATGCTGCGCGTCGATGGTGGCATGGTGGCCAACAACTGGCTGTGCCAGGATCTGGCCGACAGCCTGGGCGTGGTGGTGGAACGACCGCGCGTGATCGAAACCACGGCGATGGGCGCGGCGATGCTGGCCGGGGTGGGGGCTGGCCTGTTTGCCGATCTGGCGGCATCCGCCGACGCGATGGCGGCGGCGGACGTGCGCTTCCACCCTGCCACCGATGGCGCCACCCGCAGTGCGCGCCGGACTCAATGGCAGGCGGCCATCGCCAAGGTTCTGGCGTGAATCCGCTTTCGGGTTTGGCGCTTGTGGCGGCCATGGCGCTGCTGATCGGTGGCCTGTGGCTTTCGCGGCAACCGGGCGGCAACCGCACCAAGGCGCTGCTGATGATCATCGCCGCCTTCGTGGTGGCATTCAACGCCTTTATTGCGACCTTTCCGCCGCCGCAACTGCCGGGCTGAACAGGGGCCGATAAACTAACAATCGGGGCTTTTTACCCGGTTCCTGGGGCAGATTCGGCATTTTTCGGCCTGTTTGATGCGATTCCCTGGACGGATTGCGGCCGTTTGGCTTGAAAAACGAGCCGGCTTGCATTAATTACGATGGCGTAATGTTCACAATGATGGAACAAGCCATGCGTGTCTGTCTGATCGCGACCACTCTGGCTGCTGCCGCCCTGCTGGCCGCGCCGGCGCTGGCCCAACGCCATGCCGATGTGGTGTATCTGCAGCAGATGAAGGCCAAGCACGCGCGCGAAATGGCGGAAAGCGCCAAGCGCAAGCAGGAGGGGGAAGCGGCTGCGCCAGTGCCGGCCAAAAAGGCCAAGCCGTCTGTGCCGGCAACCACCCCGGCAACGCCGCCGTCGACTTCGAACTGACGCTCCAGGCCGCAACGACGGCCCTGCGAGGAAATCCAGCTTGCATCCCCTCTGGGGGCGGATAGTCTGCCGTCAAATCAGAAGATGGGGAGAATGACATGAAGCGTGCGCTGTTGCTGGCGGCAGGGGCCAGTATTTGGGCTGTGGCAGGCGCGGTCGCGGTTGTGTCGGGCGGGCCGGGCACCGGCGTGCGCGGCGTTGATGCGCAGCGGCTGATGAACGCCCGCAGCGAACCAGGCAACTGGATGACGCATGGCGGCACCTATGCCGAACAGCGCTTCGCCGATCTCAATCAGATCAATGCCGATAACGTGGGCCAGCTTGGCCTCGCCTGGTACGCCGATCTGCCCACCAATCGCGGCCAGGAAGCCACGCCGATCGTGGTGGATGGCACCATGTACACCACCACATCATGGTCGAACGTGATGGCGCTGGATGCCGTTACCGGCAAGGTGAAGTGGCATTATGATCCCAAGGTCGACAAGGCGCGCGGGCACAGCGCCTGCTGTGATGTCGTCAATCGCGGTGTCGCGGTATGGGGCGGGCTGGTGTATGTCGCCGCGCTGGATGGCCGGCTGATCGCGCTGGATGCGGGCACCGGCAAGGTGAAATGGTCCACGCAAACCTTCACCGATAGCGCCAAGCCCTACACCATCACCGGCGCACCGCGCGTGATGAAGGGGCTGGTGGTGATCGGCAACGGCGGCGGCGAACTCGGCGTGCGCGGTTATGTGACCGCCTATGACGCGATGACCGGCAAGAAGAAGTGGCGCTTCTTTACCGTGCCGGGCAACCCGGCCAACGGCCCCGATGGCGAAGTGTCGGACAGCGTGATGGCCGGCAAGGTCGCGCCGACCTGGTCGGGCGAATATTGGAAGGGCGGCGGCGGCGGCACGGCCTGGGATGCCATCGTCTATGATCAGGAACTGGATCAGCTCTATATCGGGGTTGGCAACGGATCCCCGTGGAATCACATGATCCGATCGGACGGCAAGGGCGACAATCTCTTCCTGTCCTCGGTGCTGGCGCTGAAGCCGGATACTGGCGAATATCTCTGGCACTATCAGGGCACGCCTGCCGAGACGTGGGATTATACCGCCACCCAGCCGATCATGCTTTCAACGCTGATGATCGAAGGCAAACCGCGCAAGGTGCTGATGCAGGCGCCCAAGAACGGCTTCTTCTATGTGATCGACCGCGCCAATGGTCAGCTGATTTCGGCCAAGGGCTTTGCCACGCAAACCTGGACCACCGGCGTTGACATGAAGACCGGCCGCCCGATCGAAGTGCCGGAAGCGCGTTATCGCAAGGCCGGCGCATTGGTGATGCCGTCGCCGCTGGGCGCCCACAACTGGCACCCGATGAGCTACAGCCCGCGCACTGGTCTGGTGTATCTGCCGGCGCAGGAGATTCCGCAGTTTTATATGGCGCAGGACGGCTTTGAACGCCGTGAGGGGGCCTGGAACCTGGGCATCAATATTGATCCGGGTTCGGTTCCCGATGATCGGGCCCAGTTCAAGGCCTTGAAGGCGTCGCTGAAAGGCAAGCTGATCGCCTGGGATCCGGTGGCGCAGAAGCCTGCGTGGGAAATCACTTATGATGGCCCGTGGAACGGCGGCACGCTGGCAACCGCCGGCAATCTGGTGTTCCAGGGCAATGGCGCTGGTGATTTCCAGGCGTTCAACGCCAGCACCGGCAGCAAGCTGTGGAACTTCAAGGCGCAGACCGGCATCATCGCGCCGGCTGTGAGCTATGCCGTGAAGGGCCAGCAATATGTGGCGATCATGGTCGGCTATGGCGGCGCCTTCCCGTTGACTGCCGCCTTTGACGATCCGCGCGATGCCCGCAATGGCCGTCTTCTGGTGTTCAAGCTGGGCGGCAAGGGTGCATTGCCCAAGGCGACCGAGCCGGTGTTTGCGGCGGCCAACCCGCCCAGCGACGCCTTCACGCCGGAACAGGTGGCTGAAGGCGGCAAGATCTACAGCGCCAACTGCGCCTTCTGCCATGGCCCCGATGCCCATGCGTCCGGCATCCTGCCCGATCTGCGGCGCTCTGGCTTGCTTACCGATGCGGCGGCTTGGAAGGCCGTTGTTCACGATGGCGCACTGAAGGCCAATGGGATGATCGCCTTCAGTCGCTGGTACACCCCGGCGCAGGTGGAAGCCGTGCGCGGCTATGTGGGCAGCCAAGCGAAGAAGCTGCAGGCGCTGGAAACCGCTGGCGGCAAGTGAGGTGGTGAGGGGCCGGCGCCGCGCCGGCCCCTTATTTCTTGCGGCTCAATTCCCGCATGCCGCGATCCAGCCCTTCCAGGGTGAGCGGATACATGCGGTCGTGCATGATCTCCTTGATCATGCGGATGGACTGGCCGTTTTCCCAATGCTTTTCCGGGATCGGGTTCAGCCAAATTGACGAGTGATAGACGTCGGTCATCCGGCGCAGCCAGGCCTCACCGGGTTCCTCGTTCCAATGTTCGGTGCTGCCGCCGGCATAGGTGATCTCGTACGGGCTCATCGAGGCGTCGCCAACGAACACCAGTTTGTAATCGTGCGGGAATTTGTGGAGGATCTCCATCATCGGCGTCCGCTCGGTCCAGCGGCGCTTGTTGTCTTTCCACACCGCCTCGTAGGGGCAGTTGTGGAAGTAGAAGAATTCCATGTGCTTGAACTCGGATTTCGCTGCCGAAAACAGCTCCTCGCACAGCTTGATGTGCGGATCCATCGAGCCGCCGATATCCAGCATCAGCAGCAGTTTCACCGCGTTGTGCCGTTCGGGGCGCATGACGATATCGAGCCAGCCCTGTTTGGCGGTGCCGCGGATGGTGGAATCAAGATCAAGCTCATCGGCCGCGCCTTCGCGGGCGAAGCGGCGCAGGCGGCGCAGCGCCACCTTGATGTTGCGGGTGCCCAGCTCAACGGTTGAATCGAGATTCTTGAACTCGCGCTTGTCCCACACCTTCACGGCGCTCTGCTTGCGCCCATCCTTCTGGCCGATCCGCACGCCTTCGGGATTGTCGCCCTGCGCGCCAAAGGGGGATTTGCCGGCGGTGCCGATCCACTTGTTGCCGCCTTCGTGGCGTTTTTTCTGTTCCTCAAGGCGCTTCTGGAGGGTCTCCATCAGCTTGTCCCAGCCCATCTTTTCCAGCTCGGCGCGCTCTTCCTCGCTCAGGTTCATTTCGGCCAGGGCGCGCAGCCAATCCTCCGGAATCTCGGTCTCGCTCTCCAGAGTTGGTTCGATCCCCTTGAACACCTTGGCAAATACCTGATCGAACCGGTCGAGCAGACCTTCATCCTTCACATAGGTCGCACGGGCCAGATAATAGAAATCGATGATCGAATAATCGATCACGTCACCCTGCAGCGCCTCCAGCATCATCAGATGCTCCTTCATGGAGGCCGGGATTTTCGCGGCGCGCAATTCTTCGAGGAAGGTGAGGAACATCGGGCAGGGCCTTGAGCTTGAGTGTGGCGACTGTTGCCGGGGCCGGCGGCCAGCGCAATGCGGAATTTTGCCAGCCGCGCAGCGCCACTTCAGCCGTGTGCGGCGTCGGAACGGGCCTTCTGCTCGGCAAAGGCCGTCTGGAAGGCCGGGCGAGCCTCGGCGCGGGCGACATAGGCCGCCAGCGCCGGATAATCGCCCGTCAGCAGCGCCGCCGCCGGCCGGCGCAGCACACACACCATCATGATGTCGCCGGCGCTGAAGTCGCCTTCCAGCCAGTCCTTGCCTTCCAGCCACGCCGCCAGATCGTCCAGCCGCTGGCGCAGCCGGGCCTCCAGCATCGGCAGTCGCTCCGCCGTCCACGGCTTGTCGCCCTCCAGCAGCACCGCCACCTCGCGCTCGACAATCACCGGCTCGATGGTGCTGACGGCAGCGAACATCCAGGCAATGGCGCGGGCGCGGGCGGCCGGATCGGCGGGCAACAGGCTGGAGTGGTTTTCGGCAATGTGCAGCACGATTGCACCGGATTCGAACAGGGTGAGCCCGTCGGCTTCGAAGGTCGGGATCTGCCCGAACGGCTGGCGCGCCTTGTGTTCCACTGTCTTCAGTTCGGCAAACGACAGCGGCCGCAGCTCATGGCCTTGCCCCACCTCAGCCAGCGCCCAGCGCACCGCCATGTCCCGCGCCAGCCCGCGTCCGCGATCGGGGGAGGCGGCGAAGACGCTGATGATGGGTGTCACCCGCGCAGGGCCTTCAGCGTGCGGTTTGGCGGAATCACCGTTTCGATGCGGCCACCGGGATAGAAGGCGCGGATGGGGGCTTGCTGGGGCAGGGCAGCCAGCGCTTCGGCCAGGGCTGGCACGTCCCAATGGCCGTCGCCGGTCACCAGCCAATCGGCGCTCCACGGCTGATACAGCGCCACGTCCGGGCCTTCACTGCCAAAGATGCGGCCGGTGAAACGGTTGAGCGGCGAGGCGAGATAGACGACCAGCGGCGAGACATGATCGGGCAGGTGGCGATCGAAACCGTCGGATCTCGGCATCAATTCGTCCACCGTCGGGCTGGCCATCACCATGCGGGTGCGGGCGGCCGGCGCGATCGCGTTGGCGCGCACGCCCAGCTTTGCCAGTTCCTGCGCTGCCACCACGGTGAGCGCGGCGATGCCCGCCTTGGCGGCGCAATAGGGCCCGCCGTTGACCATCGGATGCACGCCCACTGGCGATGTGGTGTTGATGATGGCGCGGCCTTCCTTGCGGCCTTCGCGCGCCCAGAACTTGGCGGCGTGGTGGCAAACGGCGGTGGTGCCTTTCAGGTGAACACCGGTTTCAAGGTCATAGTCCGCCTCGGTCAGGTCAATCAGGCTTGCCGGGCGGTTGATCCCGGCGTTGTTGACGACGATATCGAGCCCGCCGAACGCGGCCACGGCATCGGCGATGATCGATTCTGCGCCGGCCCAATCGGCAACGCTGGCGCGATTGGCCACCGCACGCCCGCCCATTGCGATGATTTCGGCCACCACCTCGTCCGCTGCGCCCCCCTGTTTTTGATCAGGGGAGCCCCCGGTTACCGATCCACCCAGATCGTTGACCACCACCGCTGCACCGTGGGCGGCCAGCGCCAAGGCGTGGCAGCGGCCCAACCCGCGGCCGCCGCCTGTCACAATCGCGACCTTGCCCGAAAGTAGTGCCATGGCTGAAATCTCCCTGTAATTCGGGGGAGAGTGCGTGTGGGCACGTTTGCCGGCAAGACCGTGCTAGTGACAGGGGGATCGACCGGTATCGGCAATGCAGCCTCGCGTCGGTTTCTGGCCGAGGGCGCACGGGTGATCGTGACCGGCACGCGGGTGAGCGCTGCTGATTATGCCGGCACCGATGGCGATCTTGCAGGAATTGAGTATTACCAGCTCGATCAGGGCGATCTGGCCGCCGTCGCCGCCTTTGACCCGGGCGTTGAGCAGCTTCATGCGCTGGTCGTGTCGGGCGCCAAGGTCGCCTACAAGCGGGCCGAGTTCATTCCCGAAACCTTTGCCGACGTGTTGGCCACCAATCTGACCGGGCCGATGGCACTGGCGATGAAGTTCCGCGCCGCACTGGCTGCCGCGAAGGGCAGCATCGTGTTCGTTGGCAGCGTGGCCAGTTTCAAGGGCACCATCGGCCAGCCAGCCTATTCGGCCAGCAAGGGCGGCCTGCTCACGCTCACCCGCACGCTGGGGCAGGCGCTGGGCGGGGAGGGCATCAGGGTCAATCTCGTGGCGCCGGGGCTGGTGCGATCGAAGATGACCGCCATCACCTGGGAACATCCCGATCGGCTGGCGGCCACGGAACGGCAGGTGCCATTGGGCCGCATTGGTGAACCCGACGATATCGCCGGGCCGATCATTTTTCTGGCGTCGGATGCGGCGCGTTATGTCACCGGCACGTCGCTGGTGATCGATGGGGGTTTGAGCGCATGAACGGCCTGAACAACGGCAGCTGGGCGCGCGGCAAGTCCGTTCTGGTGACGGGCGGCACGCAGGGCATCGGCAAGGCGGTGGCGGAGCAATTCCTGGCGCTGGGTGCCCGGGTGACGATCACCGGCACCCGCACCCGGGTCGAATGCTATGATGAACCGCCCGAAGGCGTGACCTATATCCAGGCCGATCTCACCTGGCCGGAGGCCCGCGCCGAAGTGGCGGCGCACATCGACAATCTTGATGTGCTGGTCAACAACGCCGGCCGCGGTTCCGCCAATGAATATGAGCAGGAAGAGTTCGAGCATGTCATCGACACCAACCTGAACGCCGTCATGGATTTGTCCGTGCGCCTGCACCCGCTGTTGAAGGCAACGCGCGGCAGCATCATCAATGTGGGCAGCCTGGCGAGCTTCTTGGCGCTGAAGGAAACGCCGGCCTACACCGCCTCCAAGGCCGGGCTGCTGGGCCTCACGCGGGCCCTGGGTGACAAATGGGCGCCGGATGGCGTGCGCGTGAACCTCGTGGCGCCCGGCTTCATCGCGACCCGCATGACCGAAGGCGCCCGCACCAACCCGGAGCGCGAGAAGAAACTGATGCGCGCCATCCCGATGCAGCGCTGGGGTGAGCCCGACGAGATCGCCAGCGCCATCCTGTTCCTCGCCAGCCCGGCCGCCAGCTATATCACCGGGCAGAGCCTGGCCATCGATGGCGGCCTGATGCTGCGCTGATCCGCGGTTGATCTCTGCCATTGACGGGGCGCCGTCGCTGGCCTTTGCTGTGTGGGTGACGGGCAAGGGGGATCAGGCATGAAGCGCAGCCGCAGTGTGGCCCTGGTGATGGCAACAATGGCACCAGCCGTGCAGGCGGCGCCGCAACCGCCGGGCAACATCGAGGTGGCGGAAGCCTCCATCCCGCAACTGCAGGCGGCGCTGGCCAGTGGAGCGGTGACATCGCGGCAATTGGTGTTGGCTTATCTGGCCCGCATCGCCGCCTATGACAGCCAAGGCCCGGCGCTGAACAGCATCGTCACGCTCAATCCCGCCGCGCTGGCGCAAGCGGATGCGCTGGACAAGGAGCGTGCCAGCAAAGGCCCACGCGGGCCGCTGCACGGCATTCCGGTGCTGGTGAAAGACAATTTCGACACCAAGGACATGCCCACCAGCGGTGGCGCGCTGGCGCTGGCGACGTTGCAGCCGGCGCAGGATGCCCACCAGGTGGAAAAGCTGCGCAGCGCCGGCGCCATCATCCTTGGCAAAACGGCCATGCACGAACTGGCTGCCGGCACCACCACCATCTCCTCGCTCACCGGCCAGTCGCGCAATCCCTATGATCTGCTGCGTTCACCGGGCGGTTCCAGTGGCGGCACCGGTGCGGCGATTGCCGCTAGTTTCGCGGCGGCCGGCATGGGCAGCGACACCTGCGGTTCGATCCGCATTCCGGCGGCCTATCAGAATCTGTTTGGCCTGCGCACCACGCGCGGGCTGGCGAGCCGGACGGGCGTGATCCCGCTTTCCGATACGCAGGATGTGGCCGGGCCACTGGCGCGCAGCGTCGCCGATCTGGCGATCATGCTGGATGCCACGGTCGGCAGCGACAAGCGCGACGCGATCACGGCGGGGGCTGATGCACATGTGCCCAAATCCTATGCCGATGCGCTGCAGCCCGGATCACTGAAAGGCGCGCGCATTGGCGTGTTGCGCAGCCTGTTCACCGTCGTGCCCGACGATGGGGACGGCAAATTGGTCTATGATCAGGCCATCACCGTTATGCGCAATGCTGGTGCCGAGGTGATTGAGGTGGCCATTCCCGGCCTCGACGAAATGCTGAATGATGCCAGCGCCAGCACGTTCGAATTTGTCGAGGATCTGCGCCGCTATCTGGCGACGCATCCGGGGGCGCCGGTCGCGTCGCTGAACCAGATCGTGAAGGCCGGCTTGCATCATGACCAGCTCGACAAGCGGCTGCGTGATCCGCTGACTGGCCCGGATCGCAATGCCCCCGGCTATCAGGTGCTGCTGGCCAAACGCACGGTGGCGCGGGCGGCCACGGATGCACTGCTGACCAAGGAGCGGCTGGACGCGCTGCTCTATCCCACGGCCCTGGGCCGGCCGCCGGTGATCGGCGCCGAGAATATCGCCAGCAATTGCCGGTTGAGCGTGGTCACCGGCCTGCCGGCGTTGGCCATCCCCGCCGGCTTCACGCCGCGGGGGCTGCCGGTGGGCCTGGAACTGCTGGGGGCCGCTTTTGCCGAACCGCGGCTGCTGGCGCTGGCGCATGGGTGGGAGCAACTAGCCAAACCGCGCCAGCCGCCGTTCAGCACGCCGCCGCTGGTGGCCGGCAAGGCACCTGGGCCGCAGCAGACGGTGGTAAGCCTGGCCGGTGGCGGCTCCGCAAAGGCCACGATCCGCTTTACCTACGATCCCACGACCGCCCGGATGCACGCCGACGTGACCGCCAGCGGCACCGGCAGAGACGCGCCCATCGCCATTGCCCTGCACCGCAGCCACGAAGGCGGGCCGGGGCCGATCCTGGTGCCGGTCATGCTGCGCGGGCAGAAACGCGTCAGCGCCGACCTGGTGCTGGACGCGGTGGCGCGGGCCGATCTGGCGGCTGGCCGGTTAGCTGTGGTGCTCTACACCGCCGCCGCGCCGCTGGGGACGGGGCGGGTGACGCTCACTTTCAAGCCGGAGTAAGCGAAAGGCTCAGGCCTGCCCCGATTACTGTCCGCGCCGGCTCATGAAGGCCAGGCGTTCGAACAGCATCACGTCAGCCTCGTTCTTCAGCAGCGCGCCGTGCAGCGGCGGGATCAGGCTCTTCGTGTCGCGGTTGCGCAGCACATCAATCGGCAGATCTTCGTGCATCAGCAGCTTCAGCCAATCCAGCAGCTCGCTGGTGCTGGGCTTCTTCTTCATGCCCGGCACTTCGCGCATGTCGAAGAAGATGTTCATGGCTTCGGCGACCAGGGCGCGCTGAATATTGGGGTAATGCACCCGCACGATGGCTTCCATCGTGTCGCGATCGGGGAACTTGATATAGTGGAAGAAACAGCGGCGCAGGAAGGCGTCGGGCAGCTCCTTTTCGTTGTTGCTGGTGATGATCACGATCGGGCGCTGGGTGGCCTTGATGCGCTCCCCGGTTTCGTAAACGTCGAACTCCATGCGATCGAGCTCGGTCAGCAGATCGTTGGGGAATTCGATATCGGCCTTGTCGATCTCGTCGATCAGCAGCACCGGCAGTTTTTCCGACGTGAAGGCTTCCCACATCTTGCCGCGGCGGATGTAGTTGGAAATGTCTGAAACGCGCGGATCGCCCAATTGGCTGTCACGCAGGCGGCTCACCGCATCATATTCATACAGGCCCTGCTGGGCCTTGGTGGTGGATTTGACGTTCCATTCAATCAGCGGCGCATCGAAGGCATTGGCGATCTGCTGGGCCAGCACCGTCTTGCCGGTTCCGGGTTCGCCCTTCACCAGCAATGGCCGGCGCAAGGTGACCGCGGCATTGACCGCGACCTTCAGATCATCGGTGGCGACATAGCCGGTGGTGCCTTCAAAACGCATCATCAAATCCCCTTCGTTCACCACAGCTAAAGTCGCAGCGGCGACAGTGCAATCCTGTCATTGTGCCAAGGGAAGGCCAGTGCCATAACGCCGCAAGTCACAAGAACAGGGTCTATACGGGGGGTATTTCATTTCGCGTGCTGTTCGTCTCGGGATTGCCGGGGCGCTGTTGCTGGCCGCTGCGCCGGCACTTGCCGAACCCTCGGCGCTGCTGAAATGCGATGGCTATGGCCGGCGGCAAACGCCCGGCGAGCAACTCGGCCGCGGTCTGGTCGTGCTGGGCACGCTGGGCCTGTTTGGCAGCGCCGAGGCGGACAAGCCGTCGGCCCCCGAGGCTGGCGAAAAGGGGATCGCCGCCTGCACCGAAGCGCTGACTGACAGCCGCACCACCGGCAACCCGGTACGCCGCGCCGAAGTGATGTTGATGCGCGGTGTGCGCCAGTTCGAGATGGGCCGTTTCGACGACGCCATCGCCGATGCGAGGGCCGCCCGCGGCGTGGAACTGACACCGCTGGTGCGCGCCCATTTCGATCGCAATATCGGGCCGTCCACGCTGGTGCTGGAGGCATTGGCCCGGCTGTCGCAGAACAACCAGGCCGAAGCCGAACGCCTGTCGGCGGCTGCGGCCAACGCCCGTCCCAATGCCACCTTCCTGACCGAGGAAGCACTGCGCATCATGGCGCTGACGCCGGAGATCACGGCGGATGAGCGGCTGTTGCTGGACCGGTTGTGGCGGTTGCAGGCCGGTGTGCGGCACAGCCAGCACCAGGAAGGTGCCGGCGAATGGGCCGGGGCGGCGGCCAGCATGAAAACGCTGGTGGCGATGTTGCAGAAGCCCGGCGTCGTCACGCTGGCGCGGCAGGCCGCCGTGCAGGCGCTGGCCGGCGATACGGCGGGTGCGGAAGCGACGCTGGCGCGGGTGGGGCAGGATATCGATGAACTGGCGGCCAAGGCTGGCGGTACCGATCAGGCGGCGCAAACCGCCGCGCAACAGGTCGCGCGGGCTGATGAGCTGGTGCAACTGGCCAAGGCGCAGGTGGCGCTGAACAAGGGCCAGCTGGAAGAGGCCAAGGGCTTTCTGGCCGGCCGTCCGCGCTGGCTGTCGCCCGCCTCGCTCACCGCCCAGATCATCGCCAATGTGCAAGCCAAGGCGGGGCCGGGCACGGCGTCGGGGGTGGACCCGGCCAAGATCCGCGCCGATGCCACCAAGGTGGCGCGCGACGGCCTGACCGGCAAGGGCGTGCTGGGCCTGATGGTGACGATGCTGCCGCGCTGGGAAGATCCGGGCGAGGCGCAGGAGTTGGGCAAGGCGATGCTGCCCACCGCCAAGACCATGCAGCCCAAGCCGGTGCGCGATGGCGCGGCCACCGGTATCACCGCTGTGCGTCCCGCCGCGCTGGACACCACGACGGAAGCGCTGCTGGTTGCCGCCGCCCGCGCGACCAAGGCCAAGGGTCAGGATCGCTTTGCCGTGCTGTTCAACTTCGTGCTGCCGGGCACGGCGCGGGTGGGGCTGAACGGCCGGTTGGGCATAGTGGAATATGTGACGCCAGCAGATCCGCTGTTTGCCGCCCAGGAAGCCCGTGCCTTGAAGGTGGCGGACATCGAAGCGGCGTTGGGCAACCAGTACAAGGCGCCCGATCCCCAGAAGCGCTGATCAGCGCTGATCAGCGGTAGGCGTAGACGACTTCGTCGGTCTGGCCGCCGACGAAGCCGAACATGCTGCCCTTGCTGTCGGCCGATTGGCTGGCCAGGCGAGGACGGCCATCGGGGCCGAGGCGATAATCGCTGATCTGTTCGAAATTGGTCACCTTGATCAGCAGGTTCAGCTTGAAATTCTCGCGGGCGCGCACCTTCAGACGGGCGACATAGGGCTTGCCGTCGTTGCTGGCGATCACCGCTTCGCCAGACAGGTGGCTGGAAATGTCGCCGGTGTCGGTGCGCACGGTGCCGGCCGGCAGCACCGGGATTGTGAGCGTCTTGCGCCCGTCACTGTCCACCGTGACATTCGACGCGGCCGCCAGAAGCGACGCCATGCGGTAATAGCCGGGCACCGGGTTGGCCGCGGTGGCCTTCCGGAATGTCTTCAGATGATTGGCACTGGGGGTCTTGCCGTTGACGCTGAGCAGCGACCAGCGCTTGCCGTCCCAACGTTCGACGGTGACGGTCTTTTCCTTGATGCCAGGGCCGCGACGGACCGCCGTGGTGGTGCGATCAAAGGCGATGCTGGCCGGATCGGCGGTGCGGGCGTCCGAGATGATCGCTTCGCGCAATGGTTCCAGCCGCAGTTCATCGGCGGGCGCTGCAGCCAACAGCAAGCTGGCCAGCACTGGCAGGACAAGCAGAGTAAGACCCGTCTTCATTGGCCCTTCCGTAACCCAGCGCGACAATGTGCCACAAGCGGCGTCTGGCCGATGCGGCTGTCACCGCGTCAAATGCCGCAGCAGCGTTGCAATGCAGCATCACCTGTTGCGGTTTGATGAACGAAACAACGGCCGCGCCTGCTCCGGATCAAGCGCCGTTTGCTGCAGTCAGCCCGTCACTGGCGAGGCGCAGACCTGGGCGCTGGGCCAGGGCGCGGCGGAAATCGGCGGCCGCACCGGCGCGATCTCCCTGCGCGGCGCGCAATTGGCCCGAGAGCACCGAGATTGGCAGCGGCCACAGCGGCGGTTCGGCATAGGGCAGGTTGGCCTCGATGGCCTCAGCGGCGGCATATGCCCTGAGCGCGCCTGCTACGTCGCCGCGCGCGGTGGCGATGCGGCCGCGGGCCACGGCATCGGCGATAGCGGCAAATTCCAGGGCCCCTCCGCCCCGCCGGCCACGGCGTGGCGTTTCCAGGCCATCGCGGGCCTGCCGCAGCGCCTTCAGTTCACCGTCCGCGCCATCGGGGTTGCCGCTCTGGGCCAATGCTTCGGCGCGCAGGCCATGCCAGGCGATGCCGAGCCGGCGCAGGCGCTTGTCGGGACGGGGCAGGGCCAGGATTTCGGCTGGCGACAGGAAATGCGCGCGCGTGTGCAAGGCGGTGACGAGCCGCATTTCCAGCCAGGGGGAGCGGGCCACATCGGCTGAATCAATCGCGGCTTCCAGCCCGGCAGCGGCCGCCAGCGCGGTCGCCTTGTCGCCGATCTGCACGGCAGCCGACGCGAGGAAATGCGTGTGGTGGTTGAAATAGCCATAATATTCCGGTTCGGCGCCGACCGCGCGGGCATAGGCTTCGTCGGCGGCGATGGCGCTCTTGTTGGCGGCGATGGCATCTTCAAAGCGGCCGATGCGATACCAGGTGTGGCTGGGCATGTGCACCATGTGCGGTGCGCCGGGGGCAAGGCCGCCCAGCCGCGCTGCCGGGCCGGCCGCCTTGGCCGGATTGGCGCTGGCTTCGGTGAGGTGGATGAGCAGGTGGATGGCCTGGGGCTGATCGGGGGTGCGGGCAAGAATCTTGTCCACCAGCGCCAGCGCCGTGCCGGCCCGAGCCTTCGGAACCTTGCCGCCGGCTTCCCAGTAATCCCAAGGCTGGCTGGTCATGATGGCTTCGGCGGCAAGGATGGCGACCAGATCATCATCCGGCCAGCGCTGGGCCAGTGCGATCATCGTATCGGCATAGAGATCGCCGTGAACGCCATCCTTGCCGCCGCCTGGGGCATGGCGGGCGTGCACAGCTTCCATCAAGGCGCGGTCGCGCTCGGAAAGCCGGTTGCTGCCCAGTGCCTGCGTGGTCAGCGCCCGGGCCTGTGCAATGGTTTCGGCCGCGATCGGCCCGCTGTTGATGTAGGGGCCCAATGCCAGCGCCTCGCCCCAGCTGCACATGGCGCAGCCAGGATCGAGCCGACGGGCTTCGCGGAAGCTCTTCAGCGCCTCGTCATAATCAAAGCCCCACAACTGGCCGAGGCCCTGATCGAAGAAAGCCTGCGCGCCCTGCACATCGGAAACCGCGATATGGGCCGGCGTCAGGCCGGGCACCAGCACGATGCTCGCCTTTGTGGCCGTGCCTGTGCCTTCACCTTGCCCGCACATGTTGGCGGCCAGCGCTGCGGCCAGCGCGAGATTGGCCGGGGAAGGGGCGGGAGCCGCCGACGTGCACAGCAGGAAGGCGGAAAGGGCAGCAGCGGAACGGATCATCATGGCCCAAACGTGATGCAGGCGGCTGCGCTTGGCAACCGCCTGTATCAATTCCGGCCGAAGGGCAGCCTCAAACGTCGAGGAAGCTGCGCATCTTGCGGCTGCGCGATGGGTGCTTCAGCTTGCGCAGCGCCTTGGCTTCGATCTGGCGGATGCGCTCGCGCGTCACGCTAAACTGCTGGCCGACTTCTTCCAGCGTGTGATCGGTGTTCATGCCGATGCCGAAGCGCATGCGCAGCACACGCTCTTCACGCGGGGTCAGGCTGGCCAGCACGCGCGTCACCGTTTCCTTCAGGTTGCTGTGAATGGCAGCATCCACCGGGATGACGGCGTTCTTGTCTTCGATGAAATCGCCCAGGTGGCTGTCTTCCTCGTCGCCGATCGGCGTTTCGAGGGAGATCGGCTCCTTGGCGATCTTCATCACCTTGCGGACTTTTTCGAGCGGCATCGAAAGCCGCTCGGCCAGTTCCTCCGGAGTCGGCTCGCGGCCGATTTCGTGCAGGATCTGCCGGCTGGTGCGCACCAGCTTGTTGATCGTTTCGATCATGTGCACCGGAATGCGGATGGTGCGGGCCTGGTCGGCGATGCTGCGCGTGATGGCCTGGCGGATCCACCACGTGGCATAGGTGCTGAACTTGTAGCCGCGGCGATACTCGAACTTGTCCACGGCCTTCATCAGGCCGATATTGCCTTCCTGAATGAGATCAAGGAATTGCAGGCCGCGGTTGGTGTATTTCTTGGCAATGGAAATGACGAGGCGCAGGTTGGCTTCGACCATTTCCTTCTTGGCGATGCGGGCTTCGCGTTCGCCCTTCTGCACCATGTTCACGATGCGGCGGAACTCGCCCAGGTCCACGCCGGTGGTTTCGGCAATGCCGGCCAGTTCGCGGCGGTTCTGATCAATGGACGCGATTTCGGCGGCGGCAAAGGCAGCCCACTTCTTGTCGATGGTGGCCACGCGGTCGAGCCAGCCTTCGGTCAGCTCGTTGCCAACATATTCATCGAGGAAGCTCTTGCGGACGATCTTGTGCTTGTCCGCCAGGCGCATCATGTTGCTGCCCTGCGCCATCAGCCGCTTGTTCTGCGTGTAGAGCGCTTCGACCAGCAGTTCGATCTTGTTGTTGTTGAAATGGATCGATTGCACGCCGCGCGTCAGCTCCTCGCGCAGCTTCTGGTATTTCTTCTCATCACCATTGGCAAAGGTCGGGCCGCCGTGCAGCGACGACAGCCGGGCTTCCTGCAGCTTGTGGAACTTCTTGTAGGTGCTGGTGATTTCAGCAAATTTTTCCAGCGCAGCGGGCTTCAGCTGCTCTTCCATCTGGCCGAGTGACAGCCCGCCTTCGTCATCTTCTTCGGCTTCGGCGGCGCGCTGCTGGGCGCGACGTTCGGTGAACTCGTCTTCCTCGTCGGCCGGCGGCGTTTCGACTTCCGGCTCTTCATCTTCCTTGAACTGTACGGTGGGCAGGTCGCCGCCTTCCTCGACCTCTTCGCCGTCTTCACCCGGCACCTTGGCCAACATGGCTTCGAGATCGAGGATCTCGCGCAGCTGCATGCGACCTTCGTTCAAGGCATTCGACCATTCGATGATGGCCTGGAACGTCATCGGGCTTTCGCACAGGCCGGCGATCATGGTGTTGCGGCCGGCTTCGATGCGCTTGGCGATGGCGATTTCGCCTTCACGGCTCAGAAGCTCAACGGCGCCCATTTCGCGCAGATACATGCGCACCGGATCGTCGGTGCGATCCAGCGGCGCCTTGACCACGGCAACCGGCGCCGGGGACAGATCGCCATCCACCGGTTCGGCTTCGGGCTCTTCCTCTTCGGGCGTATCGGCGTCTTCGGTGGTGTCTTCGTTTTCGACGACGTTGATGCCCATCTCGTTGATCGCGGACATCACGTCCTCGATCTGCTCGCTGGTCATCTGATCCTGCGGCAGCGCCTCGTTGATCTCGTCATAGGTGATGTAGCCGCGCTTCTTGGCACGGGCGATCAGCTTCTTGACCGAGGCTTCGTTGAGATCAATGAGCGGAGCATCGCCATCCGTCTTGGCATCCGTGGCGTCGTTCGCGACCGTCTTGGCCATCCGATTCTGCGTCCTTGCCTGTGCCGGAGAACCCGGCGTTAAACCCATCAGTAACGTGCAAAAGCCCGCCCGCTTGAGGAGAACCTCTGGCGGGGCAGGCTGCAGCTGCACGCATATTATACCGCGCCTCTTAGCCTTCCCGCCGCGATTCCGCCAGTGCCATCATCGCCGCGTCCAATGCCTCGATCTCCTGCCGCCGTTCCTGCTGCGCGGCCCAGTCCGCTTCATCCATGCTGGACTGGAAGCGGATGGTGGCCTCGGCCAGTGCCTCGACCAGTCCGGCCCGGGCCGTGGCCTGGGCCAGCGTCATGGCAAAATCCGCGTTCGCGACGCCCGCCGGGGTTTCGGCACGGGTGAAACTCAACCTGAGGCCGTTGCCGCGCCGGATGCGATCCGCCTCGGCTGCAAGCCCGATGTCTGCAAGATGGGCAAGCAGCTGGGCGCTTTCAAGACTGTGGTCCGCTGCCGTCATCGCCAGCACGGCGCCAAGCACGGCGGCATCACCAGCATCGGCAGGCCGCAGCGCCGCCAGCGAATCGTGATGGGCATCGGCCAGACCGGGCCGCAACAGCAGACCGGCCAGCACGGCCTCCATCACCGGATCATGGCCGCGTGCCACCATCGCTTTCAGGGCAGGCGAAACACCAGGGATGGGCGGCTGCCACTTTTCACCGGGCTTGCGCGGCTGCCAGGGTGCCCGCTGCGGCCGGGCCATGAAGGCGGCTTCGAAGCGCTGGTTGAACTCTGCCTGATACAAGGAACGCACATCGGGATCGGCGATGCCGGCGGCAGCTTCGCGCAGGTGCAGGCGAGCCTGGGCGCGGCGTTCCGGCGTCGCCTGTTCCAGCCCGGCGGTTTCGGTGGCCCAGATGTGATCGATCAGCGGCACGGCCGCCGCCAGCACGGCTTCGAAGGCGGCAGCGCCGCCGGTGCGGCAGAGATCATCCGGGTCCTGGCCTTGCGGCAGGGTCGCGATGCGCAGCGATTTGCCGGGCTTCAGCAGCGGCAGTGCCCGCATGGCGGCACGGGTGGCGGCGCGCATGCCGGCCGCATCGCCATCGAAACACAGCACCGGCACATCGACCAGCCGCCACGCCAGCATGAGCTGGGTTTCGGTCATTGCGGTGCCCAGCGGCGCGACGGCTTCGGTGATGCCGGCCTGGGCGAGGCCGATCACATCCATATAGCCTTCCACCACGATCAGCCGGTTCGACTTGCGTGCCGCCGGCCCGGCCTGATCCAGATTGTAGAGCAGCCGCCCCTTGTCGAAGAGTGGGCCATCGGCGGAGTTCAAGTATTTGGGCTGCACATCGCCCAGCGCGCGGCCGCCAAAGCCGACCACCCGTCCGCGTGCGTCGCGGATCGGGAACATCAGCCGGCCACGGAAGCGGTCGTAGGTGTCGCCCTCATCGGTCTTGCCGATCAGGCCGGCTTCCAGCAGCTTGTCGGCGGTCGCGTCCTTCAGATGGCCGCGCAGCGCGGTGCGCGAATCGTGGGAATAGCCCAGCGCGAACGCCTTCACCGTAGCCGGGCGCAATCCACGCCGCTCGATATAGGCACGCGCACCGGCCCCGCCTTCACCGGCCAGCTGCGCCTGGAACCAGGCGGCGGCCCTGCTGGTGAGTTTGGCCAAGCTGTCCGCCACTTCGGCCTTCGCCCGCGCTTCAGGGGAGGGGGCGGGCACTTCCAGCCCGGCTTCGGCGGCCAATTGCTTCACCGCCTCCATGAACGGCAGGCCCATGTTGTCAGTCATGAAGCGGATCACATCGCCGTGCGCACCGCAGCCGAAGCAGTGATAGAAGCCCTTTTCGTCGTTGACGTAGAAACTGGGGGATTTCTCATTGTGGAAGGGGCAGCAGCCCTTCATCTCCCGCCCCGCCCGGGTCAGCTTCACGCGCCGCCCGATGACGCCCGAAGCCGGAACACGGGCGCGCAATTCATCGAGGAAGGTGGGGGAGAGGCTCAACCCAGCGCGGCCTTCACCAGCCCGCTGGCCTTGCTCATGTCCAGCTTGCCGGCGAAACGCTCCTTCACGGCAGCCATCACGCGGCCCATGTCCTTGACGCTGGTGGCGCCGATTTCGGCGACAACGGCCTTGATCGCCGCCAGCGCTTCGGCGTCGTCCATCTGCTTGGGCAGGAAGCTTTCAATCACGCCCAGTTCGGCGCGTTCGGCATCGGCCAGTTCGGCGCGGTTGCCGGCCACATACATCTCGATCGATTCGCGGCGCTGCTTGGCCATTTTCATCAGCACGTCGACCACCAGCACGTCATCGTCGGCCGGCGCGGTGCCGGTGCGCAGCTCGATATCCTTGTTCTTCAAGGCGGCATTGATCAGGCGCAGGGCGCCGAGCCGGGCGCTGTCGCGGGCCTTCATGGCCTGGGTGGTGGCGGTCTGGATGGCGTCGCGCAGCATGGGAATCTCCGGTGGTGAAAAATGCCGATTGATCTTTGGGGCTCGATAGCGTCTCAGGCGTTCAATTAATAGATTGACGCCGTGGCACTACACCCCTAGGTCCCCCGCCGTTTGCCCGCAACCTGAAGGAAATTGCCCATGGCCGCCGCCCCTGCGCCCGCCCAACCCAAAGGCGCGACGGGGGTATTGGTTCTGGCCGATGGCAGCGTCATCTGGGGCCATGGTTTCGGTGCCGAAGGCGTGGCGGTGGGCGAAGTCTGCTTCAACACCGCGATGACCGGCTATCAGGAAGTGATGAGCGACCCCAGCTATGCCGGGCAGATCATCACCTTCACCTTCCCGCACATCGGCAACGTGGGCGCCAACAACGAGGATATCGAATCCGCCAACCCGCATGCGCTGGGCTGCGTGGTGCGCGAACCCGTCACGGCGGCCGCCAACTTCCGGTCACAGCGCCGCTTTGACGACTGGATGAAAGCGTGGGGCCGCATCGGCATTAGCGGCGTCGATACCCGCGCGCTCACCAAGCGCATCCGCGAAGGCGGCGCCCCCAACGGTGTGATCGCCCATAACAAGGCCGGCCAGTTCGACGTGAAGAAGCTGCTGAGCCAGGCCAAGGCGTGGCCGGGCCTTGAGGGGATGGACCTCGCCAGCGTGATCAGCGCCACCCAGAATTATGCTTGGGATGATGGATTGTGGACGCTGGCCGGCGGCTATGCCGTGCACAGCGGCAATCCCGATGGCCCGCACGTGGTGGCCATTGATTATGGCATGAAGCGCAACATCCTGCGCAACCTCGTCGCCGCCGGCGCGCGCGTGACGGTGGTGCCGGCCACAGCGACGTTTGACGAGATCATGTCGCTGAAGCCGGCGGGCATCTTCCTCTCCAACGGCCCCGGCGATCCGGCCGCCACCGGCGTGCATGCGGTGCCGACCATCCAGAAGATCTTGAACGCCGGGCTCCCATTGTTCGGCATCTGCCTTGGCCACCAGTTGCTCGGCCTCGCGGTGGGCGCCAAGACGCTGAAGATGACCCAGGGCCACCGCGGCGCCAACCACCCGGTGAAGCGATTGTCTGATGGCCGGGTCGAGATCACCTCGATGAACCACGGCTTCGCCGTGGACACCGAAACCCTGCCGGCGACGGCGCGGCCCACCCACATCTCGCTGTTCGACGGCACGCTGGCTGGCCTGGAACTGACCGACCGCCCGGCGTTCAGCGTGCAATATCACCCCGAAGCCAGCCCCGGCCCGCAGGACAGCCAGTATCTGTTCGAGAAGTTTGTCGGCTCTCTCGCCTCGACCCGGAGCCTCTGATGCCCAAACGCACCGACATCAAATCCATCCTGATCATTGGCGCCGGCCCGATCATCATCGGCCAGGCCTGCGAGTTCGATTATTCGGGCACGCAGGCGGTGAAGGCGCTGAAGGCGGAAGGCTATCGCATCATACTGGTCAATTCCAACCCGGCGACGATCATGACCGATCCGGAGCTGGCGGACGCGACTTACGTGGAGCCAATCACGCCCGAGATCGTCGCGCGTATCATTGAAAAGGAGCGGCCGGATGCCGTCCTGCCCACCATGGGCGGCCAGACCGCGCTCAATACCGCGCTGGCGCTGGCCAAGGATGGCACGCTGGAAAAATACAATGTCCAACTGATCGGCGCCGATGCCGAAGCCATCGACAAGGCCGAGGATCGGCTGAAATTCCGCGACGCGATGGACAAGATCGGCCTGGAATCGCCGAAGAGCCGCATTGCCCACACCGTTGAGGAGGCACTGGCCGCGCTGGAAGAGGTCGGCCTGCCGTCCATCATCCGCCCCAGCTTCACCATGGGCGGCACCGGCGGCGGCATTGCCTATAACCGCGAGGAATTCATCCACATCGTCACTGGCGGGCTTGATGCCAGCCCAACCACCGAAGTGCTGGTGGAAGAAAGCGTGCTGGGCTGGAAGGAGTATGAGATGGAGGTGGTCCGCGACAAGGCGGACAATGCCATCATCGTCTGCTCGATCGAGAATATCGATCCGATGGGCGTCCACACCGGGGACAGCATCACCATCGCGCCGGCGCTGACGCTGACCGACAAGGAATATCAGATCATGCGCAACGCCAGCATCGCGGTGCTGCGCGAGATCGGCGTCGAAACCGGCGGTTCCAACGTGCAATATGCGGTGAACCCCAAGGATGGCCGCCTGGTCGTCATCGAGATGAACCCGCGCGTGTCGCGATCATCGGCGCTGGCATCGAAGGCCACTGGCTTCCCGATCGCCAAGGTCGCAGCATTGCTTGCAGTGGGCTACACGCTGGACGAGATCATGAACGATATCACCGGTGCCACGCCGGCCTCGTTCGAGCCGACCATCGATTATATCGTCACCAAGATTCCGCGTTTTGCCTTTGAAAAGTTCAAGGGCGCCGCGCCGCTGCTCGGTACCGCGATGAAGTCGGTCGGTGAAGTGATGGCAATCGGCCGCAACTGGCAGGAAAGCGTGCAGAAGGCGCTGCGTGGCCTGGAAACCGGCCTGACCGGCTTTGACGAGGTGGATGCACTGAAGGGTGCCAGCATCGAGGAAATCGAAGCCGCGCTAAGCCGCCCGACGCCGGATCGCCTGCTGGTGGCGGCTGACGCCCTGCGCGCCGGCATGAGTGTGGAGCGCATCCACCAGATCGCCAAGTTCGAACCCTGGTTCCTGCGCCAGATGCTGGAACTGGTGGAGGAGGAAGCCAAGGTGAAGGCGAATGGCCTGCCCACCACGGCCGCTGCCTTCCGCCATCTGAAATCGCTGGGCTTTTCCGATGCGCGGTTGGCCAAGCTGGCCGGCACCACGGAAGCCGACGTGTTGCGCGCCCGCCGCGCCCTGAACGTGCGACCGGTGTTCAAGCGCATCGATACCTGTGCCGCCGAATTTGCGGCGAAAACGCCGTATATGTACTCCAGCTACGAAGCCCCCAGCTTTGGCGAACCGGACTGCGAGAGCAACCCGACCGACCGAAAGAAGATCGTCATCCTGGGTGGCGGCCCCAACCGCATCGGCCAGGGCATCGAGTTTGATTATTGCTGCTGCCACGCCTGCTTTGCGCTCGATGACGCGGGCTATGAAACCATCATGGTCAACTGCAACCCGGAAACCGTCTCCACCGATTATGACACGTCGGACCGGCTCTATTTCGAGCCGCTCACCGCCGAGGACGTGCTGGAAATCCTCCACACCGAAATGCAGAACGGCGAACTGGTGGGCGTGATCGTGCAGCTGGGCGGGCAGACCCCACTCAAACTGGCGCAGGCGTTACAAGATGCCGGCATTCCGATCCTGGGCACCAGCCCGGACAGCATCGATCTCGCCGAAGACCGCGAGCGTTTCGCCGCGCTGATCACCGAACTCGGTCTGAAGCAGCCGGACAACGGCATCGCGCGTTCGGCCGAGGAAGCTGTGCGCGTGGCGGAGACCATCGGTTACCCGGTGCTGATGCGCCCGTCCTACGTGCTGGGCGGTCGCGCCATGGAAATCGTCGACACGCTGGCGCAGCTGGAGACCTATATCCGCGAAGCCGTGGTGGTTTCCGGCAGCTCGCCGGTGCTGATCGACCGCTATCTGCGCGACGCCATAGAAGTGGACGTGGACGCGGTG
>NZ_JAUMBI010000157.1:0-5984 GCF_032115815.1 Sandarakinorhabdus sp.
CATGGCGGTAAAGCTGGAACTGGCCGCAACCAGTGCGATGCGTCCAGCAGGGACATCAAGATAACGCGGTGCGCGGGCCGCCGCCAGGTTGCGGCCAGTGCCGGCGGCGATCAACCCGCCCTTGTCGAGATGGTCCAGCGTTTCGAACAGCCCCTCCGCACCCCAGTCCGTGGCGTGATTATTGGCATGGCTGACGATATCGAAACCCATCCGGGCCAGATCGGCAACGACAGCCGGATCACCCAGCATCCAGGTGCCACCCGATTCCGCCTGCGGTGCGCCCTTGGTACTGCTCAGATGGAGCACACTGGTTTCGAAATTGCCGAACGCGACATCGGCATCGCGCAGTAGCTTGACCATCGCCGGCGCGCGCCGCTCGATCGTGGCCAGCATGGGCCGCAAATAGATGAGATCCCCCACGGCAGCGAAGGTGAAACCATCGGCCACCGGCACGGACGGGACGAGCCTGATCTCTATCCCGCCTGCCGGCTGGGCCACCGCCGGAAGGGCGGCACTGGCCAACACGATGCTGCCCAACAGACACCATGCCGTGATGAGACGGCCCCGATGCGTCTTCGGTTCGACTGGTGCTGTGGGCAAAGCCTGGACTGCGATGCGGGGCGCGCGCGGGCGGCGGCCCGGATTGAACAGCGAAAGCATGAGCGGATCGCAATCGTGAGCCATGATGGGGAGGCTATCAGTGTGAGCGGGAGGCGTCACCCTTGCCAGATTGCACAGGGCGAACGTGCTGGCGCAGCCGCCAAGTCTGCTGTGGTGGGCAAGGCAGGAAGCAAGGAAAGAGCCTGGCGGAACCGCGCCGCCGGACGAAACACGAAAAAGGCGGCTTGTGGGCCGCCTTTTCTGATCGCCGGACAAACTTGTCTTTCGGCGCGCTGCAATTTGGTGCCCCTGGCCGGACTCGAACCAGCACGGATTTCTCCACTCGATTTTGAGTCGAGCGCGTCTACCAATTTCACCACAGGGGCAATGCGGCGCCGGTTAGCGCAAGGCGCGGGCAAGAGCAATCGCTGGCGGCAAAAATGATGCATTAGCGCAACAGTCTTGCGTTTGGTTGTCGCAGCACAGTGCAAGACAGCGATTCTGCCCTTTCATCACCGTAACAATTTCGCCATGGAGCGGCTTCACAACCGCAAAGAGGGGCTCTCATGCGTTCATTCATCCTCGCCGGGGCATCTGCCCTGGCCATCGCCGCATCGCCGGCTTTCGCTGCCGAAGACCAGGAAACCAAGATCGCGCAGGGCGCTGCCGAAGAGGCCGCCGCTGAAATGATGGTGGTCACCGGTTCGCGCATCGCGCGTGAGAATATCGATGCCACTGTGCCGATCACCTCGCTGAGCGCGGCTGAACTGCTGCAGAACGGCAGCGTGAACGTGGGTGATCGTCTGGCCCTTCTGCCCCAGTTCCGTCCGACCTTCACCAGCCAGAACAGCGGCCGCTTCATCGGCACCGCCGGCCTGTCGATCCTCGATCTGCGCGGCCAGGGCACCAACCGCACGCTGGTGCTGCAGAACGGTCTGCGCCACGTCACCTCGCAGCCAGGCGCTGCCACGGTTGACGTATCGACCATCCCGGTTGACCTGATCGAACGCGTTGACATCGTCACCGGCGGCAACTCGTCGGTTTATGGTTCGGACGCCATCGCCGGTGTCGTCAACTTCGTGCTGAAGCGCGATTTCGAAGGCATCATGGGCCGCGCCCAAGCCGGCATTTCATCGCGTGGCGATTCGGCTCAGTATCTGGCCACCATCACCGCCGGCAAGAATTTCGCCGATGGTCGTGGCAACATCGCCTTGTCGGTCGAATATAACAAGAGCGATCCGCTGTTCTTTGCCGACCGTCCGGAAACCGGCGCTGTCACCGGCCGCTCGCAGTTCCAGCTGGTACAGGATACCGCCACCTCAGGTCCTAACCGCACCGCAGAACCGGCGGCCGGCGATGGCGTGTTCGATACCCAGTTCATCAGCGGCCTCAAGAACATCGGCATCTCAACCGGCGGCGCCTACACCTCGGTCTGCCAGGGTGCTACCGGTGCCCGCGCCACGCTGAACTGTGGCGGCGTCTTCAACTCCCTCGGCACGTCGCAGTTCGGCAACGTGTTCGTGTTCGATTCGGCCGGCAATCTGGTCCGCAACGTCGTGGATCGCGATTTCCGTCCGTTCGGCTCGGGCAATGGCAAGGGCGGCCTTGGCTCGACCCTGCGTGAAACCGGCTTGATGCAGATTGGGAATACCCGCTATGCCGCCAACCTGATTGGCAGCTTTGAAGTTTCGGACGCATTCCGTCCGTATTTCGAGGCCAAGTGGGTGCGCACCGAATCGCTGCAGGAAGGCCAGCCGACCTTTTCGTCGGGCGCCCTGAACCCGACCTTCTCGATCAACAACCCGTTCCTCACCGCCCAGGCACGTGATCTGCTGGTCACCAGCTTGGCACCGGGCGCTACCGGATTTTCCACAACCCGCTTCAACATCGATTTCGGTGGCCGTGGTGAAAACCACAGCCGTGAGCTGTTCCGCGCTGTTGTTGGCGCCCAGGGCAGCTTCATGGACACCTGGAGCTACAACGTTGCCTTCAACTATGGCCGCGTTGAGACCTATTATGAAACCCGCGGCAACGTGAACCTTGCGAAGTTCACCAACGCGGTGAACGCGGTGCGCAATACGGCAGGCACCATCGTCTGCTCGGTCAACAACGATGCCATCACTACCAACGATGATCCGGCCTGCCGTCCGCTGAACCTGTTCGGCCTTGGCGCGCCCCAGGCCGATGCACTGGCCTACATCGGCCATACTTCGAGCCGCAAGCAGTGGTCCGAACAGTTCAATGCCATCGCCACTATCACCGGCGACTCGGCCAAGCTGTTCGAACTCCCGGGTGGTCCGGTTGGTTTCTCGGTCGGCGGCGAATGGCGTCAGGAGCGCAGCTTCTCGTCGTTCGACGATGTGACCCGCGCCGGCCAGACCTTCCTGAACTCCATTGCAAACTTCAACCCGCCGCGTCTGGACGTGTGGGAAGCATTTGGCGAAGTCCGCCTGCCGATCCTGAAGGACGTGCCGTTCTTCAAGGAACTGGCGGTTGAAGCCGCCAGCCGCGTTTCGAACTATTCGAGCGGGAATACCGGTACTGTTTATTCGTACAACGTTGGCGGTGTTTGGCGGCCTGTGGAAGACGTGCGTTTCCGCGCCAACTATGGCCGCGCCATACGCGCCCCGACGCAGAGCGATCTGTTCGCTTCGCAGTCGCAGACCTTCCTCAATGGTCTGGCGGATCCTTGCGGTCAGCAGAACATCAACAACAACCCCAACCGCGTTGCCAACTGCCGTGCGGGCGGTGTGCCGACCACGCAGACTTTCGTGGGCGTGACCGAGCCGTTCACCAACCGTCCGGCCTCGGGCATCTCTGGTCTGTCGGGCGGCAACCCCGGCCTGTTCGCTGAAAACTCGGATAGCTGGACGGTGGGCATGGTCTATACCCCAACCTACCTGCCGGGCTTCGTGGCCAGCGTCGACTTCTATCGCATCAGCCTGACCGATGCGATCAACACGGTGGGCTCGCAGACCGTCATCAACCAGTGCTATGACGATCCGGGCGGCATCAACAACGCCTTCTGTTCTGCGATCTTCCGAAACCCGGATGGCACCTTCCGCGGCCAGTCCAACGTGCTGCACGCCGGCCAGACGGTGGCCATCGCCACCACCGGCCAGTCGTTCATCCAGGGTCCGTTCAACTATGCCCGTCAGCTGACCAAGGGCATCGACTTTGACGCCGCCTACACTCACAGCTTTGGTGAAGACTGGCGCCTGAACGTGCGTGCCCTGGTGTCGCTGCTGCTGAAGCGGCACGTCTACACTTCGATCACCGAGCCGAACCGCCTGACCCGCGAACATGGTACGCTGGGCAACCCGGAACTCAACGGCCAGCTGAACGTGACCGTTGGCTACAAGGGCTTCGACCTGCTCTACAGCTTCCGCTACCTGAGCAAGCAAACCCTTAACAGCTGGGGCGCTCAGAACGAGGAACAGGGCCGTCCGCCGACGAACCTCGACGCCACCCCGCTGGTCTATTACCCGGCCATCACTTATTCGGACGTGCGTTTCACGGCCAAGGTGTACAAGGGTATTTCGGCTTACGTCGGTGTAGACAACATCTTCGACCAACTGCCGCCGTTGGACCTGTTGGGGACCGGCGGTGATGCGATCTTCACCAACACCGGCCGCTTCTTCTATGGCGGCGTGCAGGTGAAGTTCTGATCGCCTGATCAACCAAAACTGAGCGGGGGGGCCGGTGGAAACATCGGCCCCTTCTCTTTTTGACAATCCGGCGGCCCGGCCGCATGGGATGCGCCATGCGACCACCCCGCAAACCAACCGGCGGCAAACGCCCGGCCAGCCCCTCCGGCCCCAAAGCGGGTCAGCGTGCGCCTGCCCGCTCTTGCACCCGCTCTGGCCCCAACTCTGGCCAACGTCCGCCCGGCGCCCCGCCGCTGTCGCGCCGTGACCAACGCACTGCGGGCTGGAGCGACCGCCGCGAGCGCGCCGAAACCGACGAGCGCCCGCCACGCGGCGACCGCCCACAGCGTGATGAACGCTCGCTGCGGCCGTCCCGTTCCGAACGCCCGGACCGCGCAGAACGCCCCATTCGCGGTGACCGTCCGGCCCGCGCCGACCGCTCAGACCGCAGCGAGCGTCCCCAGCGCAGCGACCGCCCTGACCGGGCTGAAGGCCCCAAACGCACCGGAGGCCCACCCAGGGCTGCACGGCCAGACCTGCGCGATCGTCCGGCCCGCGCCGAACGACCGCAGCGCGGCGACCGCCTTGACCGGGCTGAAGGCCCCCAGCGCAGCGAAGGCCCACCCAGGGGTGCACGGCAAGACCTGCGCGACCGTCCGGCCCGCACCGAACGACCGCAACGCGGCGAACGCCCTGCCCGCTCCGCCTCTGGCCCCGGTAAGCCGGCGCCGCGCGCCGAACAACCGAGCGTCAAGCGGGGCCCGGCGCCTGTGCGGCAAACCGAAGTGGCGGCGCAGCGCATCGCCAAGGCGTTGGCCCGCGCCGGCGTCGGCTCGCGCCGCGATATCGAACGCATGATCGCCGAAGGCCGTATCGCCATCGGTGGAGAAGTGCTCACATCGCCGGCGCTGAACATCACCAACCTGGCCAATGTCACCGTGGATGGCGAACCCGTCGCCGGCATCGCGCCGGCCAAGCTCTATCGCTTCCACAAGCCCGCCGGCTTCCTCACCGCCGCGCGCGACCCCGCTGGTCGTCCAACGATCATGGATATCCTGCCCCCCGGCCTGCCGCGCGTCGTCCCCGTTGGCCGGCTCGACATGAACACCGAAGGCCTGCTGCTGCTCACCACCGATGGCGAGCTCAAGCGCGCGCTGGAACTGCCGTCGTCCGGCGTACCGCGTGTCTATCGCGTGCGTGCCTTTGGTGAAGTCACCCAAGCCGCGCTCGAAAGCCTGGCTGATGGCGTCACTATCGATGGCGTTCACTACGGCTCGATCTTGGCGGATATCGAGCGCAAGACCGGCCATAATCTCTGGCTGATCGTCACCATCCGCGAAGGCAAGAACCGCGAAGTGCGCCGCGTGCTCGAACATGTCGGGCTGCAGGTGAACCGGCTGATCCGCGTGGCCTATGGCCCCATCGGCCTGGATGATCTGCCGCCCCGCATGGCCGATGAAATCCCCGATTCCGATGTGGCCCTGCTGAAAGCGATGCTGAAAGCCACCAAACCGGAGCAGCGCTGATGCGCGTAATCTCTGGCAAATGGCGGGGCCGGGCCCTGAAAGCCCCCGCCGGCGAATCGACCCGTCCCACCAGCGACCGCGCCCGCGAAGCCATCTTCTCCATGCTCACCAGCCGGTTCGGCACCTTTGAAGACCTGGACGTGCTCGACCTGTTCGCCGGCACCGGCGCGCTGGGGATCGAGGCGCTGTCGCGCGGCGCCGGCACGGCCTG
>NZ_JAUMBI010000157.1:5994-9222 GCF_032115815.1 Sandarakinorhabdus sp.
CATCGATAATGATGCCGCCGCCGTGAAGGCCATCCGCGCCAATCTCGCAGCCTTGGGCGCCACCGGCGATGTGCGGCAAAGCCCGGTGGCCAGCATTGGTGGCGCGCCGCGCGCCCATCACCTTGTTTTCCTGGATCCGCCCTACGGCCTTGGCCTTGCAGATCCGGCGCTCAGCCATCTACACGAACGCGGCTGGATCGCGCCCGGCGCCCTGATCAGCGTTGAGACGGCCGCGGCTGATCCGTTGGCCTGCGAATGGGAACGCGTGGTCGAACGGCGCTTTGGCAAGGCGCTAGTGCGCCTGCTGCGCGCGCCCGCCTGATTATTCTGCGCGATCGCGGGCGCGAGGATAGGTCCCGATCACCTTCACCCAGTTGGTGAAAAACGCCAGTTCCTCCATCGCCCGAGCCACCGGCGGTTCCAGCGGCGATCCCTCGATCTCAGCATAGAACTCGGCTTGCGAAAACTTGCCGTCGCGCAAGTAGCTCTCCAGCTTCGTCATGTTCACGCCATTGGTGGCAAAACCGCCCAGCGCCTTGAACAGCGCCGCCGGCACAGATCGCACCTCGAAATTGAAACTGGTCATCGCCGGCAGCCCCAGCGGTGGCACCGCGGCCTCGCGCGCCAGCACCACAAAGCGGGTGGTGTTGTGATCGGCATCCTCCACCCCTTCGGCCAGGATGTTCAGCCCATAAAGTTCCCCGGCCAGCCGGCTGGCAATCGCGCCCACACTGGCATCGCCTTCGCCTGCCACCGCCGCCGCACCGGCCGCCGTATCGAAAAACTGCACCGGCGCGATGCCCCAGGCCCGCAGATGCCGGCGCACCTGGCCCAACGCCTGCGGGTGGCTCTTCACTTCGCGCAAGCTGACCTTGTCGCCGAGCCCCAGCAGGCAATGACGCACCCGCACGAAATGTTCACCAATGATGCTCAGGCCGGATTCAGGCAGCAGGAAATGGATATCGGCCACCCGGCCATGCAGGCTATTCTCGATCGGAATCATTGCCACCCCGGCGCGGCCGGCCTGCACGGCTTCGATGGCATCTTCAAAGCTGGCGCACGGCAACGGCAGCCGATCCGGGAACGCCTCCCGCACCGCCTGGTGGCTGTAGGCGCCCGGCGCCCCCTGGAACGCCACGGCCTGTTCCGGCGTCGCGGCAGCAGCGGCCACCATGCGATCAACCAGTATCTGGGCCAGGTGCGGATAGCTGCTCGTCATGTCCGTTCGTTATGATAGTGCGCTGCAACAAGCAAATGCTTGCGAGGCGGCGCGCAATTGCCTAATCGCTGCGTCAGGAAGGCGCAGGCAGGGTTCATCCCTTGGGCAACCGCGCGCACATTGGAGCTTCGACGTGGACAGCTTTGAGTGGAACAAGATCTTCGGTGGCATCCTCGCTGGCCTTGTGGCCGTGCTGGGCGTGTCGATCATCAGCGACATGATGTTCGCCCGCCACCTGCCGGAAAAGCCCGGCTATGAAGTGGCCGGCGCTGAAGAAGCCCCGGCCGCAGGCGCCGCTGCCGCCGAAGCCGAAAAGCCGGCCGCTTTCTATCTGGCATCGGCCGACATCGCCAAGGGCGAAGCTGTGTTCAAGAAGTGCGCCGCCTGCCACAATGTCGATCCCGGTGGCGCCAACGGCACCGGCCCGGCGCTGCACGGCATTGTTGGCCGCCCGATCGCCGCTGCCGCCGCCTTCAACTATTCCGATGCCCTGAAGGGCATGGCCGGCAAGCCCTGGGATTGGGACGCTCTGTGGGGCTGGCTGAAGAGCCCGAAGGCCTATGCGGCCGGCAACAAGATGAGCTTCGCCGGCATCAGCAAGCCGGAAGACCGCGCCGCCGTGATCGCCTATTTGAACAGCAAGAGCGCCAGCCCACTGCCGCTGCCTGCCGCCCCGGCCGAAGAAGCCCCGGCTGCGGAAGTGGCCCCTGCAGAAGAAGCTGCGGAAGCTGCCGCTCCGGCCGCCGAATAAGCGCCTCACCACGAATTCAGGGGCGGTGGCCGAGCAGGCCGCCGCCCCTTTTTCATGCGCGCTGATCAGAGAAAGCGGGCCTCCGGTGGTAAAGGCGAGGCCCCAACAGCCTTTGGTTTTCGGGGAGCCCATTCCCAAGATGGCCTGTCATGCTGGCGCAGGCCAGCATCCAGCGTGGAACGTGCACCTGCGTAGCCAGCCTTGCCCCCACACCATCAGCGATGCCGACCTGCACCTGCACGTTGGTTCAGCGGAAATACTTCCCAGTCGGATTTGGGCCTTTATTTCGACCGTGCGGCATCCAAACACGCCTCGGGGCGTTCTCCTGCTGTCAACCAGAACAACAGAAAGAACCCCTATGACCGTCATCGGCTATGGCGCCCTGAGCGCCCATCAGAAGCTTCAACCAGTCAGCTTCGATCGCGAGCCGCTTCGGGCTGGCGAGATCGAGATCGACATCGCCTTCTGCGGGGTCTGCCATTCCGATCTCCACCAATGCGCCGACGATTGGGAAAACACGGTCTGGCCGTGCGTTCCCGGTCACGAAATTGTCGGCACAGTCACCCAGATCGGCGATGACGTATCGAAATATGCAATTGGCGATACGGTTGGCGTCGGCTGTATGGTCAACAGCTGCCAAGTATGCGCTGCCTGCATCGCGGGCGAAGAACAATATTGCTCCGGGCCGAAAAGCGCCACCTTCACCTACAACGGCCCGAAGCTGCCGGACGGCACCAACAGCTATGGCGGCTACAGCGACAGCATCACCGTCCGTGAGGAATTCGTGGTCCGTATTCCGGCCGTGATCGAACCCGCTCAGGCCGCGCCGATCCTGTGTGCCGGCGTGACGACCTATTCGCCCATGAAATATTTCGGCCTCAAGCCGGGCCAGACGCTGGGCGTCGCCGGTATCGGTGGGCTGGGCCACATGGCCGTGCAGATCGGCAAGGCGATGGGAGCGACCGTGGTCGCATTGACGACATCGGCCGACAAGGTGGATGCCATCACTGCACTGGGCGCCCACAAGGTCGTGGTGATGGATGACGAAGCAGCAGTGGAGGCTGCCACCCAGTCGCTCGACATGATGATCGACACCATTCCCTATCCGCATGATCTTGCAGACTATCTCGGCTTCATGCGGCCCGGATCGACCTTGGTTGTCGTTGGCAACATGATGCAGTTTGAAGCCTTCAACCCGGGGCCGCTGGTGTTCAACCGGATCAGGGTTGCCGGTTCGCTGATCGGCGGCGTTGCCGAT
>NZ_JAUMBI010000157.1:9232-9787 GCF_032115815.1 Sandarakinorhabdus sp.
CCGCTGAGCTGCTGGATGTGCGTGGTGTATTGGAACGAGGACTCCTTGGGGGAGAAGCTCCCGTAGGCTGCGGTAGCGCCGTACTCGACCTGCCCGGTGGCCGGTTCGCTGATCGGCGGCGTTGCCGATACAAGGGAAGTGCTGGACCTGTGCGCCGAACATGGCATCAGGCCGGAAATCCAGGTGATCGCCATTGCCGACATCAACGATGCCTTCGATCGCCTCAAGCACAACGATGTGCGTTTTCGTCATGTCATCGACATGGAAACACTGAAGGCGGAGAGTCAGGCGAGCGGGCCCGACCGCATGTACGTGGAAGCGCCGACGCGCGGGGACGTGGTCAACCGCAAGCCGGCATAAGGCAGATAGGGCGGGAGGGCCGAGCGCCCTCCCCGTTTGTTTTACAGCCCGTAATGGGCCTTCACGATCTCCCAGCCTTCTTCGGCCGTTTCAACGAAGTGGAACAGTTTCAGATCGTCCGGCGCGATGACGCCTTCTTCGGCCAGCGCTTCGAAGTTCACCACGCGGTTCCAGAATTCGCGGCCATAGAGCAGG
>NZ_JAUMBI010000158.1:0-2178 GCF_032115815.1 Sandarakinorhabdus sp.
AGCGATTGCACGCGGCACCGGCGCCATCACCCTGCGCTCAGGCTCGGCCACAGGCCCCATCGTGGAGAGCTTCAACGCTGCCGACAGCGCCCGATTGACGATCTCTGGCAGCACCCTCACAATTGACACCACCAATAACTTGGCTGCGGGAACGCATTATTTCGTGGTCATCCCGTCGCGCGCCGTCCGTGACACCGCCGGCAATGCCTATGTCGGCACCAGCGCCTATGACTTCACGACGGCACCGCCCGCGATTGTCCCAGTCACTGGAACTCCGGCCGACGATCGCCTGGTAAGCCAATCCGCCAACGAAACAATCGATGGCTTGGGCGGTCTGGACACGCTGGTCTACAGCGGTGCCCGACTGGATTACGAGATCAGTCGCGCCAACGGCAACGTGACCGTGCGCGACCTGCGCCCGCAAGGCAACGGCACAGACACGCTGAGCAATGTTGAACGGCTTGAGTTCGCCGATGGCCTGATGGGGCTGATCCCGGAGGAACTTGTACTGTTCCTGCCCGGCTCGCGCGATCTGATCACCTGGGATTCAACGCAGGGATCTGCTGGCTTCACTTATTTCTTCCGGCTTGGCGCAGACAGCAGTGTGGCAGCTACGGCGGACTTTACCGGCGATGGGCGCGCCGATGTACTGATCAGCCAGCCAGGCGGTGGCTTGATCCGCTGGGACCCAACACTGGGCGGCAATGGCTTTGCTGTGTTGCCGGCGGCTCCAGGGTTCGAGGTGATTGCCAGGGGCGATCTGGTCGGCAACAGCGCCACCGATCTGTTGCTGAAGAACGCCACCGGCCAGTTGCGCATCCTTGATCCGGTGGCCGGCACCATCACCGATCTGTTCGGTTTGGCGTCAGGCTGGAGCGTGGCGGGGGTCGCCAACATCAACGGCTCAGGCAAGGATGACGTGATCCTGCAGAACACCAGCAGCGGCGCGGTGATCGCCTTCACCGATCAGGGCTGGCGTGACCTCATCACGCTGGGGCCAGGCTGGACCATCGCTGGGCTGGGCGATGTGGTTGGCGGGCTTGCCGATGATTTCATCCTGCAGCGCAACGATGGCGTAACCATTTTCTGGGACGTGACCCGGGGCGGGCAAGGTTTCCGCGATTTTGCCACCATCGGGCCGCAATGGCGCTTTGCCGGGTTCGACGATCTGAACGGTGATGGCCGTGACGATGTTCTGCTGCAGAATACGCAAGGATTGGCAATCTACTGGTCGAGCAGCAACTGGGTCGATCTCGGTTCCACGCTGATCGGAACACAACTGGTCGGTACCGGCGTGTTTGCATAACGCGGGCTATTTCTGGCAGCAGAAGACCAGCACGCCGCCGATATGTTCCGACAGCACACCATGTTCGGTCGAGATCGTGAAACGCATGAAGGCATCGCGGAAGCCGGCGGCGCGGGCGCGTGTTATGAGATCCCAGCCTGGCAACTCGAAAACTAGTACCCCGCCTTCATTCATCGGGTCGCCGTGATACTGCGGTTCCATGTGGTGAATCAGGCTGCCATGCGCATTCAGCGCGGCGCGTACTTGGCCGGTTTCCTCGAAGAACAGGAATGGGACTGTGCCGAAATGCCAGCCACCCGACTTCAGCACGCGGTGCATTTCTTTTAGCGCCTTGTCGATATCGGGCACATGTTCCAGCACTTCGTTCGTTGAAACCAGATCAAAGCTGTCATCAGGCATCGACAACGCCTGCAGATCTTCGCACGGGATTGGATACATCCATTGCATCCGTTCGGGGCTGGTGGTGAACTCCGAACCCAGAAAGCGCGGATAGAGGCCTCGCATTGTCAGCGCAAAGGCGGTTAGCCCCTCGGCAGCATAGATCCGCGGTGACGTCAGGCCCTGATCAACGATCACCTGTTCCATGCAGCGCATCACGCCGCGCACACGGGAGGAAAGGCCGCCGGACGCCAGACCTTCGCGCCAGCCGCTACCCGGTTCCAGCTCGAACGGCAGGATCCGTCGATCCGTCAAGGGTTCGCGGCAACCGGTGGCCAAAATGCGGGCGCCCAGCCGGTTAACGGCGTCAGCGGCCAATAAGTCATGATGGTTGTCGAGTGCGGCCCGGAATTCGGCAAGGCTGCGGATGTCGATGCTCAGTTCCACCAAGGCCTCCAGACGTGACAGGGGTTTATCGGCATCGGGTTTCGAAT
>NZ_JAUMBI010000159.1:0-3780 GCF_032115815.1 Sandarakinorhabdus sp.
CGGCAATGATGAGCGCGGTGCTGGAAAGCGACCCGCTTGAAAACAGATGGTTTGCCAAGCGCAAGGCCACGCAGCGGATTGACGCGGTGGTGGCGCTGGCAATGGCGATAGGAGCGGCGACGATGACGAAAGACGCTGCCCTCGATCCGATGGTTTACGTGCTGTAATGGGTGCGCTTTCGTTCATCCGAGATAGCATCTGGCCGGCGGATGTCGTGCTGGCTGATGGCGCTCCTGCCGAGGCGAAGGCGTATAGCCTGCCGGTGCCGGGCACTGAAGCCTATGCAGCCTTCTTGGCCGGCGTGGGTGGCAGCCAATCCAAGGCCGGCGCCAACGTGTCGCTGCGGGATGCGCTTGGTGTCTCGACCGTGTTTGCCTGCATCCGGGTGATTGCCGAGGGCTTGGCCCAGGTGCCGTGCAAGATTTACCAGCGCACGGACGGCGGCGGCCGGATCGAGGCCCGCGAGCATCCTTTGTGGCGGCTGCTGTATCGCCGGCCGAACCTTGCGCAGACCAGCTTCGAATTTCGCGAGCAGGTGGCCATGCATCTGGCGCTGGCCGGCAATGCGTTCGTGGTCATAACGCGCGACACGCAGGGCCGCCCGCTTGAACTGCTCCCATACGAGCCGGGCTTCGTTCGCTTTGAACGGCAGCCCGATCTGTCTGTGCGCTATTGGGTGCGGACGGAGAAAACGCGCGAGATTGAAATTCCGGCTTCGATGATGTGGCACATCCGAGGCCCGTCATGGGAAGGATGGCGCGGCGCTGATCTGCTGGCCTTGGCGCGTGACAGCATCGGGCTGGCACTGGCAACTGAGAGCTTTGGCAGCGAAATGTTCGCCAACGGCACCCGGCTTTCGGGGCACCTTGAAGTTGAAGGCAACCCCAGCCCGGAAGTGGTCGACGCTATCCGCAAGCAGTGGACGGCAGTGCATCAGGGCGAAGGCAACCGGCTCAAGACGGCGCTGCTGGCCGGCGGCGTCAAGTTTCAGCCGCACGACATCAAGGCCGACGAGGCGCAATATATCGAAACCCGCAAGTTTCTGGTGCCGGAAATCTGCCGCTTTTTCCGCGTGATGCCCATCATGGTCGGGCATCAGGACGGCACGGCGGCCTATGCCAGCATTGAGCAGATGTTCCTGGCGCACCGCACCTTGACGATGGGTCCATGGTTCGAACGGTTTGAACAATCGGCCGAACTGGCGCTGCTGTCTGAGCGCGAGCGCGACGAATACGAGATCGAGCTGGTACAGCACAGCCTTGCCGGCACCACTGCCAAGGAACGCGCCGAAACGCTGGCCATCATGCGCCAGAACGGGGCGGCGACCGGCAACGACATGCGCGAGGCTTTGGACATGCCGCGCGGTACGGAGGCAATTCTGAACGAATACACGCCGGCGGCCAATCTGTTTGGCCCGCGTGACGCCACTGGAGGCGCTTGATGGCAACCTATCTGATCGACGGCAACGACGCGCTTGACCGCGTGGAGGCTGAAACCTGGGCCGATGCTGAAGCCGCGATTGCGGCCAAGGGCGGCGGCGAGGTGATTGGCGAACTGTGCGACGAAATCGCCGGCAAGAGCGCCTGCAGCCTGACCGAAATCAAGTTTGCCGATGATGGCGTGGCCATGTCGTTCGAAGGCTATGGCGCGGTTTTCAACAACGTCGACCGTGGCGGCGACAAGATCCTGCCGGGCGCGTTCACCGAAACGCTGGCCGAGTGGAAGGCCGGCGGCCGGCTGCCGACGATGCTTTATCAGCACGGCCAGATGGGCGGCGGGCCGGTGATGCCGGTGGGCGTTTGGGAACAGATGGGTGAGGATGGCCACGGCCTGCGCGTCAAGGGCCGGCTGTTCGATCACACGCTGGGCCGCGATCTGTATGTTGCGCTCAAGGGTGGCGCGATTGGTGGCATGTCGATCGGCTATCGTGCCAAGGAACTGGGCCGCCCGCCGATGGGTGCCACTGAACGCCGCCAGATCAAGGCCGCCTCGCTTGTCGAGGTGTCGCTGGTCAACGACCCGATGAACCAAGCCGCGCGCTTCACCAGCGTCAAGTCGGCTGATGAGATTGTCACCATTCGCGACCTTGAACACAGCCTGCGGGACGCCGGCTATTCGAGGGCCGATGCCGTCCGCATCTGCGCACGGTTCCAAGCCAAAGCCGATCAGGGAGAGCCTGAGACGGACGCGGCGGAAATCGCGGCCTTGCTGCGCCGCAATCTGTCCATCCTTCAATAAGGAAATCCCAAAATGAGCACTGAAATCAAGGCTCTGCTCGATGAGCAGGGCAAGGTTTTTGACGCCTTCAAGTCGAAGGTCGATCAGGAACTGGCCGGCAAGGCTGACGCCGTTGTGGCCGACGAAATCAAGAAGCTGAACGACGCGCTCGACAGCGTGCAGGCAAAGCTGCGTGAAGCCGAAATCAAGGCCGCACGCCCGACCGGCGATGCTGCCGAGGAAGCCGCGCGCCTTGAAGCCAAGAACGCCTTTGCCGACTATGCCCGCAAGGGTGTGGTGGCCGAGGGCTTCGAAGCCAAGTCGGTCACGACTTCGGTGAACGCGGACGGCGGTTTCGCGCTGCCCAAGATCATCGATCCGGTCACGCAGCGCCGCCTGGTTGACATCAGCCCGGTGCGCTCTGTGGCCCGCGTTGTGCAGGCCAGCGGGCGCGATTTCCGCATCCTGCTGAACCGTCGCGGCATGGCGTCGGGCTGGGTGGGTGAAACGTCTGCGCGTCCGGAAACCAACACGCCGGTGCTGCAGGAAATCACCCCGCCGTCCGGCGATCTCTATGCCAACCCGGCCGTGTCGCAGTGGGCGCTGAACGATCTGTCGTTCGACGTTGCCGCGTTCGTGGCTGAAAACGTCGAGCTGGAAATGGCCCGCGCCGAAGCTGCGGCGTTCATTACTGGCGACGGCAGCAACAAGCCGCAGGGCTTCATCAAGGGCACCCCGGTCACGACTGCCGACAGCAGCCGCGCCGCCGGCGTGCTGCAGTATATCGCCTCCGGTCAGGCGGCGGCGCTGCCCACCAGCATCGATATCTATATCGACATGGTGGCTTCGCTGAAGGCTGGCCATCGTCCGGGCGCTATCTGGATGATGAGCAAGTCGAGCGTTGCGGCAATCCGCAAGCTGAAGGCCACTGACAACCAATATCTGTGGCAGCCCTCCACGCAGGCGGGCGCTCCGGCGACCTTCCTGGGTTATGCGGTGGCAGAGGCCGAAGATATGCCGGCTGTGGCGGCCAACGCCTTCCCGATCGCGTTCGGCAATTTCTTTGCCGGCTACACGATTTTGGAAATTGGCACCACCAACGTGATCCGCGATCCGTACACCAACAAGCCCTACACGATGTTCTATTCGAGCAAGCGTGTCGGCGGTGATCTGGTGGATAGCGAGGCCATCAAGGTGCTGAAGATCGCCACTACCTGATGTGGCGTGAAGTGGCGGGCGGTCTGGAAGTGGCCGCCCGCCATTTTGGCAACAAGTTCTAGGAGCCACATATGGCCAAATTCGCCTCCCAGGCGGTGCAGGACGCGCCGCTTGATACCATCGCCACGGCGACCGAAATGTATATTTGCAACGGGCAGCCGACTGACCGTGCGGACGCCATCAGCAAGGCCCGTCACGCCAGCGCCATCACCATGGCCAGCGGCGACTTTGCCAAGACGACCAGCACCGGCAACCGCGTGCTGACCGTGACCGGCAAGAGCGCGACGGCCAACAGCACCGGCACGATTGATCACGTGGCGCTGTGCACGTCGACCGACCTGCTTT
>NZ_JAUMBI010000160.1:0-3735 GCF_032115815.1 Sandarakinorhabdus sp.
CGGAACGGCCCGAGGGCGAGGATTTCGGCCGCCATTCCGGCCTGGGCCTGTCCATCGCCGGCGCCATCGTGGTGGCGCACGGCGGCCAGATCATCGTGGAGGATGCGCCCGGTGGCGGCGCGGCCTTCCGTGTGCTGTTGCCGGCGGCCTGAGATGGAGACGCTACACGCCACCGCCGTTGCCCTCGATGGCCGTGCCGTGCTGCTGCTGGGGCCGTCTGGCGCGGGCAAATCCGATCTGGCGCTGCGACTGGTGGCAGCAGGCTGGCGGCTGGTTGCGGATGACCGGGTGGTGCTGACGGCGGATGGCGGCCGCATCATCGCCAGCGCGCCGCCGCGCCTGGCTGGCCTTCTGGAAGTGCGCGGGGTTGGCATCGTGCCCGAACCGACCGCACCGGCACCAATTGCCCTGGCGCTCGACCTGTCGCGCTCGGCGGAGCGCCTGCCAGAAATCGATCATCTGCCGCTTGCCGGCCAGACGGTGCCACTGTTGCCGTTTGATCCGTTCGGGGAATCGGCGCCGCAGCGGGCCGCGCGGGCCCTTGAAGTTCATGGGTTGGCAATTCATGGCCTTCCCGGCACAACTGCCGGTGTGAATCTGCCGATCCTGATCATCTCCGGCCTGTCGGGCGCCGGCAAATCGACCGTGCTGCGCGCGCTGGAAGATGCCGGTCACGAGGTTGTGGACAATCTGCCGCTTTCCTTGCTGGAAGCGCTGATCGCCGGCGCCGGTGACCGCCCGCTGGCGCTCGGCATCGACAGCCGCACCCGCGCCTTTGACGCCGCTGCCCTGGGCCAGCGCGTGGCGGCCCTGCGCGATTCGGGCCGCGATGCCCGATTGATCCTGCTGGAATGCGGCTATGACGTGCTGATCCGGCGCTTTTCCGAAACCCGCCGGCGCCATCCGCTGGCGCTGGACCGGCCGGCCATCGACGGCATCCGCGCCGAACGCGAACTGCTGGCGCCGCTGCAGCGCTGGGCCGATCTGGTAATCGACACCAGCGACCTCAGTGTCACCGATCTGCGTGCCCGCATCGCCGAACGCTTTGGCGGTGGTTTCTCGCCCGGCCTCACCGTTACCGTGCTGAGCTTCGGCTATTCTGCCGGCCTGCCGCGCGATGCCGATCTGGTGTTCGACATGCGGTTTCTGGCCAATCCGCACTGGGATCTGGCCCTGCGGCCGCTCACTGGCGAAGATGGGCGCGTTGCGGCACACGTGGCCGCCGATCCGCTTTATGCCCCCACGCTCGACAAGATCGACGATCTGGTGACCAGCCTGCTCCCCGGCTATGCCCGCGAGGGCAAGGCCTATCTCACCATCGCCATCGGCTGCACTGGCGGCCGCCATCGCAGTGTGGCCGTGGCCCGCGCGCTGGCGGCGCGGCTGGAGACTGCCGGGCAGAATGTCGCTTTGGTGCATCGGGATATCGCGAAAGTGACGGGCGATGCCGCCGTGGTCGCAGGCGACCCATTGACAGAATCGGCAAAAAGGCGTGACGGCGGCGTGCAATGATTGGACTTGTGTTGGTAACGCATGGGCGTCTCGCGGCAGAGTTTGTCGCGGCGATGGAGCACGTCGTCGGCGCGCAGGATCGCCTCGAGCCGATCTGCATCGCCGCTGATGACGACATGGAACTGCGCCGCGCCGATATCGCTGCCGCCGTCGCCCGCTGCAACGCCGGCCAGGGCGTCATCATCCTCACCGACATGTTTGGCGGCACGCCGTCCAACCTTGCCATCTCGCTGCTTGGGCCGCAGGTGGAAGTGATCGCCGGCGTGAACCTACCGATGCTGATCAAGCTGGCCAGCGTGCGCAAGACCGGCACGGTGGAAGCCGCCGTGCAGGCCGCGCAGGATGCCGGGCGCAAGTATATCGCGGTCGCCAGCCGCATGCTGGGCGAGGCCGCTTGAGCGAGACGGCTGGCCCTGTCGAGGTCCCGATCACCAACCGGCGCGGGCTGCATGCGCGCGCCAGTGCCAAGTTCGTGACGGTGGCCTCCAGCTTCGATGCTGAAGTGACGGTTTCGCACGATGGCTCGTCTGTCACCGGCACGTCGATCATGGGCCTGATGATGCTCGCCGCCGCCATGGGCGACAGCATCACCATCAGCGCCACCGGCCCGGAAGCCGAAGCCGCCGTGTCCAAGCTGGCCGGGCTGGTGCTGGACAAGTTCGGCGAGGATTGACCGCCTGCGCGTTCGGGTCTCTTCTGCCCCGATGCGCCACCTCCTCCTCGCCGCCGCCGTCCTTGCCGCCCCGGCGCTCGCCAAACCTGATGCTGATACCAAGGCCTGGCTGGCCCGCACGGCCGAACTCAGCAGCGATGCCATGGAGGGCCGCGATGCCGGCAGCCCTGGCCATGCCCGCGCCATCACCCTGGTGGAAGGTTGGTTCAAGGCCGCCAAGCTGAAACCGGCGGGCGAGAACGGCAGTTTCCGCCAGACCGTGCCGCTGCACGAAGTGGCGGTGACGGCAGCCGATATGCGCGTGGTGGCGCCCGATGGCAGCGCCGCGCCGCTGAAGTTCCTGCACGATATCACCCCGCGCCCGGCCACCGATCTGCCGGCGACGCTGTCGGGCGCGATGCGTTTTGCCGGTTACTGCAGCAAGGCGGAAGCCGGCCCCGAACTGAAGGGCAAGATCGCCGTGTGCTACGGCAGCCGCCGCGCTGGCCGCGCCCAGGGCGCCGAACGGCTGGCAGCGGTGACGGCGGCGGGCGCAGTGGCGCTGCTGACCATTGATGATGCCGGCTTCACCGTGGAGGCGCCACGCTGGCCCGATGCCTATTCCCGCGCCGTGGCGCATGAAGGCACGGCGCTACCAGGCGATGTTCCCGGGGGCCTGCCGCAATTCCGGCTGAACGGCGCAGCGCTGGAACGGCTGATGGCCGGCACCGGACGACTGGCCGCCACCTTGCTGACCGAAGCGACCTATCACCGCGATCTGGAAGCCTTCGATCTTCCAGGCCGCTTCGAGGCAAAGCTGACCACGGCGCAGCGCCGCTTCACCAGCCAGCAGGTGCTCGGCCTGCTGCCGGGCACCGACAAGGCCAAGGCTGGCGAAGTGATGCTGCTCGGCGCGCATATCGATGGCTATGGCTTTGGTGAGCCGGTGAATGGCGACGGGCTCTACAACGGCACGCTGGATGATTCCGGCTATGTGGCGTTGCTGGCGCAGCTGGCGCAGCGGCGGCGCGGCAAGGGCTTTGCCCGCCCGGTCCTGTTTGCCGCGTGGACGGCGGAGGAAAAGGGCCTGCTCGGCGCGCGCTGGTGGCTGCAGCATCCAACGGTGCCCAAGGAGCAACTGGTGGGCGTGATCAATCTCGATCAACTGCGACCGCTGTTCCCGCTGAAGGCGCTCACCCTGCACGGGCTGGGCCAGAACACGCTGGCGGATACGGCCAAATCGGTGGCGTCAGGCCTGAAGATCGAAATCCGTCCCGATCGCGAGCCGGAACGCAACTTGATCCGCCGGGTCGACTCATGGCCGTTCATGGAAGCCGGCATCCCGGCTGTGAACTTCGTCTTCGCCTACAACCCGCGCACCGAGGAAGAGCGCATCTACCGTGATTGGTACCAGCGCCGTTACCACCGCCCGCAGGATGATATTTCGACGCCGATGGACCTCGACGCGGCGCGGGATTTCAATCGGTTTTTCTACACGCTGGTCGAAACGGCGGCCAATGGGGTGGCGAAGCCGGTGATGAAGGCAAAGTCCACCCAGCCGTAAGCCGTCT
>NZ_JAUMBI010000161.1:0-14755 GCF_032115815.1 Sandarakinorhabdus sp.
TACTTCGTCAAAGCCCTGGCCGTGCACCACCAGCGCGGCGCGGCTGCCCAGATGCTGGAGCGCCTCGGCCATCAACGGCACCGGGCCGGGGGCGAACACGCCCAGCAATTGCTGATCCACATCCGCCGGATTGCACAGGGGGCCGAGCAGGTTGAAGATCGTGCGCCGGCCGAGCGCCCGCCGCACCTGGGCGACACGCGCCATCGCCGGATGATGGCGGGCGGCGTGCAGGAAGGTGATGCCAACCCGATCAAGGCACGGGCCAAGCCGGTCCATCGGCAGTTCCGGCACGCCCAGCACCATCAGCACGTCGGCGGCGCCACTGGTGGAGGAGGCGGCGCGGTTGCCATGCTTTGCCAGCTTCACCCCGCAGGCGGCGACCACCAGCGATACGGCGGTAGAGATGTTGAGGCTGTGCATGCCATCGCCGCCGGTGCCGCACACATCGAGCGCAGCGACAGCGCGGAACGGCTGGATGGCGCGCGCGCGCAACGCCCGCGCAGCAGCGACGACTTCGTCTACCGTCTCTCCGCGATCCGCCAGGGTGGTGAGGAAGCCGGCCAGCGCCTCGTCGCTCACCTTGCCGTCAAAGATGGCGGCAAAGGCATCGGCCGCCGCGCCTGCCGCAAGCGGGCGGGCGGGATCAGGCAGCGCGCTCATGCCGTGGCCGAAAGATCGGGCTTCAACCCGGCCAACGCCATGAAATTGGCCAGCAGCCGGTGGCCATGCTGGGTGGCGATGCTTTCGGGGTGGAACTGCACGCCGTGTAGCGGCAGTTCGCGGTGGTGCATGCCCATGATCAGGCCGTCGGGGCTGTGGGCGTTGACCACCAGATCGGTGGGCAGGCCGGCTTCCCGCACCGTCAGGCTGTGATAGCGGGCGGCTTCGAACGGGGAGGGGATGTCGGCAAACACGCCGGTGCCATCGTGGGTGATTTCGCTCACCTTGCCGTGCATCACCTGAGGCGCGCGTTCGACAATGCCGCCAAAGGCCTGGCCCAGCGCCTGATGGCCAAGGCACACGCCGAACAGCGGGGTTCTCGTGTCGGCGGCCGCTTCGATCAGCGCCAGGCAGATGCCGGCCTCGTTGGGCGTGCACGGGCCCGGCGAGAGCAGAATCGCCTGTGGGCGCATCCCCATCGCGTCCTGCGTGGTCAGCGCATCGTTGCGCACCACGATGGTTTCCGCCCCCAGCTCGGCCAGATAATGGACGAGATTGAAGGTGAAGCTGTCGTAATTGTCGATGACGAGGATGGTCATGAGCAGGCCTTAGCGTCTGGACGCAGCGACGTCATCTGCCAACCGTCACGCTGTGACCTTCACGCCTTTCCAGAACGCCAGCCGGCCCTTGATCTGCGCGGCCTGGGGCTTGGGATCGGCATAAAACCACACGGCATCGCGGTTTTCCTGGCCGTCCACCACCAGCGAATAATAGTTCGCGGTGCCTTTCCAGCCGCACACGCTGGTCGCGCTGCTGGGGTGCAGCAGCGCCGGGTCGACGGCGTCGGCGGGGAAATAATGATTGCCTTCCACCACCACAGTGTCGGTTGTGTCCGCGATCACGCGGCCGTTCCATTCTGCTCTGGCCATGGCTTAGGTTCCCCTATTGTCCAAATCCGGCGTTGCCCGCCGTGGCAATGGCTTCGCGGGCCGCCGCGATCAATGCGCCGGCCTTGGCTTCGCATTCGCGCTGTTCATATTCGGCCACACTATCAGCGACGATGCCGGCGCCGGCCTGCACGTGCATCACGCCATCCTTCACCACGGCGGTGCGCAACACGATGCAGCTGTCCATGTCGCCATTCGGGCTGAAATAGCCGACACCGCCCGCATAGGCTCCGCGTGCAGCACCTTCCAGTTCGGCGATAATCTGCATGGCCCTGACCTTTGGCGCGCCGGAAACCGTTCCGGCCGGGAAGCCGGCGAGCAGGGCTGCAACCGCATCGACCCCGTCTGCCAGCCGGCCCTGCACGTTGGAGACGATGTGCATGACATGGCTGTAGAATTCGACGAAGAACTTGTCGGTCACCTTCACCGTACCGGGCACGGATACGCGCGCGGTATCGTGGCGGCCCAGATCGAGCAGCATCAGATGCTCGGACAATTCCTTGGGATCGGCGAGCAGGCTTGTCCGATTAGCGGCATCCTCCGCGGCGTCCTTGCCGCGCGGGCGGGTGCCGGCGATGGGGCGGATGGTCACGTCGCCGCTGCGGGCGCGAACGAGGATTTCGGGCGACGAGCCAACCAGCGCGAAACCCGGCAGATCGAGGAAATAGAGGAAGGGTGATGGATTGATGCGCCGCAGGGCGCGATAGAGATCGAACGCCGGCAGCGGGAAATCGACCGAGAAACGCTGCGACAGCACGACCTGGAAGATGTCGCCGGCGAGGATATAGTCGCGGGCCTTTTCGACCATGGCGGCATAGCGGCCCTTGTCGGTGTGGTGGCGCGGGTTGGCTTCGGGCAGCGTTTCGGGCGGGCGCGGCGCCAGCGGCAGCGCCTGCGCCAGCCGGCGTTCCGTCTCTGCAATGCACTCGGCGGCGGCATCCCAGGCGGCGCCCGGATCGGCAGCTGCAAAGATCGGCGCGACGATGAACAGTTCGTCCTTCAACCGGTCGAACACGAGCAACAACGTGGGGCGCACGAACACCATGTCGGGCAGGCCCAGCGCCGAAGGACCGGCATCGGGCACGCTGGGTTCCACCAGCCGCACGGTTTCATACCCCATGTAGCCGACGAGGCAGGCCAGCGCCGCCGGAAGCTCCGCCGGCACATCGGCTCGGGCCTCGGCCACCAGTGCGCGCAGGGCGGTGAGCGTGTTGCCAGGCACCGGTTCAAACGCGCTCTGGTCGTTCCGCCAGTTGCGGTTGATCTCGCTTGAATCGCCGCGCGCGCGCCACACCAGATCAGGATCAAGCCCGAGCAGCGAGTAGCGCGCCCGCACGCTGCCGCCTTCCACCGATTCCAGCAGGAAAGCGCCAGAGCCTTCCCGGCCCAGTTTCAGCATCGCCGAAACCGGGGTTTCGGTATCGGCAACGATGCGTGTCCACAGCAATTGTGGACGGCCTTCGGCCAGCGCGGCGCAGGCGCTGGTACGATCGGGGGCGATGCGCCGGTCGGTTGCGGAGCCGGTCATCAGCCTTATTGCAGGCCGTCGCCCGACAGGCGGGTGCGGAGCGTCTTCAATGTGGCATCATTGCGGTCCACGCCCACGGCGGCCATGCTGGCCTTGGCCAGACCTTCGGCCATTTCGCCGGGCAGGGCGCTGCCCACTTCGCGGCGGCTGGCTTCGATCAGGCCGGCCTGTGTCTTGGGATCGCCCGGCACGATGCGATCGACATGCACCAGGATCCAGCCGCCCTGGCCCGCAAGCAGTTGCGTGCTGCCGGCGGCACCGTTCAGGAAGGCGCGGGCGGCTTCAGGCACATCGGGTTGATTGATGATGTCGATCCGGCGGCCATTGAGCGGGCGGGGCGCGGCGAGGCCGGCATCGGCGAGAGCCTTGGCGAAATTCACGCCCTTCTTCGTCGCGGCTAGCACGGCATCGGCTTTGCCCTTGGCGGCCTTCATTGCCTTGTCTTGCGCAGCGCCGGCCATGGCAAGCGGCATCACCTCCTGGATCGGCGGTGGCGCGGCGGGCAGCACAGTGGCAGTTTCAATCACCACCAGGCGGCCGCCGCCAATATCCTCCACCACCGGGCCATCGGCCGGCTCATGCTTGAAGGCGCGCGCCGCAACGGTGGCGATTTCACCGCTCAACGGCGGCTGGCCCTGGGCCAAACCCTTGTCGGTCACCGGGGCCTGGCTCTGGATGCTGAGCGAGGCTTCCTTGGCGATATCGGCAAAGCTCTTGCCGGCTTCCACGCCATCCTCGATGCGGGCGACAATATCGGCCACTGCATCATCAACGGCGCGCTGCTTCAGCTCGCCTTCAACGGCCGGGCGGGCCTGCGCCAACGTCTTGCCGGCACTGCCCAGCGACGCCACCCGCACCACGTGCCAGCCCAGTTGGCTCTTGATCGGCGCACTGATCTTGCCCACCTGCAGGGCAAAGGCCGCCTTGGCCACCTCCGCACTGGTGGCGCGGGCAAAGCCGGCCTCGCTCTGGTTGCCGAGCGCGATGTCACTGGTACCGAAACCGGCAAGTTTCTGTGCGGCCGCGGCAAACCCATCGCTGGCGGCAGCGGCCACGATCGCCTTGGCCTTGGCTTCATCGGGCACCACCACCTGTTCCAGCATGCGGGTGGCGGCCGCGCCATATTTGGCCGGATCCTTGGCAAAGGCATCGGCGATGGCCTTTTCGGGCACCGTAACGCCGCCGGCGATTTTCGCGGCATCGATGAAGGCATAGCGGAAACCGCGGCGTTCCGGGATGGTGAAGCGGGCGCTGTTGGCCTTGTACCAGGCCTGCGCCTCGGCTGCGGTGGGTGTGCCGGCCGGCGGTGCCGGGATGGTGGCGACGGCGCCTTCATGGCGATCGACCAGCAGGCGGGCATAGATCTCGGCCACGCCATCGGGCACGGCCAGGGCGCCGGTGATCGGCTTGATCAATTGCTCGCGCACCAGATCGCGTGCGATGGACTGGCGCAGTTTCTTGTCGGTCAAACCCTGTTGTTGCAGGGCGCGATCATAAGCCGTCTGATCGAATTTGCCGCCGCTCTGGAAGGCGGGGATGCCAGTGATCACCACGTCAACCGCGGTGTCAGACGCGCCCAGTCCGGCGCCCGCGCCCATTTCTTCCATCGCGGTCTGGCCGATCAACTGGGTGGCCATCAACTCCACCACGCCCTGGCGGGCGGCTTCGGCCTGGGTGAGGTTGGGGTCGCGCTGGCGCAGGTCGCGCACGGTGCGATCGATCGCCTGCAGCAGATCGGGCTCGCTTATGGTGCGCTTGCCCACCTTGGCAACTGAACCGGCCGGCGCGCTGCCGCCCAGCGGATCATTCACCCCGGTGATGGCAAAGGCCACCAGGATCAACCCGAACAGGGCGAGCACGGGCCAGCTGGTGAGCGAACGGCGAAAAAATGCGAGCATCGAAATTCCGTGGTGGCTTGAACGCGCCGCTTGTAACGACGCGTGCCGCTTGCCACAAGCGCCACCAGAACGTGGAGAAGCGACAATGCCTGCCCTTATCGTCGGCAACTGGAAGATGAATGGTTCGGGCGAGGATATCGCCGAGATCGCCCAGATGGCGGGCAGCGGTGCGCGCGGTATCTGGATCGCGCCGCCTTTCACATTGATCGATCGGGCGGTGATCGTTTCGGCCGGCGCGGTGAAGATCGGCGGCCAGGATTGCCACGCCAATGCGAAGGGCGCTCACACCGGCTGTGTGTCGGCGCTGATGCTGGCCGATCTGGGCGCGGGTTTTGTGATCGTTGGCCATAGCGAACGGCGTCGCGACAATGGCGAGACCGATGCCGATGTCCGCGCCAAGGCCATGGCGGGCCGTGCCGCGGAGCTGGAAGTGATCTTGTGCATCGGCGAAACACGGAGCCAGCGGGACGCCGGCCAGACCGAAGCCGTGCTCACCAGCCAGCTCGCCGGATCCTTGCCCGATGACGCCGAAGCGCTGATCATCGCCTATGAACCGGTTTGGGCCATCGGCACCGGACTCACCCCGACGCTGGACGATGTCGCCGCCGCCCACGCCCATATCCGCGCCCAACTGGTTGCCCGTTACGGTCCGGCTGGTCACGGGGTGCGTATCCTCTATGGCGGCTCCGTCACCCCGGCCAATGCTGGTGAGTTGCTGCGTGTGACCGATGTGGGCGGCGTGCTGGTTGGCGGTGCCAGCCTGACAGCGGCGAGCCTGCTGGGAATTGCGGCGTCTGCGCCTTGATTGCGCCCGCCCATGAAGCCATGTAAGGCGCGTCCCCATATTCCCTGATCACAACGAAAGCCTGCCCGCCCGTGATTACCTTCCTGCTTGTCATCCACGGCCTGATCACTCTCGCGCTGGTGGCGGTGATCCTGCTGCAGCGTTCCGAAGGCGGGGCGTTGGGCATTGGCGGCGGCGGCGGCGGCGGCTTGATGACGGCGCGCGGTGCGGCCAACCTGCTCACCCGCGCCACCACCATCCTGGCGGCGTTGTTCATCGTCATGTCGATCCTGCTGGCCGTGTTGGCCGCTGGCACCAACAAGGCCCGGGTGATCGATCCAACCGTGGCGGCCAAGGCGGCGCCTGTTGCGCCGGCCCCCGGCGCTCCGGCGCCCGCTGCTCCGCCGCAGCTGCCGGGCCTGCCCGGCGTTCCGGTCGCGCAGTAATCCGCTTCGCGCGTGGCCGGCGACCGCAAACCCGGCCAATTGCGCCAGATTTTCGGCGGTGCCGCCGGCAATCTGGTCGAATGGTATGATTGGTATGCCTATTCGGCCTTCGCGCTCTATTTCGGGCCGCGCTTCTTCCCACCGGGTGATGATCTTGCCGCCGCGCTGAACAGCGCCGCCATTTTCGCTGTCGGTTTCCTGATGCGGCCGATCGGGTCGTGGCTGCTCGGCGCCTGGGCCGACAAGCGTGGCCGCAAATCGGCGCTCACCGTTTCGGTTGCGATGATGTGCACCGGCTCGCTGATGATCGCGGTGGCGCCGACCTATGATGATGTTGGCCTGCTGGCACCGGCGATCCTGCTGCTGGCGCGGCTGGTGCAGGGGCTGTCGGTGGGCGGCGAATATGGCGCGTCAGCCACCTTCATGAGCGAGGTGGCACGGGCGAAATGGCGGGGTTTCCTCGCCAGTTTTCAGTATGTGACGCTGGTGGGCGGGCAGTTGCTGGCGCTGGCGCTGCTGGTGCTGCTGCAATCCCTGATGGACGATGCGGCGCTGAAGGACTGGGGCTGGCGCATCCCGTTCGTTGTCGGCGCGGCATGCGCGGTGCTGGTGTTCTGGCTGCGCACCGGGCTGCACGAAACCGAGGCGTTCGAAAACGCGGTCATCCCGCCCGGCACTTTGCTGCAGCGTCTGCTCGCCCACCCGCGCGAGTTGTTGATCGTCTTGGCGCTCACCGCCGGTGGCAGCCTGTGGTTCTATACCTTCACCACCTACATGCAGAAATATCTCGTGCTCTCGGCCGGCTGGACCAAGCAGGAAGCCACGTCCGCCTCTGCCATCGCGCTGCTCGCCTATGCCGCCATGCAGCCGCTGTTTGGCGCGGCCTCCGATCTGCTCGGACGGCGCACGCTGCTGGTCAGCTTCGGCATCATGGCCACATTGGCCACAGTGCCAGCACTAACCGCACTCGGCACGGCAAAGCCGGGGATCGAAGGCTTGGCCATGATGATCGGCTGCCTTGCCATCCTGTCCTGCTACACGAGCATCTCGGGCTTGGTGAAGGCCGAAATGTTCCCGGCGCACATCCGCGCGCTCGGCGTCGGCATGCCCTATGCGCTGGGTGTCGCCATCTTCGGCGGATCAGCCGAATATGTGGCGCTGGCCTTCAAGGGAGCCGGCCTTGAATCGGGCTTCTTCTGGTATGTGACCGGCATGTCCGGCATCGCACTCACCGCTGCGTTGGCCTTGCCCGATACCAAGGCCAACAGCCGTATTGAAACGGACTGAGAACAACGCGTTCAGCCTTCGCGCCGCAGTTGTACTGCCCTTGGAATTTGCGCATTCTTGGGAACATGACGCGGCACCATCTCTTGCCCACGCTGGCGCTGGCGGTGCTGCTGGCCGGATGCGGCGGCAGTGGCGGCGGCGGCGTGGGCACCGTGCCCGCGCCGCCACCGGCACCAACACCCACACCGGCGCCTGCTCCAGCGCCCACCCCCACCCCCAGCGCCTTTGACACGGTGGAATATCGCCGCTCCAACGGTGCAGTGCAGGTGCAGGCGCTGGCCGCCTATGATCGCGGCTTCAGCGGCAGCGGCATCACTGTTGCCGTGATCGATTCCGGTGTGAACCCGGCCCTGGCCGAATTTGCCGGCCGCATTTCGTCGGCCAGCCGCGATGTCGCCGCCAACCGGGCGCTGGCCGATGAACGCGGTCATGGCACATCGGTCACCGGCATCTTGCTGGCGGCACGCAACGGCGTGAACATGCATGGCGTGGCCCCGCAGGCGACATTATTGGCCTTGCGCGCCGATACGCCGGGCAGTTGCGACGATCAGGGCTGTTCCTATGCCAGCCCGGCCATTGCCGCCGGTCTGCAGGCGGCGGCTGATGCCCGCGCCCGCGTCGTCAACATGTCGTTGGGTGGCGGTTCCACAACGGCAGCTGTGCGCGCCGCCGCCGGGCAACTGGCCAGTGCCGGCAGCATATTGGTGCTCTCGGCTGGCAATGAAGGTCTGTCCACCCCGCAGAGTTTTGCCAATCAGCTCATCGCTGTCAGCCAGGCCACCACCATCGTGGTCGGCGCGGTCAACGCCAGCAATGAAATCGCCAGTTTCTCCAACCGCGCCGGGGTGTTGGCACCGAACTACCTGGTGGCGCCGGGGGTGGAGTTGCGCAGCTTCAACCAGGATGGTGCCACCTTTCTCTACAGCGGTACGTCAGTGGCGGCGCCGGTCGTTTCCGGCGCGGCGGCGCTGCTGGCGCAGGCCTTCCCGGCGCTATCGGGTGCGCAGATCGTCGATATCCTGCTGCGCTCTGCCGATGACCTTGGTGCAACCGGCACCGACGAGATTTATGGCCGCGGCCTGCTCAACATCGCCCGTGCCTTCCAGCCGCTGGGCGCCAGCAGTATCGGCGGGCAACCCGTGGCGATCACCATTGGCGGTTCACTCGGCGCAGCCTTGGGCGATGGCGGGCCGCTCACCAGTGCGCTGGCCGGCGTGGTGATCGCTGATAGCTATGGTCGCGCCTTCACGGTTGATCTGGCCCAAGGCCTGGTAACAGCCCCGCCGGGCCGGTTGGCCGCGCAACTGCTGGCCACACCGGTGGAAAGCGCCGTCACCAGCAGCGGCGGCACCAGCACCGCCTTCGCGCTGCTCGGCGACAGCCGAGGGCTCTGGGCCGGCGATCGTGCCACCATGGCGGCGCTCTCCCCCGGTCAGCAGCGGCAGGCCAGTCCAGTGGGCCATGTCCGCCTCCTGCTCTCCGGCGGCTCCGTGCTGGTCGCCGGCCATGGAGAGGCAGTGGCCGGGCTGGTGGCCTTGGCTGATCCGTCTGGACGCAGCACCGCTCTCATCACCGCTGATCCCGCCCTGCCGCTGGGCAGCCGGCCGCTGGGCGCAGCGGCGCTTTCGCAGCCCCTGGGCGGTGGCTTCACCTTGGCGGCCGGTTTCGGCCAATCCGTGCTGCCGGCGCAGGATCGCCAGTCCGCCGCCCTGCAATCCACCGCGCTGTTCCACCTGTCGCGCGCCGTGATGCCAGGGCTGGAACTGGCGGCGCTGCTGCGGCTTGATGCGGAACGCGGCAGCCTGATGGGCACGCGGCTTTCGACCGGCTTTGGCTTGGCCGGCGGCACCACCACCAGCCTTGGACTGTCCGCCCGGCTGGCACTCGGCCCGCGCGCGCGGCTTTCGGGCGAATGGCGCCGGGCCAGCAGCCGGATCGATCTGGCGGGCGGCGGCCTCATCGCGGCTGCAGGCCGCTTCAGCGGTGACGCCGCCAGCGCCGCGCTGGCGCTCGATGATATTGTAGCGCACGGCGACATGCTCACGCTCGCCATCACTCGGCCGCTGGCGCTGGCTGGCCCCCTGTGGCTGCTTGGCACTGCCGATCCAGTGCGCGCCGGGCCATCTGTGCGCGAAACCGCAGCCGAGGCACACTACGCTCTGCCGCTCGGGCCCGGGCAGTTGCAGTTCAGCCTGTTCCACCGCACTCACCCCGGCCATATCGCTGCCAACCCTGATGATGATGGCGCAGCAGTGCGATTCCACTGGCGCTGGTAGCTTCGTCCACAGCGAAATTGCCGTGCAAGCCACGCGGGGGCTGGCGCGCTGCTGCAATATGGGCTTAAGGCTCTTCTCCCATGACGCGGTATATTTTCATCACCGGCGGCGTGGTCTCCTCGCTCGGCAAAGGACTCATGGGCGCCTCTCTGGCCGCCCTCTTGCAGGCGCGCGGCTACAAGGTGCGCATTCGCAAGTTCGATCCCTATCTGAACGTCGATCCGGGCACGATGAGCCCCTATCAGCATGGCGAAGTCTATGTGACTGACGACGGGGCAGAGACAGATCTCGATCTCGGCCATTACGAACGCTTCACCGGCGTGCCGTCGCGCAAGACCGACAATATCACGTCGGGTCGGGTCTATTCCGATATCATCGCCCGCGAACGCCGCGGCGAATTTCTGGGCGCCACCGTGCAGGTGATCCCGCATGTGACCGACGCCATCAAGGCCTTTGCCAAGGCCGAAACCGAGGCCCTGGATTTCGTGTTGTGCGAAATCGGCGGCACCGTGGGCGACATCGAAAGCCTGCCCTTCCTCGAAGCCATCCGCCAGATGGCTGCCGACGTGGGCAAGGCCAATGTCTGCTATATCCACGTCACGCTGGTGCCGTTCATCGCGGCGGCGGGCGAGCTGAAAACCAAGCCGACCCAGCACAGCGTCGCCGAGCTGCGCGGCATTGGCATTCAGCCCGATGTGCTGGTTTGCCGTTCCGAACACCCATTGCCCGAAAGCGACCGCGCCAAGATCGCGCTGTTCTGCAACGTGCGCAAGGAAGCGGTGATTTCGGCGCTGGATGCGGAGAGCATCTACGAAGTGCCGCTGCAATATCATGCCGAAGGGCTGGACGACGAAGTGCTGCACGCCTTCGGCATTACCGACGCGCCGCGCCCCGATCTCACCCGCTGGCAGGACATTGCCGAGCGGATTCACAATCCCGAAGGCGAAGTCACGATCGGCGTTGTCGGCAAATATACCGGCATGAAGGACGCGTATAAATCGCTGACCGAAGCGCTGGTGCACGGCGGGCTGGCCAACCGGGTAAAGGTCAACATCAAGTGGCTTGATGCCGAGGAATTTGAAGGCGCTGATGCGGCGGCCCGGCTGGAGCCGATGCACGGCATCTTGGTGCCCGGCGGCTTTGGTGAACGCGGCAGCGAAGGCAAGATTGCCAGTGTGCGTTTTGCCCGTGAACGGCGCGTGCCCTTCTTTGGCATTTGTCTGGGCATGCAGATGGCCTGCATCGAGGCTGCCCGCAACCAGGCCGGCATCCAGGCTGCTTCCACCACGGAATTCGGTCCCACCGCCGAACCGATCGTGGGCCTGATCACCGAATGGATGAGCGCGGATGGCTTGCAGACTCGGGCTGAAGGCGGCGACATGGGCGGCACCATGCGGCTGGGCGCCTATCCGGCCGAGCTTGGGGCCAACAGCGTAGCTGCAAGCGTTTATGGCAGTACCCATATCGCAGAGCGCCATCGCCATCGATATGAAGTCAATGGCGCCTATCGCGGCCGCCTGGAGAAGGAAGGCCTGATCTTCTCCGGCATGTCGCCCGATGGCCTGCTGCCTGAAGTGGTGGAACGGCCGGACCATCCGTGGTTCATCGGCGTGCAGTTCCACCCGGAACTGAAGTCCAAACCGTTTGATCCGCACCCGCTGTTTTCGGGCTTCATCGCCGCCGCCATGGCGCAAAGCCGGCTGGTTTAGGGCCGGTTGCTGTGACGCCGGTTTCGCCTGCCGACCTGGCGGCGCGCATCGCCACCCATCGTTGTCCCGGCGAGACGCTGGTGGTGGGCATCACCGGATCGGTGGCGGTGGGCAAGACAACACTGGCCCGCCAGATCGCCGAGGCGCTGCCGGCGGGCCTGAAGGTGGAAATCGTCTCCACCGATGGCTTCCTGAAGCCCAACGCCGTGCTGGAAGCCGCAGGCCTTTCGATGCGCAAGGGCTTTCCCGAAAGCTATGACCGCGCCGCCATGGCCGCCGCGCTGGCCGGGTTGAAGCATGGCGCAGTGAAGGTGCCGGCCTATAGCCACACCAGTTACGACGTCGATCCCGCCGCCGCTCGTACCATTACCGGCGCCGATGTCGTGCTGGTCGAAGGGTTGGGCCTCGCCCCCGATGCCGCCGGCCAGCGCCCGCCGCTCGACTTGCTGATCTACATCGATGCGGACGAGGACGACATCATCGCCTGGTTCCTCGCCCGCTTCATGGGGCTGTGGGACGCTGCCGCCAGCGACCCCAGCAGCTTTTACGCCCGCTTCCGCCACATGAGCGAAGGCGAAGCCCGCCAATTCGCGCTTTCCGTCTGGAACGGCATCAACCGCCCAAATTGGCTGGAGCATATCGCGCTGGCCAGGCTGGTGGCTGATATCGTGGTGGTGAAGGCTCTGGATCACAGCCTGTCGGCCTAGCGCCGCGCCAGCCACTCCACCACTTCATCCACCGGCGTATCAGGCGGCAGCCGTTGCATGGCGGTGCCAGGCACCATCGCTTGCGGATTGGCCAGGAACGCCTTCAGCGTTTCGCGTGTCCACACCAGTCCCCCACCTCTGGCTGCGTCGCCCGCTGCCTGCATCGCCGGGCTATACTCGAAATCGGCCCGGCTGCCCGCCCGCCGGCCCACAAGCCCATCCAGATTGGGTGCCGGCAGCCCCGTCTCCGCCGGATCAACGCTGTGGCACGAGATGCAATATTGGAACGCCGGCGGGTTGGCAGCCGCCAGCAACAGGGCGGCCAGTATCATCCAGGCTTGCCCGTCTCCACCAGCATCACCCGATCGAGGCCACTTTCCGGCAGGTAGATCTCGCCCTTGCGGCCCAATATCTGCCGCACTTCGGCCTTGGGGCCCGATCCGGGATAGGTGCCGATGATCTTTTCGGCCTTTGTATCAAAGGCGATGGTGACATTGCCAGCCCATTCGGTCACCCAGGCCACGTCCCTGTCGTCCACATAGACGGCATAGGCCCGCGGCTTGTCGCCCGGCATCTTCCAGCGCTTCCACTGGCCATCCTTCGGCGTGTAGCGGGACAGATAGCCGCTGCTCCATTCCGATACCCACAACTGCCCCTTGCTGTCAGACCATACACGGCGCGGGCCAACGCCGGGCTCTACCGGCTCCACCACCGTCGTCGCGCCGGTTTCCATATCAACCTTGGCGAGGAAACTGGCGGCCAGGCTGACATACCAGATCTGGCCATCGGGCGTCGCCGCGATGCCATAGGGGCCGCGGCCTTTCGGTGCCGGCCACACATCAAGCTTGCCCGATTTGGGATCCAGCCGGCCATAGATGCCGGTCTGCCCGGTGAACCACACGCGGCCCTTGCCATCGAACGCCGGCGTGTTGAGATTGGTGTAGCCACTGTCGGCCGGCAGCGGAAAGGATTTGACCGCCTTCGTTTTCGGATCAACCCGCACGATGGCATTCAGGCCGCCATCGGTGATCCATGCCGCGCCATCCGGCCCCATGATCACGCCGTGGGGGCTGGATTTCTCGCCCAGCTTTACCTGTTCGACCTTGCCACTCTTGATGTCGATGATACCCAGCGCGCCCTGCCATTGCGCCGTGTACCAGATGGTGCCGGGCAAGCCTGGTGCCACATCATGCGGGTGGGCGCCCTTGGGCACATCAAACACCCGCACCGGATGTTCGGCCCGAGCTGCCCCTGTTACTGCCCCGGCCAGCGCAACGGCGGCCATCGCCGCCATCCAGATTGCCCGCATCGTTTGTTCTCCCTTTGGGGATGATACGATGCGCCTGATCCCATCCCCCGCGCAAGAGGCGGGGGAAAGCCGTCGCCCGGCCGTAGTCATTGCCGCACGGGATTTTCCTTGGCCGCTTATGCGGTTAGGGGCAGCCCCAATCAAATTGCCCCCGTTTTTCAGGAATGCCCCCAGTGAACCTTCGTTTCGCCCTGTTGCTGGCTGCCGCTCCGGCTGCGCTTGTCTCTGCCCAGGAAGCGCCTGTGCCAGCCGCGCCGCGCCCGGCCCAAACCGCCCAAGCCATGCCTGAAGACGAAGAGGTGATCACCGTTTCCACCCAGCGCCTGCCCGGCCAGGTGGTGGGTGACATCAAGCCGGAATTGACCCTTGGTACGCAGGAATTGCGCGCGCTGGGCGCCGGTTCGATCACTGAAATTCTCGCCCAGATCGCGCCGCAGACCCAGTCCGGTCGTGGGCGTGGAGGTGGCCCGCCGGCGGTGCTGCTCAACGGCAAGCGCACGTCCGGCTTCCAGGAAATTCGCAACATCCCGCCCGAAGCCATTGCTCGGGTGGAGGTGCTGCCCGAAGAAGTTTCCTTGAAGTATGGCTTCCGCGCTGATCAGCGGGTGATCAACTTCGTGCTGCGTCCGCGCTTCCAGGCGTGGACAGGGGAGTTCGACATTGGTGGCCCCACCGACGGCGGGCGCTTTTCCAGCGAGCTGGAAGTCAATCTGTTGCGTCTGCGCAATGGCACCCGCACCAGCATCGAAGCCGAAGTTGAAATCAACACGATGCTGACCGAAGCCGAGCGCCGCATCACCACGCCGCCTCAAAGCCGGCCGTTTGCGCTCGATGGCAATGTCTCGGCGCTGCTGTCAGGAGCAGAGGTCATCCCCGGCCGCACCGTGCTTGGCGTGCCGGCCAGCGTCGCCAGCCCGACGCTGGCGCAGTTCGCCGCAGCGCCGGTCAACAGCACCGATATCCGTCCGTTCCGCAGCCTGTTGCCCGACAGCCGCACTACCAGCCTGAATGGCACCATCGCCGGTTCGAATGGCACGGTGGGCGCCACGCTGACCGGCGGGATCGAGCGCACGCTGACCGAGTCCATGCAGGGCCTGCCTGCGGCCAGCTTCAACCTGCCCGCCGGCGGTGCCTTCTCGCCGTTCGGCGGCCCGGTGCTGGTCAATCGCTATGCCCCTGATCCGCTGGGCCGTTTCGGTGACAA
>NZ_JAUMBI010000162.1:0-9443 GCF_032115815.1 Sandarakinorhabdus sp.
AGCGCCGCGCTGCTGAAGTTCGGCAAGGCCACCGGCGATCTGCGCATCGCCTGCCGGGTGCATTGGGCATCGGACGTGACCGGTGGCCGCCTGATGGCCACCGCGCTCTATCAGCAGATCGAGGACACGGCGGATTACAAGGCCGATCTGCAGAAGGCGAAGGCGGAACTGAGCCTGGCGCCGGTACCGGAGGGTTGCCCGGCCAGTTGACGCAAAAAGGGGCGCCGGCCGACCGGCCAGCGCCCCTTGTCATTATCCGTCGCTTACGCCGGCACTGCCTGATTGAACGGCGTGTCCTTGTCCGGCCGCATGTCGCCGGGCAGGCCGAGCACGCGTTCGGCGATGATGTTGCGCAGGATTTCGTCCGTCCCGCCGGCAATGCGCAGGCCGGCCGAACCGATGTACGAGCCCTGCAGCTTGGCCAGTTCCGGATCAGCATCGGCGCCGGCCACAAAGCCATCCCCGCCCGACAGATCGAGCGCGAAGCTGGCCAGATCCTGCATGGTTTTCGCCACAACCACCTTGGAGATGGACTGTTCCGGCCCCGGCACCTGGCCCTTGGACAAGGCGGACAGCGCGCGCATCTGGGTGAGCTTGATGCCCTGATCGTTGATGTAGGTCTGGGCGATCTTCTGGCGCACGTCGCTGGCACCGATGGCGGGGCTGCCGTCCGGCGCTTCCACGCCCTTGGCCAGCTTCATCAGCGTTTCATAGCCGGGCGCGTACCGCGGCTTGCCGCCGACGGCGAGACGCTCGTGCATCAAGGTGGTGAGCGCAACCTTCCAGCCGTCGCCAACGGCGCCCAACCGGTGCGAATCATTCACCCGCACGCCGTCGAAGAAGACTTCGTTGAAATCGCTGCCGCCCGACATCTGCTTGATGCCCTTCACCGTCACGCCCGGCGCCTTCATGTTCACGATGAACATGGTCAGGCCCTTGTGCTTGGGCATGTTCGGATCGGTGCGGCAGACGACGATGCCGAAGTCCGACGCGTGGGCAAAGCTGGTCCACACTTTCTGGCCGTCGATCACCCATTCATCGCCTTCACGCACCGCCTTGGTGCGGATGCCGGCAAGGTCAGACCCGGCCGCCGGTTCGGAGAAGAGCTGGCACCAGACTTCCTCGCCCAGCAGCGCCTTGGGCACATAACGCTGAACGACTTCCGGGTTGCCGTGGGTGAAGACGGTGGGGATGCACATGCCAAGGCCGATGGAATAGAGGCCCTGCGGCACGTGCCAGCGGCTTTCTTCCTGACCATAGATGATGCTGTGCATGGGCGTCAGGCCCTGGCCGCCGAACATCTTGGGCCAGGTGATGCCGGTGTAGCCGGCGGCGTGCTTCTTGGCCTGCCAGGCTTTCGATCGCGCGATGAATTCCGGCAGCTTCATGCCTTCCGGGGGCGGATCGCGATATTCGGTGGCATTCTCGTTCAGCCAGGCGCGCACGACGGCGCGAAATTCGGCTTCCTGCGGGGCGTCGTTGAAATCCATGATGTCTCTCCCGTCCTGTTCCCCGGTCGTGCGTGCCTCGACAGGCTCGGCATGAGCGGGTTTGTCCTTTCCATCCTCGACCGCTCATCCCGAGCTTGTCGAGGGACGAAGTGTCACGCCGCGGCGCTGTTGCGCTGTTCCAGCGCCCGCACCAGCCGATCGGCCCACCAGCCACGCGGGCCAAGCGCGGCGACCAGCGCCCGGTTGCGGCGGTAATAGAATTGGCAATCGCTTTCCCAGGTAAAGCCGATGCCGCCGTGCAGCTGCACATTTTCCTCGGCGCAATAGGCCAGCGCATCCAGGCTGGCGACCCGGGCAGCAGCCGCCACCTGGCGCAGTTCGGCACCATTGGTGCCAATCATCGCGAGGCCATGCAGGGCGTGGGCGCGGGCCAGTTCCAGCTTGATATACATGTCAGCACACTTGTGCTTGACCGCCTGATACCGGCCGATCTTCTGGCCGAAGGCGACCCGGGTCTTGGCATAATCCACCGTCATCGCCATCGCGGCGCCAGCGGTGCCAATGGCTTCATAGGCCAGGATCACCGCGGCGCGGTCGAGCCAATCCTGATAGTCGCCGGCAGTGCCGAGCGCTTCAGCCGGTGTGGCGTTCAATGTCAGCTTGCCGTGGCGGCGGACGAGATCGACGGTTTCCACCGCCGCCGTCTGCGCGCCCTTCAGATCGACGATGTAAAGCTGCGGGCCATCGGCGCCGGCGGCCGCCACAATGGCGACATGGGCAACGGCAAGATCGGCTACCGGCTGCTTTACGCCGGTCAGGGCGCTGCCGCTGGACACGGTCTTCACCGTGGCCGGGCTCACGGCACCGGGTTCGCTCCAGGCGACGCAGGCGATGATCTCACCGCTGGCGATGCCGGGCAACCACTTGGCCTGCTGGGCTTCCGTGCCAGCCAGCACCAGCGCTTCGGTGGCGAGCAGGGTGGAAACAAGCGGGACATGGGCAAGGCTGCCGCCGGCGGCTTCCGCCAGTTGGGCCACTTCCTCGACCGTCAGGCCCAGGCCGCCATGGGCTTCGGGCACGCGCGCGGCGGTCCAGCCCAGTTCGCTGATCTCCTTCCACAGGGCGGCGTCCATCGCCGATGCGTCAGCGGCCATCGCCTTGCGCGCCGGGCCGGTGCCTGCCTTTTCGGCGAGCAACTTGCGCGCCTGTTCGCCGAGTTCCTTGGCTTCGTCGGAAAAATCGAAATTCACGGGTCCACTCCCCAAAGCTGATTGAGCAGCAGATTACGCGCACGTCAGCCTTGGGCAACCTGTCGCTTTTGACCCGGTGGCAACCAACATGTGCCCGTCATCCCGGGAAAGCCGGGACCCATCGCCCGACTGTGCAACCCGTAGCCGCGTTTGGGCGATGGGCCCCGGATTTCGCCGGGGTGACGTCTATAACTTGTGGCCCGCCAGAAACTCATAATGCGGCCGGCATTCGTCGCGCACCCGCTCCGCCTCGCCATGCAGCACGGGCATTGGCCCTTCGCGGCCATCAAAGCCGGTGGAGGCCAGCACCCGGCCATACCAGTGCGGCGCCCATACCCCGTCGGTGTCGCGCGGGCCGGCCGGCCAGTGCAGCATCGAGTCGGTCCACGCGATACCCAGCGCCGCGCACAGGCGGGCGAGCGTACCCGCCGGGTCGGCCAGCACATCGGCCGAATCGACCACCGGCGGCGCGTGGCCCAGCCGGTCGGCTTCCGCCTCGAACCAGGCGCGCTGCTGGGCGAACCCCAGGCCTTCCGCCGTCACCACCTCCCGCTTTTCAGCGTAAGAGGCGATCACCCGTTCCGGCGCGCGGATCAGGAAGGCGTGTTGGAAGCCCTTCAGGTCGCCCAACTGCACGGGCCCGACCATGTGGTGCACCATGTGCTTCTGATACCAGATCGGCTGCGCGCACGGGCCGGAGAGGGCGGCGGTGACGCTGTGCCAATCACAATCCATATCGGCGATCACTTCGCCGGCCATCGGGTGATCGTCGCCGGTGTGCTTCAGATACGCGCCATAAAACGGCTCGTCACTCACATAGCAGTCCGCCCGCGCGCCAAAGCTGCGCATCATCGCCGTCGACAGGTTGCGTGGGCCGGACCACATCGCGATTCGGATTGTCACGGCCGACCCCGCGCCGTGACGTCGGCTTCGATCAGCGCGCGATACAGGCCCTGCAGGCGCGCCACCATCGGCCCGCGCGCGTCGGTCAGCGTGCGGCCATCGATGCTGGTCACCGGCACCACGCCGGCAAAAGTGCCGGTGACGAAGGCTTCGCTGGCCGAATAGACGTCGGTAAGCGAGAAATTCTTCTGGAAGACCGGGATGCCATTGTCCTCACACACCGCGATGACGTTGCCGCGTGTGATGCCGGCCAGGCAGTAATCGCCGCTGGACGTCCACACCTCCTCCACGCCGCGCCGGTTCTTCTTGACGATGAAGAAGTGGGTGGAATTGCACGTCGCCACAAAGCCGTGCGGATCGAGCATCAACGCCTCGTCGGCGCCGGCCTGCGTGGCCTGGATGCAGGCCGTGATGCAGTTCAGTTTTGAATGACTGTTCAACTTCGGATCCTGCACGTCCGGGTAACCGCGCCGCACATGGACGGTGGCGAGGCGGATGCCCTTCTCGATCGTGGTGGGCAGCGGATCCTTGTACTCGGCGATGATCACGATGGTGGCCGGCGAGACCACGACGCGCGGATCCTGATACGGCGTGGAACGCAGCCCCCGCGTCACCATAAGCCGGATATGGCAGGCGCTCATCGCGTTGGCGTCGATGGTGGCGTAAATCCGCCGCTCCAGCTCCTCGCGGCTGATGCCGACATCCATGTAGATGGCCTTGGCGCCTTCCCACAGCCGATCGAGATGCTGATCAAGGAAGGCGATGCGGCCGGCGTGGACGCGCAGGCCTTCCCACACGCCGTCGCCCAGCATGAAGCCGGAATCGAACACGCTCACCATCGCCTCGGCGCGGCGGAGCAGCTGGCCATTGACGTTGATCAGGATCGTCTCGTTGCGCGTGTCCGCAACGAAATCATGGGTACCCAGGGATGTGGTCATAGTTGGTTACTTCTTGAACAGGCTGTCGGCCGCAGCGCGGAATTGCGCTGCGCCTTCGCGCTTGGCTTTGGTGCGCGCCAGCTCCGCTTCCAGTCCGGCGATGCGCTCGTCCAGATCGGCGATGGAGAGGCGATCGAGGTCTTCCCGGGCCAGATCGGCCAGCAGGTCACTCTTCTTCTTGGGCAGGTCGGTTTCGTCGAACACAATCGCTACGGTTGACCGGGCGGGCTGCCCTGTCAATATCCGTCCCATGACCATTCCCAGCCATATGACCGCCATCGACCCCGCCGCGCCGGGAGGTCCTGAGGTTCTGATTCCTGTCTCCCGCCCCGTCCCCCAGCCCGGCCCGGGCGACGTGCTGGTGAAGGTGGCGGCGGCCGGGGTGAACCGGCCCGATGTGCTGCAACGGCTGGGCTTGTATCCGATGCCGCCGGGCACACCGACGATCATGGGCCTGGAAATCGCCGGTACCGTGGTGGCGGTGGGCAGCGAGGTAACGCGCTGGCGGCCGGGTGACGCGGTTTGCGCGCTGGTGGCGGGCGGCGGCTATGCCGAATATTGCACCGCGCCGGCCGGCCAATGCCTTCCCGTTCCCGCCGGCATGAGCATGACGGATGCCGCCGGCTTGCCGGAAACCTGGTTCACCGTCTGGTCCAACGTGATGGACCGCGGCCGGGCGCGGCCGGGGGAGACGATCCTGATCCACGGCGGCACCAGCGGCATCGGCATCACCGCGCTGCAACTGGCCAAGGAAATCGGGCTGACGGCGATTGCCACCTGCGGCAGCGATGAAAAATGCGCGGCAGCTGTGGCACACGGTGCGGCGCACGCGATCAATTACAAGACGCAGGACTTTTCGGCCGAAGTGCTGGCGCTGACCGGCGGCAAGGGCGTCGACATCGTGCTCGACATGGTGGGCGGCGATTATGTGCCGAAGAATATCGCCTGCATGGCCGATGATGCCCGCCACGTGAGCATCGCCTTCCAGCGCGGGCCGACCGCCGAGGTGAATCTGGGCCAAGTGATGCGCAAGCGCCTGGTGTTGACCGGATCGATGCTGCGCCCGCGCCCCATTGCCTTCAAGACGGCGATCGCCGAAACACTGGAAGGCGTGATCTGGCCGGCATTCGAGGCCGGGCGGCTGACGCCGGTGACCGACACGGTGTTTTCGCTCGCTGAAGCCGCCGCCGCGCACCAGCGCATGGAAGCCGGCGCGCATGTGGGCAAGATCGTGCTGCAGGTCAGCTGACCATCCCCTTCGGCGCGAACCGCTCCTCCCGCCATTCGCCGATGTCCAGCACCGCCCGCAACGCGTCCAGCGCCAGGCCGATATCGGCAAAGCGCGTTGTCAGCGCCGGGAAACCGAAGCGCATCGCATCGGGCGGGCGCATGTCGCCGATGACGCCGCGCGCGATCAGGGCGATCATCACGCGGCGGGCATCCGGATGGCGGATGATGACATGGGCGGCGCGACGTTCTTGGGGGCGGCCAGCAGGGGGCGCGTCCACGGAGACGCCGGGCAGCGTCGCGGCGGCGGCGGCAAACAGCTGAACGAGGTGGCGGGACTTGGCCTCGGCCTGCGCCAGATCGATGCCGTCGAACGTGGCCACCCCGGCTTCCAGCGCGCGCATGGCGAGGATCGGCGGGGTGCCGGTGAGCAGGCGGCGCGCGCCTGATGCGGGTGCATAGTCGGCGGTGAAGTCGAAGGGGGCAGCGTGGCCCATCCAGCCGGTCAGCGCTGGCTGCGCGGTGTCCCAGTGCCGGCGGGCCAGATAGGCGAAGGCCGGCGCGCCGGGGCCGCCGTTCAGAAACTTGTAACCGCAGCCGACGGCGAAATCGGCGCCGTCGGCATCGAGATTGACCACCAGTGCGCCGGCCGAGTGCGACAGATCCCACAGGGTGAGCGCGCCGGCCTTGTGCGCGGCAGCACTCATCGCGGCCATGTCGTGCACTTGTGAGGTGACATAATGCGCGTGGGTCAGCAGCAGCAGCGCGACATCATCATCGATCGCCGCCACCAGTTCAGTGCGTTGCACCCGCTTCAGCGTTGCACCCGCAAGCCCGGCCAGCCCCTGCATCACATAGGCATCGGTGGGGAAATCCGCTGCCTCCATCAGGATCGTGCGGCGGCCGGGGCGCAGCGCCAGCGCGGCGCTGGCCAGCTTGAACAGATTGAGGCTGACCGAATCACAGGCGACCACGGCGGCAGGTTCAGCGCCCACCAGCGGCGCGATGGCGGCGCCCAGCGCAACCGGCAGATCGATCCAGCCGGCATCGTTCCAGCTGCGGATCAGGCCTTCGCCCCACTCGCCCGCCACCGTCTGCGCCAGCCGTTCGGGCAGGGCGGCAGGCAATGGCCCCAAGGAGTTGCCGTCGAGATAGACAACACCCGGCGGCAGCCGGAAACGGGCGCGAGCTCCGCTGAGCGGATCGGCGGCATCCAGTGCGGCCAGCTGGGTGGGTTCGGGCATCATCGTGCGCCCTTGCGCCACAGCCACGGCTCCATTACAAGCCGGTGCGTCCAGCCGTCCCGCAAGGGGCGGCTGTTTTTATTCCGCAAAGGAGCCACGATCATGGCCACCACCCTGCCCCTGATGCAGCACGCCACCGCCGCCTGGCTGGTGGACAACAGCGCGCTCACCTTTTCGCAGATCGCCGATTTCTGTGGCCTGCACATCCTGGAAATCCAGGCGATCGCCGATGATACCGCCGCCACCAAGCTGAAGGGCCGCGATCCGATCCGCGCCGGCGAACTGACCCGCGAAGAGCTGGACAAGGGTGAAGCCAATCCGGATTACGCGATTCGCATTTCGCGCATGCCCGAACAGGCGCGCCGCACCTCTGGCCCGCGCTACACGCCGGTGTCCAAGCGCCAGGACAAACCGGATGGCATCCTGTGGATCATCAAGAACCACCCGGAAATCACCGACGGCCAGATTTCGAAGCTGATCGGCACCACCAAGACGACGATCGCCGCCATCCGCGACAAGAGCCACTGGAATTACGCCAACCTGCAGGCGCGTGACCCGGTGACGCTGGGCCTGACCAGCCAGCGCGAAATGGATGCGTTGGTCGCGGCCGCCGCCAAGAAGGCCGGTATCGACACGACCGTTGATCCGGAGAAGGTGGAAGCCGATCGCGCCGCGCTGATCAACCAGCTGCAGGCCGAACGTTATGCCGCTGCCAATGCGCCGGAAACGCCGGTTTCGACCACGCCGGGCACCGCGCTGGAGCAGGGCGAGGCTTTGTTCCGCCGCTGATTCCGCTTATACGCTGAAGCTTCAAGGCCCGCTCATGCCTATGGCGTGAGCGGGCTTTTTCATTCCTCCCGCCCGCCCAGCGGCAATGGCAGTTCGCGCGGCGGTTCGCGGTCGAGCAGGCCGGCAGCCTTCAGATCGGCCATGCCGGGCAAGTCGCGGCGGCTGGAGAGGTTGAAGTGGGCGAGGAATTCCGGCGTCGTCGCATATTGCAGCGGCCGGCCGGGGGTTTCGCGGCGACCGGCGGGGCGGACCCAGCCAGCTTCCATCAACACGTCGATCGTGCCGCCGGAAACCGCAACCCCGCGGATTTCCTCGATCTCCGGTCGCGTCACCGGCTCGTGATAGGCGATCACCGCCAGCGTTTCGACGCCAGCGCGGCTGAGTTTTTTCACCGTTTCGCGGCTGGTGCGCAGGAAGTGGCCGAGATCGGGCGCGGTCTGGAATTGCCACTTGCCGCCGCGTTCGACGAGGTTGAGGCCGCGCGGTTCGTAACTGGTGGCGAGCGCACGCAGCGTGGGCAGCAGGTCGCCACGTTCACCCACATGGCGGGTGATCTCTGTGAGGCTGAGCGGCGCATCGGCAGCGAACAGGATCGCTTCCAAGGCGCGGGTCAGGGCGAAATCCACAGTCTCGTCAGTCATGACGGGCCCTCAGCAGGATGGGGGCAAAGGCGGCGCCTTGGCTGAGCGTCGCCTTGCCCTGGCGGGTGAGTTCCAGCGCGGCGACAAAGCTGGAGGCCAGCACCGAGCGGGCATAGGATTCGTCCACCAGATCGGCGGGCAGGAAGCGCGCCAGTTCCGTCCAGTCGATGCTGCGGCCGAGCAGATGTTCAAGCCGTTCAATGGCTTCATCCAGGGCCATCACCGGCCGGCGGCGGACGACATGGACGGAGCGCGAGCGCCGCGCCGTGATCGCGCCATAGGCGGAGAGCAGGTCGTAATAGCTGCATTCAAAGGTGGCGCGCTTTTCCTCGGCGAGGCCTTCCGGGTTGGGGCGGCGGAACATGTCCCACCCCAGTTGTGGCCGGGCGAGCAGCTTCTGCCCGGCCTCGCGCATGGCTTCGAGGCGTTGCAGCTGGAACTGCAGTTTCAGCGCCAGTTCGGCCGGATCGGGCTCGGCTTCCGGGTCCTTGGGCAGGAGCAGCAAGGATTTCAAATAGGCCAGCCAGGCCGCCATCACCAGATAATCGGCGGCCAGTTCGAGGCTGAGCGCCTTGGCATCGCGGATGAAACCCAGATATTGATCGACCAGCGCCAGGATGGAAATCTGCGCCAGATCAACCTTTTGCGCCCGCGCCAAGGTAAGCAGCAGATCGAGCGGGCCTTCCCAGCTGCCCAGTTGCAAGATCAGCGTGGCCGTTTCCGGCGCAGCCCGCACCGGCAGGTCGAATTGCTCGTCCGTCTCGGTCACGCCAGCGCCAGCAAGGCGTCGCGGGCGGCGGCCCACTCGGCCACCGGGGTGGAATCGCCCGGCCCCATCCAGGTCATGGCGGCGGCGAGGCGGGTCGCAGCGGCGTCGCTCATCACCGGAGCGGCTTCGACGATGGAACGCATCTCGCCAAAATCGCCTGAACAATGCAGGGCGATATCGCAGCCGGCGTCGAGGCTGGCCAGCGCGCGGGCGCCGAAGTCTTGCAGCGCG
>NZ_JAUMBI010000163.1:0-29787 GCF_032115815.1 Sandarakinorhabdus sp.
GCTGGCCTGCGCCAGCATGACGGGAGCTTTTGATGCAGGATGCGCTCAAACGAACGGGTGCAGGGTCTGCGACCCTGCCCGCCGGAGGCTACCCTGCCTTCACGGGCGCATAGGGACCGCGCGTGCGCCAGAAAGGCACGTCATCAACGCCGATCCAGCCAAACTCATAGTTGGCCATGAACAGGCCGAAGATCACGCCGCTGATGAGCGTCGTCCACAGCAGTTTCTTGCCGATCATCGGGTTGCTGGGGGCGGAGCTGGCTTGGCCGGGCACGGGCTCGCTGCCGTCTTCTTCGGTCGTGCGCACGCCGAAGGGCAGGACGGCAAAGAGGGTGAGCGTCCAGAACAGCAGGTAGATGGCCAGGGCGGATTGCGGCTTCAAAGACGCGTCACCTGCACATCCGTCACCGGTTTCTTGCCGGTCCATTCGCGGGCAACGCGGCGCACGGCAACGCGGATGGCTTCGGCATAATGCTCCGGCCGTTTCGGATCGCCCTTGGCGGCGGCCTTTTCAGCAGCTTCGGCGCATTCGGCGAGGAAGTCGTCCTTGTCTTCCTCCACCGGGACGCCGTGCGTGCTCACCTTGGGCGTGGCCGCAGGCAGGCCGTTCTTGCCGATGACAACGCTCACCGCGATCAGGCCGTAATTGGCCATGCGGCGACGTTCGACGATGGTGGCGCCATCGGCCGGCAGGATGACATCGCCATCCAGCACCAGCCGCCCGGCCGGTTCGTGGGAGAGCAGTTTCGGCCCATCGGGCGCCAGGCGGATGGCGCTGCCATTGATCGGCACCATCGTTTTCGGCACGCCGCATTCCTTGGCCAGCTTGGCATGTTCTTCCATGTGGCGGCGTTCGCCGTGCACGGGGATGGCGATTTCGGGCCGGATCCATTCATACATGGCTTCCAGTTCCGGCTGACCGGGGTGGCCGGATACGTGCACATGGGCCTGTTTTTCGGTGATGACGTCGATGCCGCGCGTGGCCAGCGCGTTCTGGACGCGGCCGATGCTGAGTTCGTTGCCGGGGATCTGCTTGGAGGAATAGACGACGAGATCGCCCGGCTCCAGCCGCAGTTTCGGGTGGCTGCCTTCGGCAATGCGCGACAGCGCCGCCATTGGTTCGCCCTGCGCGCCGGTGCACAGGATCAGCACCTTGTTGCGCGGCAGGCTCATCGCCGTGTCCCAATCGATGGGTTCGGGCAGGTCTTTCAGATAGCCAGTGGCGCGGGCGACGCCGACGATGCGGTCCATCGAGCGGCCGGCGAGCACAAGTTCGCGGCCACAGGCCTTGGCAACGGCACCCAGCGTGCCGAGGCGGGCGGCGTTGCTGGCAAAGGTCGTCACCAGCACGCGGCCGGATTTGCGCGCCTTGACGACGCGCATCAGGCCATCGCGCACATCGGCTTCGCTGCCGGAGGCTTCGGGGTTGAAGACGTTGGTGCTGTCGCCAATCAGCGCCAGGATGCCGCTGTCGCCGATGGCAGTGAGTTGCGCTGCGGACGCTGGCGTGCCCATCTGCGGCGCATCATCCAGCTTCCAATCGCCCGTGTGGAAGATGCGGCCATAGGGCGTATCGATGATGAGCGCATTGCCTTCCGGGATCGAGTGGGCCAGCGCGACGTAGGTGAAACCGAACGGGCCCAGCTTGAGTGTGCCGCCCATCGGAATGATCTTGAGCTTCACCTCGTCCTGCAGCCCTTCTTCCTCCAGCTTCTTGGCGATCAGGCCGGCGGTGAACGGGGTGGCATAAAGCGGCACCTTCAGATCGGCGGCGAGATAGGGGATGGCGCCGATATGATCCTCGTGGCCGTGGGTGAGCACAATGCCGAGCAGATCCTTGCGGCGCTCCTCGATGAAGGCGAGATCGGGCAGCACCACATCGATGCCCGGATAACGCGGATCGCCGAAGGTCATGCCGAGATCGACCATCACCCATTTGCCCTGGCAGCCATAGAGGTTGACGTTCATGCCAATCTCGCCGGAGCCGCCCAGGGGCAGGAAAATCAACTCGTCACCAGGGGTCATTATGTTGGGTTCTTTGCGTTCAATTGGTGGAGGCGGATGAGACCCTTGATGGTCAGGTCGCCGTCGACATGGGCTATGGCAGTGGTGTGGCGTTGGAACAAGGTGGCAAGACCGCCCGTGGCGATCACGGTGACCGGGCCGACGATCTCTTGGCTCAGGCGTGTCACCAGCCCTTCGATCAGGCCGACATAGCCCCAGAACACGCCTGACTGCATGGCATGAACGGTGCCCTTGCCAATGGCGCCCTGGTTGCCCGGTGGTGGTTCGACGGCGATACGCGGCAGCTTGGCGGCGGCCTGGTAGAGCGCGTCCATCGACAGGTTGATTCCCGGCGCGATGGCGCCACCCTGATAGGCACCATTGGCTGATACCACATCGAAGGTGGTTGCGGTGCCGAAATCGACGATGATCAGATTGCCCGGCCACAGTGCATGGGCAGCGACGGCGTTGACGAGGCGATCGGCGCCGACTTCGGCCGGGTTGGGCAAGGCGATGGTCAGCCCCAGGTTGATGGCGCCAATGGCGACGACCTCGGGTTCGACGCTGAAATATTTGCGGCACAGGCGCTGCAGATTGAACAGGGTCTGCGGCACCACGGTGGAGATGATGGCGGCATCGACACTGCCCATGGCGACGCCTTCCAGCGCCATCAGCTGGTGCAGCCACACGGCATATTCATCCGCCGTGCGCTGGCCATCGGTGGAGATGCGCCAACGTTGGGCGATGACATTGCCATCGCACAACGCGAAGACGATGTTGGTATTGCCGACATCAATGGCGAGCAGCATCGGGCCTCTCCCGGTTCACAACGCGAAGACTTCACCGGCGTGGATGGCACGCGTGGTGCCATCGTCAAGCTGCATCAATAGCGCGCCATCGTCGGCAAGGCCGGTGAACAGGCCTTCCGGGCTTTCGCTGCCGAGCCGGGCGACGATGCGGCTGCCGACGCCTGAAGCGCGCCTCAGCCAGGCGGTGCGGATGGGGGCGAAGCTGTCGCGCGCCCAGATGTGGCGCCAATGGGCGAAGGCGGCGGCCAGTTCGTCGAGCAGCGCCGCCGGCGTGGGCACGGGAAGGCCGGCGGCGGCGAGGCTGGTGGCGGGCCGTTCGGTGGCATCGGGGTGATAGACGAGATTGACGCCCATGCCGATCACCAGCGCCTCCCCCTGCCGTTCGAGCAGGATGCCGGAGCATTTGGTGCCGTCCAGCAGCACGTCGTTCGGCCATTTCAGGGTGAAGCGCGCCGGCTGGCCGGTGAGCGCGGCCAGCGCATCGTGCAGGGCCAGCGCGGCGACGAAGCTGAGTTGCTGAACCGGGCCATCGGCCTTCACCAGCACGCTGCCCATGAAGTTTCCGGCGCCATCGTTCCACACCCGGCCGCGGCGGCCACGGCCGGCGGTCTGGCGATCGGTGATCACCCAATGGCCATCGGGTAGCGCTTCGGCGCGGGCCAGCAGCCAGTCGTTGGTGGAACCGACCTCGGTGAGGTGGGTGACGCTGCTCAAGCCGGGAAGAGTGCCGCAGCGGCGCGGGCGGTGGCGGCGACCAGCGGCGAGATGGCCAGCATGCCGATGGGCGAGCAGAACAGCGCGCACGCCGCGATCATGGCGCCGTTGACCGCGCTGCCTTCCGTGGCCAGCGACACGACGGGCTCATCGAAATACATGATCTTGATGAGGCGCAGATAATAGAAGGCGGCGATCACCGAAGCGACGAAGCCGATCAGCGCCAAAGCGATCAGGCCGGAGGCAATGGCGGCCTGGAACACCGCGAACTTGGGCCAGAAGCCGAGCAGCGGCGGGATGCCGGCGAGGCTGAACATGAAGATGGCGAGCGCAGCGGCGAGTTTCGGCTGGGTTTTCGACAGGCCGGCGAAATCGGCCATGCTTTCGACCGGGCTGCCATCGGGGCGGCGCAGTTGCAGCACGACCAGGAAGCTGCCCAGCGTCATCGCGACATAGACGGTGACATAGAAGAGCAGCGCCGAAATACCGGCCGGGGTTCCGGGCGTGAGGCCGACAAGCGCGAAACCGATGTTGGCGATCGACGAATAAGCCAGCAGGCGCTTGATGTTGGTTTGCGCGACGGCGGCGACGGCACCCAGCACCATCGAGGCGATGGCGATGAAGATCAGGATCTGCTGCCAATCGGCGGCGATGTTACCCGGGAAGGCGACGATCATCACCCGCGCCAGCAAACCCAGCGCGGCAGCCTTGGGCGCGGCGGAGAAGAAGGCGGCCACGGGGGTTGGCGCGCCTTCATACACGTCGGGCGTCCACATGTGGAACGGCACGGCGGAGACCTTGAAGGCCAGACCGGCCAGAATGAAGACGATGCCAAACAGCAGGCCGATGGAGCGTTCAGTCTGGCCGGAAACGACGCCGGCAATCACGTCGAGCTGGGTGGAGCCGGAGAAGCCGTAAATCAGCGTGACGCCGTAGAGCAGGATGCCCGAGGCGAGCGCGCCCAGCACGAAATATTTGAGGCCGGCCTCCGCAGAACGGTCATCCTGCCGATGGAAAGCCGCCAGCACGTAGGAGGGCAGCGCGGCGAGTTCGAGACCGACATAGAGGGTAAGCAGATCATTGGCCGAAACCATGATCGTCATGCCCAGCGTCGCCAGCAGCAGCAGCACCGGATATTCGAAGCGGCCCGATCCGCTCTCGTTCAGCCACGGCAGCGCCAGCAGCACCGAGGCCGCAGACGCCGCAAGGATGATGACCTTCAGGAAGGCCGAGAAATCATCGGCGACATAGAGGCCATCGAACGCGCGGGTCATCCCGGCGGGCGCATCAAGCAACGTGAAACCGGCCAACGCGAGGATGGCGACCGCGAACAGGCTGGTGACGGTGAGGGCCTTGCCCTTGGCCGAGAAGGTGCCGAGCATCAGCGCGGCAAGGCTGCCGAGCGTGAGCACGGTTTCCGGGCCGGCGATGGCGATGGAGGTGAAGATCGGGTGCATCAGTGGTGGCTCTCTGCGGCGTGCGCCGGGGCCGCAATCGCAGACAGCGCCGGCGACAATGTCATGTCGGTCGGCACGGTGGCGAGTTCACGGCCCTCCAGACGCGCGACGACTTCGGCAATGGCCGGCTTCATCGGGGCCTGGAAGCTTTTGGGATAAATGCCCATCCACAGCGTCGCGAGGATGATCGGCACCAGGATGGCGATTTCGCGTGGCGACAGATCCGGCATGGCGCGCGTGTCGTCACCGGCGGCCTTGCCATAGGCGACGCGAGCATAGAGCCACAGCATGTAAGCCGCACCCAGAATGATGCCGGTGGTGAGCACGAAGGTCGCCCAGGTGCTGGTTTGGTACATGCCCAGCAGCACGAGGAATTCCGCAACGAAACCCGACGTGGCCGGCAGGCCGACGCTGGCCATGGTGAAGAACAGCAGCACCAGCGCATATTTGGGCATGGTATCGGCAAGGCCGCCATAGCGGCCGATCTCGCGGGTGTGGAGCCGGTCGTAGATCACGCCGACGCACAGGAACAACGCGCCGGAAACCAGGCCGTGCGACAGCATCATCACCATGGCGCCTTCGATGCCCTGGGTGTTGAGCGCGAACAGGCCGCCGGTGACAAACGCCATGTGGGCGACGGACGAATAGGCGATCAGCTTCTTCATGTCCTGCTGCACCAGCGCGACCAGCGAGGTGTAAACCACCGCCACCATCGACAAGCCGAACACCAGCCAGATCAGCTGCGCGCTGGCATCGGGGAACATCGGCAGGCTGAACCGGATGAAGCCATAGCCCCCGAGCTTCAGCAGCACGCCGGCAAGAATGACGGAGCCGGCCGTGGGTGCTTCGACGTGGGCATCGGGCAGCCAGGTGTGCACGGGCCACATCGGCATCTTCACCGCGAACGAGGCGAAGAAGGCGAGGAACAGCCAGAACTGCGCTTCCTTGGGGAAATCGGTGCGGCTGAGTTCGCCAATGTCGGCGGTGCCGGCGAAATTCACCATCCACAGCATGGCGACCAGCATCAGCACCGAACCGAGCAACGTATAGAGGAAGAATTTGTAGCTGGCATAGATGCGCCGGGCGCCGCCCCAGATGCCGATGATCAGGAACATCGGGATCAGGCCGCCTTCGAAGAACAGGTAGAACAGGAACATGTCGCGCGCCGCGAACGTCCCGATCATCAGCGATTCCATCAGCAGGAACGCCGCCATATATTCCGGCACGCGCTTCTTCACCGCGACCCAACTGGCCAGAACGCACAGCGGCATCAGGAACACCGAAAGCTCGATCAGCATCAGCGCGATGCCATCGATGCCGAGTGACCAATTGAGGAACGGCGCAAACAGCGGCAGGTTTTCTGTGAACTGGAAGGCCGATGTCGTCTGATCGAACTGTGTCCACAGCCAGATGCCGAGGCCGAATTCCACAAGTGTGGTGACGAGGGCCACGACACGGGCGCGGCCGGCGCGTTCTTCATCGCCACCGGGCAGCGTTGCCACCACCAAGGCTGCCACCACCGGCAGCAGGATCATGAAACTCAGGATCATCAGCGCATCATCCAGGCGGCAGCGGCGGCCAAGCCGACCAGCATCACCAGTGCGTAACTATAGACGTAACCCGTCTGGAAGCGTCGGGCGAGGCCGGCACCCATCACCACCATGTCGGCAGCGCCATTGGGGCCGAAGCGGTCGATGGTCTGTTGATCACCGCGCGTCCAGAACAGGCGGCCAAGCCACAGCGCCGGCTTCACGAAGATCGCGTCGTACAGCTCATCGAAATACCATTTCCGCAGCAGGAACTGGTAGAGACCGGGCACTTCTTTCTGCCACCAGATCGGGATCGACGGCTTGTTGAGGAACACATGCCAGGCAAGACCGAGGCCAAGGAAGAAGGCCACCGACGGCGTGTAGACCACCCAGGCCGGCACTTCGTGCATGGCGTGCATCAGATGCTCGCGGAAAGCGAGGCTGCCGCGCCAGAAACCGGCGCCTTCTTCGGCACCAACGAAGCTCTCATGCCACACCCAGCCGGCCAGCAGAGCGCCGGTGCCGAGCACGAACAGCGGGATCAGCATCGAAAGCGGGCTTTCGTGCGGGTGATAACCAGCGGTGCCGTCATCATGGGCGTGATCGTGCGCGTGGGCATGATGATCGTCATGGCCGTGGCCGTGATCACCGTGCGCGGCGTGCTGGATATGCTCGGATGCGGCCCAGCGCGGTTTGCCGAAGAAGGTGAGGAACACCAGCCGCCACGAATAGAAGCTGGTCAGCGCCGCCACGAACGCGCCAACGAAGAAGGCAAACATGCCGTGGCTGGTACCGCTGGCAAAGGCGGCTTCCAGGATCGCGTCCTTGGAATAATAGCCGGCGGTGAAGAAGAAGCCGGTGAGCGCCAGCGTGCCGATCGTCATCATCCAGAAGGTGATGGGGATATGCTTCCGCAGGCCGCCATAGAAGCGCATGTCCTGCTCGTGGTGCATGGCATGGATCACCGAACCGGCACCCAGGAACAGCAGCGCCTTGAAGAAGGCGTGGGTGAACAGGTGGAACATGGCCGCGCCATAGGCACCGCTGCCGGCGGCGAAAAACATGTAGCCGAGCTGCGAGCAGGTCGAATAGGCGATCACCCGCTTGATGTCGTTCTGCACCATGCCCACGGTCGCCGCGAACAGCGCCGTGCAGGCACCGATCACGCAAACAACGGCCTGCGCGGTGGGGCTGGCTTCGAACATCGGGGACAGGCGGCAGACCATGAACACGCCAGCGGTCACCATGGTGGCGGCGTGGATCAGCGCGGAAACCGGCGTGGGGCCTTCCATGGCGTCGGGCAGCCAGGTGTGCAGGCCCAACTGGGCGGACTTGCCCATGGCGCCCACGAACAGCAGCAGGCACAGGCAGGTCATCACGTCGACTTGGCTGCCGAGGAAGCTGAACGTCTGGCCGCTGTGCTGCGGCACGGCGGCAAGGATGGCGTCGATGGAGACGGTGCCGAACACCATGAAGGTGCCGAAGATGCCAAGGCTGAAGCCGAAATCGCCGACACGGTTGACCACGAAGGCCTTGATGGCGGCCGCGTTGGCCGAGGGCTTGTGATACCAGAAACCGATGAGCAGATAGGAGGCGAGGCCCACCCCTTCCCAGCCGAAGAACATCTGGACGAGGTTATCAGCCGTCACCAGCATCAGCATGGCGAAGGTAAAGAGCGAGAGATAGGCGAAGAACCGGCTTTGCGACGGGTCTTCCTCCATGTAGCCCCAGCTATAAAGGTGAACGAGCGCCGAGACGCTGGTGACGACGACCAGCATGACCGCGGTGAGCGTATCGACCTTCAGCCCCCAATGCACGCTGAGCCCGCCGCTTTCGATCCAGTCGAGCACCGGCACGGTGTAACCGGCGGTATCGTTCAGCCAGAAACCGGTGAAGATCACCCAGGCCAGCGCGGCCGAGAAAAAGAGCCCCCCAGTGGTGAGTGCCTTGGCCGCGGTGTGGCCGATGATACGCCCGCCCAGACCGGCGACAAGCGCAGTGAGCAAAGGCAGGAAGACGAGGATGGTGATCATCGTCAGCCCTTCATCAGATCGGCTTGATCAACCGCCACCGTACCGCGGCCGCGGAAATAGATGACCAATATGGCAAGGCCGATCGCGGCTTCGCCCGCCGCCACGGTGAGCACGAACATCGCGAAGATCTGGCCGTGCACCTGGTGCAGGAAGGCCGAGAAGGCGACGAGGTTGATGTTCACGGCAAGCAGGATCAGTTCCAGCGCCATCAGGATGATGATGATGTTGCGGCGGTTCAAAAAGATGCCGAACACGCCCATCACGAACAGCGCGGCCGAAACGGCGAGATAATGGGTGAGGCCGATCACAGTTCGACCCCTTGGCCAAGGCCAGCCTTGCCAACGCCGAGCGTGCCGGCCGGCGTGCGCGCGTTCTGCACGGCGATATCCTGTTTCCTGGTGCCGATGCGGCGGCGGTGGGTGAGCACGATGGCGCCGATCATCGACGCGAGCAGCAACAGCCCGGACATGGAGAAGACGAAGAAATAACGGGTATAAAGCTGGCTGCCGATCCACTGCGTGTTGGTCATGCCTTCTGGCGGGCCAGCGAGCGCTTCATGCAGGATGACGCCCTGCCCCGGCTGCCAGCCGGTGGCGACCAGCAGCACCTCGGTGAGAATGATGCCGGAAATCGCGAGGCCCAGCGGCAGATTCTTCAGGGCGCCGCGCTGCAACGCCTTGAAATCAATATCGAGCATCATGACGACGAACAGGAACAGCACGGCGACGGCGCCGACATAGACGATGACCAGCAGCATCGCCAGAAACTCGGCGCCGAGCAGGATGAACAGGCCGGCAGCGTTGAAGAAAGCGAGGATCAGCCAGAGCACGCTGTGCACCGGGTTCCGCGCGGTGATCACCATCAGGCCGCTGGTGAGCAGCAGGCCGGCGAACAGATAGAAGGCAAACGCAGCCATCAGCGCCACTCGCTGTCTGCAGCGATGTTGCTGGCGATTGCGCGTTCCCACTTCTCGCCGTTGGCGAGCAATTTGCCCTTGTCGTAGATCAGCTCTTCGCGGGTTTCGGTGGCGAATTCGAAGTTCGGCGTTTCGACGATGGCATCCACCGGGCAGGCTTCCTGGCACAGGCCGCAATAGATGCACTTGGTCATGTCGATATCGTACCGGGTGGTGCGGCGGCTGCCGTCGATGCGCGGTTCGGCTTCGATGGTGATGGCCTGGGCCGGGCAGACGGCTTCACACAATTTGCAGGCGATGCAGCGCTCTTCCCCGTTGGGATAGCGGCGCAGCGCATGTTCACCGCGGAAGCGCGGCGAGATGGGGCCTTTTTCGAACGGGTAGTTGATCGTCACCTTCGGGCGGAAGAAATAGCGCAAGGTGAGCCACATGCCGGAGACGAACTCCAGCAGCAGCAGCGACTTGGCGGAACGGAGCAGCGCAAACATCAAAGGGCTCCCGGCGCGGTGGCAAAATGGCCGGTGAACATCAGCCAGCCCGACACCACGATCACCCAGAACAAGGACAGCGGCAGGAACACCTTCCAGCCCAGCCGCATCAGTTGGTCATAGCGGTAGCGCGGCACGGTGGCCTTCACCCAGGCGAAGACGAAGAACATGAAGGCCATCTTCACCAGGAACCAGACGAAGCCGGGGATGAGGTAAAGCGGCGCCCAATCCAGCGGCGGCAGCCAACCCCCTAAGAACAGGGTGGGAATCAGCGCGCACATGAAGAGGATGTTGGCATATTCGCCGAGGAAGAAGAGCGCGAAGCTCATCGACGAATACTCCACCTGATAGCCGGCAACGAGCTCGGCTTCGGCTTCGGGCAGATCGAACGGAGGGCGGTTGGTTTCGGCCAGCGCGGTGATGAAGAACATGATGCCCATCGGGAACAGCAGCGGGTTGAAGATGTTGCCATTCAATATGCCCAGCACATTGCCCTTCTGGCTCATCACGATGTCCGACAGGTTGAGGCTCTGCGCGTACATCATGACCGCGACGAGGATGAAGCCCATCGAGACTTCGTAGCTGACCATCTGCGCTGCCGAACGCAGGCCACCCAAAAAGGCATATTTGGAGTTGGAGGCCCAGCCCGACATGATGATGCCGTAAACGCCCATCGAGGAGACGGCGAAGACATAGAGCAGGCCGACGTTCAAATCGGCCAGTACCAGCCCGGCATCGAACGGCATCACCGCCCACACCACCAGCGCCAGCGTGAAGCTGATCATCGGGGCGAGCAGGAACACGCCGGTCGATGCGCCGGTGGGGATGATGGTTTCCTTCAGGAACAATTTGGCGGCGTCCGCAAAGGTTTGAAGCAGACCGAACGGGCCGACCACGTTGGGGCCGCGCCGCATCTGCATCGCTGCCCAGATCTTGCGATCGGCATAAACCGCCAGCGCCACGCCAACCATCACCGGAAAGGCGATGGCGAGGATGAGCGTCAGATTGGCGAGGAACCAGCCAAGGCCCTGCCCGAACTGTTCGATGAACCAGCCAGTGTAGGTCATTCGGCGGCCTCCTGCACAACGATGAGCGAGGAGACACAGGCGGCCATGGTGGCACTGGCGCGGGCCACCGGGTTGGTGAGGTGGTAGTTGCTGTAGGCCAGATGCAGCGCGCCCTGCACCGGGGCGGCGTTCACGGCTGGCAGGGTGCCCACACGGGCGATCAGGCCGTCGCGAGCCAGATCCGGCCAATCGGCGGCGATTCGGCGGCGCAGGGCCGACAGATCGTCATAGGGCAGTTTCTGGCCCAGGACGGAGGACAGGGCGCGCAGGATCGTCCAATCTTCGCGGGCGTCACCGGGCGGCTGTGTGGCTTTCAGTGCACGCTGCACGCGGCCTTCCATGTTCACATAGGTGCCGGGCTTTTCGGTGTAGGCAGCAGCCGGCAGGATCACATCGGCATGGCGCACGCCGTGATCGCCATGCGTGCCGATATAGACGGTGAAGCGTCCGGACATCACGTTGACTTCATCGGCGCCAACCAAGAACAGCGCCTTCACACCGGTATCACCGAGCAGGGCGTTGACGCCGCCTTCGACAGCCAGGCCCAGCCGCAGCGCGCCAGCGCGGGCGGCCGCGGTGTGGACGAGGTTGAAGCCGTTCCAGCCATCTTTCACCACACCCAGTTGTGCGGCAGCGGCGCGGGCGGCGGCATAGAGGCCAGGTGTTTTCAGCGCGCCCATGCCGACGATGATCGCCGGGCGCTGGGCAGCGGCAAAAGCGGCAACAACGTCGGCCGGCAGATTGCCAAGCAGCGCGGCATCGTCGCCAAGCTGGGTGATCGGGAAACTCAGATCCGCAACCGGGCCGATATTGAACGCCTTGGCGCCGCCCTTCTTCACGGCCTTGCGCAGCCGCACATTGAGCAGCGCGGCTTCCAGACGGGGGTTGGTTCCGACAAGCAGGATCGCGTCGGCCGTCTCGATGCCGGCCAGGCCCGTATTGAACAGCCAGTTCGCCGGTTCGGCCGTATCGAACAGCGCACCATCCTGGCGGCTTTCGATGCGGGTGGAGCCCAGCTGCCCAAGCAGATCGCGCAGGGCCACCATGTCTTCCACGGCGTTCAGATCGCCAACGATGCCGGCGATTTCGTCACCCTTCAGCCCATTGAGGCCGGCGGCGATGGCGGCAAAGGCTTCCGCCCATGTCGCCTTCTGCAACTTGCCGCCAACGCGCACCCACGGCGTGTCGAGCCGGCGTTCGGACAGGCCATCAACGGCAAAGCGGCTCTTGTCGCCCAGCCATTCCTCGTTGACGTCGTCGTTCAGGCGCGGCGTCACCCGCAGCACGGCGGCGCCGCGGCTGCCGACAACGATGTTGCTGCCGATGGCATCCATCACGTCGATCGAATCGGTTTTCTTCAGCTCCCACGGCCGCGCCTGGAAGGCATAGGGCTTGGAAGTGAGCGCACCGACCGGGCACAGATCGATCACATTGCCCGACACTTCGGAGGTGACGGCCTTTTCCAGATACGACGTGATCTGCATCGATTCACCCCGGCCGATGGCGCCGATTTCCTCGACGCCGGCCACTTCCTCGGCAAAGCGCACGCAGCGGGTGCAATGGATGCAGCGCGTCATCACCGTCTTGATGAGTGGGCCCATGTATTTCTCGGTGACCGCCCGCTTGTTCTCGTCATAGCGGCTGGCGCCCTTGCCGTAGGTAAGGGACTGATCCTGCAGATCGCACTCGCCGCCCTGATCGCAGATCGGGCAATCGAGCGGGTGGTTGATGAGCAGGAACTCCATCACCCCTTCGCGGGCCTTCTTCACCTTTTCGGTGCGGGTGTGAATCACCTGGCCATCGGCGGCCGGCATGGCGCAGCTGGCCACCGGCTTGGGCGATTTTTCCATGTCCACCAGGCACATGCGGCAGTTGCCGGCAATGGACAGGCGCTCGTGATAGCAGAAACGCGGGATTTCGGCGCCGGCCGCTTCGCAGGCCTGCAACACCGTGGCGCCATTGGGCACCTCCACTTCGATCCCGTCGACGGTCAATTTCGGCATAACGTCAACCTTGCCGGATATGCCGCTGAGGGGCCCGGCCGCAAATTGGCCGCACGTGCATAAAGATCACTTCCAAAAGGGACGGCATCGCACCGCCGTCAGACCGTTGGGGGTATAGCGACCACCATTGGCCATGGGAAGGCCAAAGAGCGACATTCTGCCGCGCCGCAGCATTTTTCGCAGGGGTGTTTGAGGTGCTTACCGCACTGCGGCAGGCGATTGCCAACAATCCTTATTGCGATGCGCCAATGGCTTGGCATGCTGATGCCCTTGGGAGGATCGCGATGCTCAGCATGACCTGCGACGATGATGCCGGCTTCATCGAGGTGGTGGTCGATGGTGCCATCACCCGCGCCGATTACGAGGCGGTTGTCACCGCGGTGGACCAGTTGCTCACCCGCCATCGCCGCATCGATTTCGTGGAAGTGGTACGGCGGATCGGGCCGATTGCGCCCGAAGTCTGGTGGCGCGACATCGTCTTTCATCTTCATCACCGCGACTTCCTGCACCGCGCCGCGGTGGTGTCAGACAGCGGCTGGGTCGGCCCGCTCGTGCGCCTGTTTGCGCCCTTCTATCCGGCCGAATTGCGCTGCTTCCCGGAAGCGGCGCTGGACGCCGCCCGTCGATGGGCGCGCGGCGCCGACGACGCTGGATAATCGCGGCGGCCTGCCGCATAGGGCAGGCCATGACCAAGCCTGTTCACATCATCGGCGGCGGCCTCGCAGGATCGGAAGCCGCATGGCAAATTGCCGAAGCCGGCATTCCCGTCATCCTCCACGAAATGCGCGGGCCGCATGGTACCGACGCGCACAAGACTGACGGGTTGGCCGAACTGGTCTGCTCCAACAGCTTCCGCAGCGATGATCCCGACAACAATGCCGTGGGCCTGATCCATCAGGAAATGCGGGCGCTGGGCAGCATCATCATGCGCGAGGCCGACAAGGCGCGCGTACCGGCCGGATCGGCACTCGCTGTGGACCGGGACGTTTTTTCAGATGGCGTGACCGCAACGCTGGCAGCTCACCCCAACGTGACAATCGTGCGCGAGATGATTGCCGGCCTGCCGCCGGAAGACTGGGACAGCGTGATCATCGCCACCGGGCCGTTGACCGCGACTCCGTTGGCCGAGGCCATCCGCGATCTGACCGGGCAGGATGCGCTGGCGTTTTTCGACGCCATTGCGCCGGTGATCCATTTTGAGTCCATCAACCTGGAAACCGCCTGGTTTCAGAGCCGTTGGGACAAAGGTGGCCAGAAGGATTACCTCAACTGCCCGATGGACAAGGAACAGTATGAGGCCTTCATCGATGCGATGCTGGCCGCTGAAATGGCCAGCTTCAAGGAGTGGGAGGCCAACACCCCTTATTTCGACGGCTGCATGCCGATCGAGGTGATGGCCGAACGTGGCCGCAATACGCCGCGGTTCGGCCCTATGAAGCCGGTGGGCCTGACAAACCCCGCCACTGGCCGACGCGCCTGGGCGGTGGTGCAACTGCGGCAGGACAATGCCCTGGGCAGCTTGTGGAACATGGTCGGGTTCCAGACCAAGATGAAGCATGCCGAACAGGTGCGGGTGTTCCGCATGATTCCGGGGCTTGAGAATGCCCAGTTTGCCCGGCTGGGCGGCCTGCACCGCAACACCTTCATCAAATCGCCGGTGCTTCTGGATGAGACCCTGCGCCTAAAACTGCGGCCCGGAATCCGTTTTGCCGGCCAGATCACCGGCTGCGAAGGCTATGTTGAAAGCGCCGCGGTTGGCCTGATGGCAGCGCGTTTCGCCATTGCCGAACGACAGGGCCGCGAACCGGTGCCGCCGCCGGCGACAACGGCGCTGGGCGCCCTGCTCCACCACATTACTGGCGGCGCCGAAGCCGCGACCTTCCAGCCGATGAACGTCAATTTCGGCCTGTTCCCTGCGCTGGAGACGGCAGTGAAGAAGGATCAGCGCAAGCCGGCCCTGGTGTCGCGGGCGCGGGCTGATCTCGCCAACTGGATGCAAGTGGCCTGAGCCTCATTCCTCGCCCGGCGGCGGGCAGACGCAGGCGGCTTTCGGCTTGCGTTTCATCGCCGTGGTCGCAAATTCGCGGGGGGTAAGCGCACCATCGGCATTGCGATCGGCGCGGGTAAATTTGATCGAAGTGGCGACGGCGAATTCCTCGAAATCCAGCCGGCCATCCTTGTTGCGGTCAGCCCGCTCAAAGCTCTTGCGCCGATTGGCGAGAAATTCGCCGCGATTCACATTGCCATCCTTGTCCTTGTCGTAGCGGCGCAGCCGGCGGGCTTCGCGCTCGGCGTCGGACAGGGGGGAATTCGGCGCCTCCAGCGGCGCTGCGGCCGCGTCTGTCGCCGGCGGATCAGCACTGGCCAAGGCGGCAGCGGACTGGGTGACAGGCGGCGCGCGCCAGATGATCAGGCCGGCGCCCAGCAGGCCAACCAGAGCCACGACAAAGCCAAGGATGCGGCGCACTTCACTGCTCCCACCATCGCCAAGACCCTGAATGCCGAGCGATACGCTGCCTCAGCGCCCCAGTGCAACCACCTTGAACATTAACGCCTGCCGGGCCAGCGTGCCGCGCGGTTCGAGCGGGCGGCCGGCGGCGGCATGGGCGGCATCGCGTGCCTTCAATTCTAATAGGGCGCGCAGCGGGCGCAGCAGCACCGATGTGCGGTCGGGCGGGCTTTGCGCCAGCGCCAGCGCCCGGCCCAGATACTCACCCTCGGCCGGATCGGCGCCGAGCAGCCGCGCAGCCAGGGTGAACAGGCGCACGCAACCACTCGCACTGCCGGCCGCATCGCCGTTCAGCCGGGCCAGCCAGCCATCTTCCAGACCAGCCAGATCCGAACCCGAAAGCCGCGGCAGCGTGCGAGCCTGCAGCGCCTGCAACAGCGGCTGCGCCGGGGCAGGCTGCGTATCGAGCTCGATCAGCCGATCGCGCCACCAGGCGAGACGAATCTCGCCCAGCAGGGGCTCCGTGGTGGTGGCCACCAGCTGCGCCAGTTCCGCGTCAAGGGCCAGCAGCGCGACCAGGCCAGGGCGGGCCGGCGCTGCCGCATAGAGGCAGGCCAGCCATCGCTCCCGGTCGCGCTGCTTCAGTTCATCGGCAATGATCGACAGTGGATCCATCCGATCAGGCAGGCCCCACGCGGAAGGCGCACAATTTGTTGCCATCGGGATCGCGGAAATAGGCGCCGTAGAACGCCTGCGGGCCTTCCTCGCCACGCACGCCGGGGGCGCCTTCATCGGCAGCGCCGGCGGCCAGCGCGGCGGCGTGCATGGCATCGACCTTGGCCCGCGTGTCCAGCACCAGCGCGATCATGGTGCCGTTGCCGGCAGTGGCGGGCTGGCCATCATAGGCCGGGCCAACGCCCAGCATTGGGGCTGTCCAGCTGGTGCCCCAGCACACGGCGCCGGTGGGGAATTCCATCAGGCGGCTGATGCCAACACTGGCGAACAGCGCATCGTAAAAGGCAAAGCTGCGCGGCAGATCATTGCTGCCGAAAAGGGCGTAACCGATCATACGAATCCTCCTTTGGCCACCATGGCCGGCAAACGGTGACACAGGCATTGCAGCGCGGCCATTATTTGGCAGGTCATCGTGCCAGTTCCGCCATGATGATGCCTTCCGCCGCGCTGAAACTGGAGGCGACATGGGGCGATTTGAAGGGATCATCGCTGCTGCCGGTGAGCGCATAGGCAAACACACGGCCGCGCCTTTGATCAACCCACAGACCGGCGAGCAGGCCATAGGCTTCGCCCAGATGGCCCCACCAGCGCGCGCCCTTCACCGGCTGATCGGTCGCCCCGGCACGGCCACTGAGGCAGTGCGGGCCGGCACCGTAGCACAGCATCTGGCCGTGATAATCATCGCCGGGCACCGCCCCGCCGGCCTGCCAGACCGGGGTGAACATGGCGTTGACCGTGGCGGGTTTCAGCAGCCGCACGCCGCCAAGTTCGCCGCCACGCAACAGCAACTGACCGATGCGGGCGAGATCGGGGATGCTGATCCTGAGGCCACCCTGCGGCGAGAAAATCGTGCCGTTGCTGCCGGGATTGTAGGCCGCCAGATCGCAGGCCGCATTGGCGCGCACCGGACAATGTGTGCGCAGGCCTTTCAGGTCATCAACCTGCGGCACCCACGGCCCGGCCGGGTTCCAGGCCGTTTCATCCCGGCCCTTGCGGTAGAGCACGGCGGCGCGGGTGATGGCAGCATCCGACGCGCCCTGCCAGTTGTAGCCGGCGTCGATCTTCAGCGGCGCCAGCACCAGCCGGGTCATCAACCGGTCAAAGCGTTCGCCCGTGGCCTTTTCCATCACCGTGGCGATAAGGCCGTAATTGAGATTGGCATATTCGAATCGCTTGCCCGGCGCGCCCGCGCCCCAATGCTGCGGGGTGAGCTTGTCCTGCAGCTTTTCTTCCAGCGCAAAGCCATAGCCCGGCCCATCGACGATACCACTGGTATGCGACAGCAGCTGGCGCAGCGTGACCGGCGTTGCCGGGTGGGCGGGGTGGCGCAGTTGCCAGCCGAGGTACAGGCTCACGTCTCGATCGAGATCGAGCTTGCCCTGCTCCACCAGCCGCCACACCGCGATGGCGGCGACGAGTTTGGAGATGGAGGCGACGCGGATCACGCTGTCGGTCTGGAGCGGGCGGCCAGCGGCGATATCGGCAAGGCCATGGGCTTCGGCGCGGATGACGCTGTTCTTGTCGGCCACCACGCCGACGACGCCCGAAAGCTGCGGCGCGCGGGGCTCTATGCCGGCGACCAGAGCCGACAGCGGATTGGCAGCGGCCGGGCTGGCCAGCAACAGGCAGAGAGCGAGAACGGGGCGCATCGCGGGCTTCATAGGCAGCGATTGCGGGCATGGCCAGCCGGCATCGGCTGCGCTAGCGTAGCGCGATGACGACAAGACTTGCCATCGGCCTGATGTCCGGAACCTCGATGGACGGTATCGATGCCGCGCTGGTGGAAACCGATGGCGAAGGCGTGGTGAACCCTATCGCCTTCATGTTTTTCCCCTATGAACCGGATTTCCGCCCGCGCCTGCGCGCCGCCATGGCTCGCGCGCTGGAAATGCACGCCCCGGCCCGCGATGCGTTGATCGACGCGGTGGAACAGGAATCAACTGGCCTGCACGCCATGGCCGTGCACCGCCTGCTCGCTGCCACCCACACGCGGCGCGATGATGTGGCGGTGATCGGCTTTCACGGCCAGACCATCGCGCACCGGCCCGACCGCAAGTGGACCTGGCAGATCGGCTGCGGCGCGACGCTGAAGGCCGCGACGCGCATCCCTGTCGCCTTTGATTTCCGCAGCGCCGATGTCGCCGCCGGCGGCCAGGGTGCGCCGCTGGCGCCGGGCTATCACCGGGCGCGATCGGAGGAGCTGGGAAGGCCGCTGGGCGTGCTCAACCTGGGCGGGGTTGGCAATCTCACCTGGTTTGCAGCGGACGGCAGTTGGGGCAGTTTCGACACTGGCCCCGGCAATGCGCTGATCGATGATTGGGTGCGCGCCCACACTGGCCGCAGTTACGACGAAGACGGCAAGGTCGCGGCCAGCGGCATGTGCCACGACAATGTGCTGCAAACCTTGTGCGATAATCCGTGGTTCGATGCGGCCCCGCCCAAATCGCTGGACCGCAACGCCTGGGATATCGGCGCCTTGCGCGGCCTCTCACCCGGCGACGGCGCGGCCACTTTGACGGCGTTCACGGCCGAGACGGTGCGCCTTGCCCTCACCCACGTGCCGCCGATCGGCCGTCTGCTGGTGACGGGCGGCGGGCGGCTCAACCCAGTGCTGATGGCCGAACTCGCACAGCGTTGCGTCGCGCCCTGCGATGCGGTGGAGGCCGTCGGCTGGAACGGCGATGCGCTGGAGGCCGAGGCGTTCGCGTGGCTGGCCGTGCGTGTGCTGGATGGCAAGCCGCTCAGCTGGCCGGAGACGACCGGAGTGCCAGTGGCAATGACCGGCGGGCGGGTGGCTTAACGCCCGCCGTTGGCCAGCCGCATGTCCAGGTAGCCATCCACCTCGCCCATCAGCAGGTCCATTTCGTTCTGGAAGAAGTGGTTGGCGCCGGGGATGGTGCTGTGATGGATGGTGATGTGGCGCTGCGTCTTCAGCTTGTCCACCAGCTTGAGCACGGCAGATGGCGGCACCACTTCGTCGTTTTCGCCGTCCACGATGATCCCGCTCGACGGGCACGGCGCTAGGAAGGTGAAATCATACATGTTGGCCGGCGGCGCGATCGAGATGAAGCCCTTGATCTCCGGCCGGCGCATCAGCAGCTGCATGCCGATCCAGGCGCCGAAAGAAAAGCCGCCCACCCAGGTGGTGTGGGCTTCCGGGTTGAACTGCTGCAGCCAATCGAGCGCGGAGGCGGCATCAGACAATTCGCCAATGCCATTGTCGAACGTGCCCTGGCTGCGCCCGACACCGCGGAAGTTGAAGCGCAGCGTCGCAAAGCCGCGGCGCACGAAGCTCTGGTAAAGCGCCAGCACGATCGGGTGGTTCATCGTGCCCTGTGCCGGATGCGGCTGCAGCAGGATAGCGACCGGCGCACGCGGGCCGGCGCCCGGCTGGTAACGGCCTTCGAGACGCCCTTCAGGGCCGGTAAGAATGACTTCGGGCATGCTGCTCCCAATTCTGGTGCAAGGCGGCTGTTGCGCCCTATATGGCCTGCAGAGGCCGAGTTGCAATGAAAAGCCGAATCTATCTCGATCATGCCGCCACCACGCCGGTGAGCGATGCCGCACGTGCGGCTGTCGTGAAGGCGCTGGGGCTGACCGGCAATCCGTCCAGCGTGCATGGCGGCGGCCGTGCGGCCAACGCACTGCTGGAAAGCGCGCGCGATGCCGTGGCGCACTTTGCCGGGGTGGCGGCAGAGAATATCGTCTTCACCAGCGGCGGTACCGAAGCGATTGCGCTGGCTGCGAATGGTGCGCGCTTGAGCGGCCCGGTTCGGCCGCGATTGCTGGTGGGCGCGACCGAGCACAGCGCGGTGTTGCAGGCGCGCGATCATGCGCAGCTGCTGCCGGTCGACGGCGACGGCCTGATCGATCTGGCGGCGCTGGCGGCGGCGCTAAAGGATTGCCCGGCACTGGTGGCGGTGCAGGCGGCGAATAATGAGACCGGGGTGATCCAGCCGCTGGAGAAGGTCGCGGCGCTGGTGCGGGAAGCCGGCGGACTTCTGCTGGTGGATGCGGTGCAAGCGGCGGGCAAGATGGCACTGCCTGATGCGGATTTCATCGCACTTTCGGCCCATAAACTTGGCGGCCCGCCCGGTGTTGGTGCGCTGATCGTGCGCGATCCCGAAAGCCTGATCGCCATCCAGCGCGGCGGCGGGCAGGAACGCGGGCATCGCGGCGGCACGCCCAATCTGCCCGGCATCGCGGGCTTTGCGGCAGCGGTAGCAGAATCGCACGACTGGACTGCCGTTGCTGCCCGGCGGATCGCGCTGGAAACACGGTTGAAAGCCGGCGGTGCCCTCATTCACGGCGAGGCCGCGCCGCGCCTGCCCACTATCAGCAGCATTGGCTTGGGCGGCGTGGCGGCATCAACGCAGGTGATGATGCTCGATCTGGACGGCTTCATGGTCTCCGCCGGCGCGGCCTGTTCGTCGGGCAAGGTCAAATCCAGCCATGTGCTCGCTGCGATGGGGCTTGGGCCAGCGGCGGGCGAGGCCATTCGTGTCAGCCTGTCGCCGGCCACAACCGATGCCGAGATTGACGCATTCGCCGCCGCCTGGCTTGCCATGGCGGCCCGCCTCGGCCGAAAGGGCGCGGCATGAACATGCCGATTTACCTTGATTATGGCGCGACAACGCCGCTTGATCCCGCCGTGGCTGCCGCGATGGAGCCGTGGGGGGTGGACGGCTTCGGCAATCCGCACAGCGCGCATCTGTGGGGCTACAAGGCCAAGGCAGCAGTTGAACTGGCGCGCGAACAGATCGCTGGCCTTATCAATGCGCCCGCCGAAACCATCGCCTTCACCAGCGGCGCCACCGAAAGCAACAACTGGGCGTTGAAGGGCCTGCTCACCGCGCCAGGGCAGACGCGGCGGCGCATCGTGACGCTGGCGACGGAGCACAGCAGCGTGCTGGAAACCGCCCAGTATCTCGCCAGCATCGGCGCACATCTCACGATCGTCCCGGTGCGCGCGAATGGCGTGGTTGACCTCGGCGATCTCGAACGCGCGCTGGGCGAGGATGTGGCGCTGGTCTCGGTGATGGCAGTGAACAACGAGATTGGCGTGGTGCAGGATCTGGCCGCGATCTCTGCCTTGGCCCACGGCGTTGGCGCAGTGTTCCACGTTGATGCCGCGCAAGGGTTCGGCAAGGTGCCAATCGATGTCGACGCCATGGGCATCGATCTGATGAGCATCACCGCCCACAAGATCTACGGCCCCAAGGGTGTCGGCGCGCTCTATCGCCGGCCTTTCACCGTGATCACACCGCTGCTGCACGGCGGTGGCCAGGAGGATGGCCGATCGGGCACGCTGCCCACTTCATTGATCGCCGGGCTGGGCGAATCAGCGCGTATCGCCGCCACCCGCATGGCCGCCGATCACGCCCATGCCCTGATGCTGCGTGAACAACTGCTGGCGGCGCTGACCGTGCAGAGCCAGATCAACGGCGATCTGCAACAGCGCTGGCCGGGCAACCTCAACCTGTCGTTCCCTGGCGTCCCCGTGCCGCTGCTCCCGCACCTGCCAGGCCTTGCCATCTCTTCCGGTTCAGCCTGCGCCGCGGTGACCGGGCGGGCCAGCCATGTGCTCACCGCGCTTGGTTTGCCCGAGACACAGGCCAAGGCCTCACTGCGGCTCGGCTTTGGCCGTTTCACCACGAATGCCGAGATCGAAACCGCCGCCACCCTGATAAATGCTGCAGTGCGGCAAAAACTTGCAGAAGCCGGCTGATCACGGCACATTGCTTGGCATGGCCCGCATCCGCTTCATTTCCGCCGATGGCTCACGGGAAGCTATCGCCGAAAGCAAACCCGGTGATCGCCTGCTCGATGTGGCGCAGGCGCATGGCATGCCGCTGGAAGGCACGTGCGAAGGCGCGATGGCCTGCTCCACCTGCCATGTCTATCTGGTTGGCGGCGATGTCGAAAAATTGCCACCGCCGGCCGAAGAAGAAGAAGACATGCTGGATTTCGCCGCCGGCGCCAACCGCCAGAGCCGGCTGGCTTGCCAGGTGAAATTGACCGCTGATATCCACAGTCTCGACGTGAAAATCCCGCGCAGCGTGGTCGACAACAGCCGTTGAGGCTGGCAAACCGTCCCATAATGATAATACGGGGAGCCGCTTGATGTCTGCGTTACTTGTCGCGCTGCTGTTGCAGGCGGCTGATACTGCCCAACCGCCCGCTGTACCGCCACCACCTGCCACTGCCGCCGCAACAACCACCGATACGCCGGTGCCGGCCAGCGCCGACAGCCCGGAAGAGATCGCCAAGGACAGCGCCCGCGATCTGAAGGACAGCCGCTATTACAACAAGCCCGGTGCCACCCGCGCCGACTATGACAAGGATTGGCAGGAATGCCGCCTGATCGCCCGCGGCAGCCGCACGCCAGGTGGGTCGCCAGTGGTGGTGTATAATCCGGCCATCATCTCGCCCGCCGCTGCCGCTGCCGGCGGCCTGATCGGCGGGCTGATTGCCGGCGCCATTGCCGATGGCGAAACCCGCCGCGCCAATCGCCGTTCCTGCCTGATGTATCGCGGCTGGCGTGTGGTGGAAGTGACGGACGCGCAGGAAAAGCTGTTCCTCACCATGCCGGATCCCGAACGCGAAGCCTGGTTCAACCGCATGCTGGGCGCCGAGAATCCCGAAGGCAAATCGGTGACGCGCTGGAACAATGATTTCGCCGTCACACCTGCGCTGGCCGCCGCGCCGCCACCCAAGCCCTGAATCAGAGGCCCTGTCCGATGCGCCTGATGCCCATCTTCCTCGCCGCGCTGCTGGCCACTCCGGCCACCGCGCAATTGTCCGTCACCAAGCCGACGCCGCTTGAATTGCCGGTTACCATGGCGCCGCACCAGGGCGCGCTGCTGGTCGCTTTCCGCCGCCCCGATGGTTGGAGCGCGGGCAAATCCGGCACCATTGCCTTTGCCCGTTATGATCCGGCCCGGCACGACATGATCGCCCGCCCCAAGGATGCCAAGAAGAACGGCGACACCAACACCTACTGGATCCAGGTTTCATCCAAGGATCGCAAGGCGGCGCTGGAATATCGGCTGATGCTGGTTTCGGCCGGCGATTACGTGCTCTACGGCGCCGCGCCCGGCCCCGGCGGCATGGTGATGAACAGCTTCTGCTACAATAGCGTCACCCTGAGGGTGAATGCCGGCGAAGTCGTCTATTTCGGTGACGTCACGCCCTATATCGCGGCCAAGCGCGCTGATGGCGGCCCTTTCTATTTCGGCATGCCGTGGAGCTGGCACCCGGACGAGGCGAAAGCCGCGCTGGCCAGCCAGCCGGCGCTGCAGGCGGCATTCAAGCCGGGCGAACTGAAGGGTGGCGCCAGCTACAGCTGTTCCGGCCAGATGATGACGGCCTATGATCTGCCGGATCTGCCGCGTTTGCCGCCGCTCACCGCCGAGGAAAAAGCGAAGATCGCCGCCGAAGCGCTGGTGGCGCCACCGCGCCAGGCCGGGCCGAACACGGCGCAAACGCCGATTCTCGTGCCGGTTCGCTGATCGGGCTGCGCTGATGGGGTGGGAGCCGGGAACGACCCAGACCGGAATCGTTGCGGCTGCTTCCTTCCGGACCTGACCGGGTTGGCGAGCGGCCTGTCCGCCCAGCTCCCATCGCGCATATGGCGGCTGTGGCGCCGAAGTGCAAGCCCGCAAAGCTGGCGTGACGGGCAGAGGTGACGGAGGGGGCGCGGCGCGGTAAGACAAGGCCAAATGTCAGACGAATCCGATATCGCCTTTCCGGGCCTCGAACTGCCGGCAACCGCTCCGGCGCCAACGGCCTCTGGGGCCTATCGCGTGCTGGCGCGCAAATATCGCCCGGCCACCTTTGATTCGCTGCTCGGCCAGCAAGCGATGGTGCAGACCTTGGGCAACGCCATCGCGCGTGGCCGGCTGGCGCAAGCCTGGCTGCTGACCGGCGTGCGCGGCGTGGGCAAAACCTCCACGGCGCGCATCATTGCCAAGGCGCTGAACTGCATTGGGCCTGATGGCAACGGCGGCCCGACCATCAATCCGTGCGGGCTGTGCGAGCCCTGCGTTGCCATCGCGGCCGGCCGCCATATCGACGTGGTGGAAATGGACGCTGCATCGAACACCGGTGTCGATGATGTCCGCGAGATCATCGAGGGCGTGCGCTATGCCGCCGTCTCCGCCCGCTACAAGATCCACATCATCGACGAAGTGCACATGCTGTCGAAGGCGGCGTTCAACGCGCTACTGAAAACGCTGGAGGAACCGCCGCCGGGCGTGAAATTCATCATGGCCACCACCGAGGTGAACAAGGTGCCGGCCACGATCCTGTCACGCTGCCAGCGCTTCGACCTGAAGCGCGTCTCGGCCGAAACGCTGGCCGAGCATTTCGCCCGCATCCTGGAACAGGAGCAGGTGCAGTTTGAAACCGACGCGCTGGCATTGGTGGCGCGGGCCGCCGAAGGCAGCGTGCGCGATGGCCTTTCCATCCTCGATCAGGCCATTGCCCATAGCGGCGAAACCATCACGGCCCACCATGTTCGCGACATGCTGGGCCTGGCCGACCGCGGCGCTGTGCGCGCCCTGTTTGGCCATGTGCTGGAAGGCCGGGTGGGCGAGGTGATGGCCGCTGTCGCCCGCCAATATGATCTGGGGCAGGATCCGGCGCAGCTGATCCGCGAGCTGCTGGGACTGGTGCACGGCATCACCCGCCAGCGTCTGGCGCCGCGGCGCGATCCGCTGCTGTCGGCCGAGGAACAGTCGGCGCTGGATGGCTGGGCACAGGCGCTCACCTTCCCGCGGCTTTCGCTGCTGTGGCAGATGCTGCTGAAAGGCCTGGAGGAAGTGCAATCGGCGCCTGTGCCGCTGCAGGCTGCCGAAATGGCGTTGCTGCGGCTATGCCATGCCGCCGATCTGCCCGATCCGGGCGCGCTGGTGAAACAGCTGCAGCAGCAGGGCGCGACCGCTGTTGCCCCATCCTCCACCGCCCCTGCCCCATCTGGCGCACCCACCGCCGCTCTGCCCGCCGCACCGCCGGTGAGCGCGCCGCCGGCCGGCGAAATGCCCGCCAGTTTCGAAGCGATGGTTGCGCTGTTCCGCCGCCAGAGCGAGGCGCGTCTGGCGCATTATCTGACCGACGATGTGCGGCTGGTAAGCTGGGCCCCGCCCCGGCTGGCGCTGGCCGCTGCTGGCCTGCCCAAGGACGTGCCGCTGGCCATCGCGCGCAGCCTGGAGGAATGGACGGGCCAGAAATGGCAGATCGAATGGCAGAGCGAAGGCGGCGAGCCCAGCTTGCGCGAAACAGAACTCGCCCGCCTCGCCACGCTGGAAGCCCAGATGCGTGCTGATCCCACCGTCGCTGCGCTATTGGCGGCCTTTCCCGAAGCAGAACTCTCCCCCCTCAAACAAACGGCCTGAGAAGAACCATGCCCAGCATTGAAGAACTTATGAACGCCGCCCGCAACGTGCAGGAACAAATGGCCCGCGCCCAGGCCCAGCTCGACCAGATCGAGGTGGAAGGCGCGTCCGGCGGCGGCCTCGTGACGGTGCGCGCCACCGCCCGCGGCGCCGTGCGCGGGCTGAACATCGATCCCTCGCTGCTGACCGCTGACTCCAAGGAAATGCTGGAAGACCTGATCGTGGCGGCCTTCAATGACGCCAAGACCAAGGCCGATCAGGCCGGCAGCACCGAGATGGGCAGGCTGACCGCCGGCATGCAATTGCCGCCGGGCTTCAAGCTGCCCGATTTCTGATTTCAACCAAGGAACCAACGTCCATGCGCCAGCTTCAATCAACCATCACCTCTGCCGGTGAACTCATCCTCGCGCTGGCCGACGTGCCGGAGCCGGAGGCTGGGGCCGGCGAGATCAAGATCCGCATCGAAGCAGCGCCGATCAATCCGTCGGACATCGGCCTGCTCACCGGCGCGGCCGACATGACGACGGTGCAGGCCACGCCAGGCGCCATTCGCGCCACCGTGCCGCCGGCGCTGATGCGGGCGATGGCAGCGCGCGCCGATCAGGCGATGCCGTGCGGCAATGAAGGCGCCGGCACCGTGGTGGCGGCCGGCGCGGGCGCCGAGCATCTGCTGGGCCGCAAGGTCGCCATCATCGGCGGCGCGACCTACGCCGAATATCGCGTGGTGAAGGCCGATGAAGCGTTGCTGCTGCCGGAAGGCGCGACCGCCGAGCAGGGCGCGTCCTGCTTCGTCAACCCGCTGACAGCGCTGGGTTTTGTCGAGACGATGCGCGCCGAAGGTCACAGCGCCATCATCCACACCGCCGCTGCGTCCAACCTCGGCCAGATGCTGGTCAAAATCTGCAAGGCCGATGGCGTGCCGCTGGTCAACATCGTGCGCTCGGCCGAGCAGGTGGCGATTCTGAAGGGCATCGGCGCCACCCACGTGATCGATTCGACTGCGGCCGATTTCATGGCGCAACTGGTGGCGGCCTGCACCGAAACCGGCGCAACCCTGGCCTTTGATGCCATCGGCGGTGGCCAGCTGGCCGGGCAGATCCTCACTGCGATGGAAGCTGCAGTCAACGCGCGTGCCGGTGGCTACAGCCGCTATGGCTCGGAGGTGCTGAAGCAGGTCTATATCTATGGCGGGCTCGACATGGCACCGACCAGCTTCGGGCGCGGGTTCGGCATGGCCTGGGCGATGGGCGGCTGGCTGCTGTTCCCGCGCATGCGTACCTTCGGCCCCGGTACCTTTGCCCGCCTGAAGCAGCGCGTTGCCGATGAGCTGACAACCACTTTCGCCAGCCATTACAGCCACAAGGTGAGCCTTGAAGGCATGCTGGAACCCGAAGCCGTTGCCGGCTGGTATCGCCGCGCGACGGGGCAGAAATATCTGGTGGTGCCGACGGCATGAGGTGACGCGCACCTGCGGTAGTGCGTGGCCCCGGCTTTCGCCGGGGTCATGGTCACGCTCGGCCCGTCAATTCCACAGGCAGGAATCGATCCCCTCGTCGCGCACCACCTTCACCCGCCGTTCGATGCGGCGGGCATAACGGCGCACGCTTTTCGATGGCTTGGCCACACTGCGCTTGATCGGCTGCGGCAGGATGGCGGTCAAACGGGCAGCTTGTTTGGGGCTGAGGCGATCGACCGTGGTGCCGAAATAATGCTTTGAGGCCGCCGGCATGCCGTAGATGCCGGGGCCCATCTCGACGATGTTGAGATAGACTTCCATGATGCGCGGCTTGCCCCAGAAGATCTCGATGAGGCCGGTGAAATAGGCTTCCAGGCCCTTCCTCACATAGGATCGTTCCGGCCACAGAAAGGCGTTCTTGGCGGTCTGCTGGCTGATGGTGGAACCGCCGCGCAGCTTGCGGCCCTGGTAGTTGGCCTGCGCCGCAGCCTTCACGGCTTCAAAATCAATGCCGTGGTGATAGCAGAAATTGGCATCTTCCGCCCCGATCACGGCGCGCGGCAGGCTGCGTGACATGGCAGTGAGGGGCACCCACGCATATTGCACCTTCCGGCCATCCACGGAATCACGCGCCATCATCCAGGTCATCGGCGGCGGCAGGAAGCGATAGGCGATCACCCAGATCAGGCTGAGCACGAAAACAGCGCCGAGCACCCGGAAGAACCAGCTGACAAGAAATCCGATGGCGCGCCCGATCATGGCTGCATCTGCCGCCAGTCGGGCGCGGCCGTCAATGTGTTAGACTTGCTCCGGCAGCAACCGCTGTTCGGCCGCAGCTTCCTGCATGGCCTTTGCCAGCTTTTCAAAGGCGCGCACCTCGATCTGGCGCACGCGTTCGCGGCTGATGGTGTAACGCTGGCTGAGCTCCTCCAGCGTTTCCGGTTCGTCGATCAGGCGGCGCTGGGTGAGAATGTCGCGCTCGCGCTCGTTCAGGCTCGCCATCGCCGTTACCAGCAGCGTGTGGCGCTGATCACGCTCTTCGCTGTCGGCCAGCAGTTCGTCGGCCAACGGGCCATCATCGGCCAGCCAATCCTGCCACTGGCCTTCGCCTTCCTCGCGCAGCGGCGTGTTGAGGCTGGCGTCGCCGCCATGGCCCATGCGCCGGTTCATCGACACGACTTCGTCTTCATTCACGCCCAGCGTGGTGGCGATATGTTCGACCTGTTCGGGGCGCAAATCGCCGTCTTCCACCGCGCCGATCTTGCCCTTCAGGCGGCGCAGGTTGAAAAACAGCTTCTTCTGGGCCGCGGTGGTGCCGATCTTCACCAGCGACCACGACCGCAGGATATATTCCTGGATCGCCGCCTTGATCCACCACATGGCATAGGTGGCCAGCCGAAAGCCCTTTTCGGCATCAAATTTGCGCACGCCCTGCATCAGGCCGATATTGCCCTCGGCGATCAGTTCATTCACCGGCAGGCCATAGCCGCGGTAGCCCATGGCAATGCGCGCAACGAGCCGCAGGTGGCTGGTCACCAGCTTGGTGGCAGCCGCCGGATCCTGATGTTCGGCCCAGCGCTTGGCCAGCATATACTCCTGTTCCGGCGCCAGCAGCGGGAACTTGCGGATTTCGGCCAGATAGCGGTTCAGCCCGGCTTCCGAACCCAGGGCCGGGATGCTCGTCTGCTTCACGGCGGGAAGATTTGAAGTCATCGTGTCACTCCAGTCCGGTCCCATTCAGGCGACCGATCAACGCCACCATATCGGCTGGCAGGGGGCTTTCGAAACAAAGCTTTTCTTGGGTCACGGGATGCACAAACCCCAGTGTCGCGGCGTGCAGGGCTTGTCGCTCAAAGGCCAGATCCTTCAGCAGAGGCGCCAGCTTGCCGGGCGTGCGTCCGTACACGGCATCACCCAATAACGCATGGCCGATGGACGCCATGTGAACGCGAATCTGGTGAGTGCGGCCCGTTTCCAGCCGGCATTCCACTTGCGCTGCGCCGTCAAAGGCCGCCACGGTACGGAAATGGGTGATGGCATGCTTGCCGCGGCCATCCTTCACGATGGCCATCTTCTGGCGGTTGGTCGTGCTGCGCGCCAGCGCACCTTCGATGCGGCCGGCGGGCGGCACCGGCACGCCACCAACGACAGCGGTGTACCGGCGATCGACATCATGGCGGGCGAATTGCGCGGCGAGTCCTTCGTGGGCCTTGTCCGTCTTGGCGACAACCAGCAGCCCCGATGTGTCCTTGTCGATGCGGTGGACGATGCCCGGCCGCGCCACCCCGCCGATGCCCGAAAGCCGCCCGGCGCAATGGTGCAGCAGCGCGTTGACCATGGTGCCATCGTAATTGCCGGCGGCCGGATGCACGACCAGACCGGCCGGCTTGTTCACCACCAGCAGATGATCGTCTTCATGCACGATGGCGAGCGGGATATCCTGAGCGACTGTATCCGATGGGCGGGCTTCGGGCACGTCCAGCGTGAGCGCCTCGCCGCCTTTCATCTTGGTGGCCGGATCCCAGATCACCCCAGCCGGGCCAGTGAGCCGTCCGCCCTGCACCAGGTTCTTCAGGCGCTCACGGCTGTACAGCGGCACGGCTTCGGCCAGCGCCTTGTCCAGACGCTGGCCGGCCGCCGTGGCCGGCAAGGTGATCAATATCGACTTTTCAGCCCCCATAGCCTAGCGATGTTGGCATGAAGTTGCAGATATCAAGCGGGGATCGGCAGTT
>NZ_JAUMBI010000164.1:0-1903 GCF_032115815.1 Sandarakinorhabdus sp.
CGGCAGCTTCCACAGCTCGGCCATGTTGAAGCTTTCATAAACCTGGCCCTGGTTGGACGCGCCATCGCCAAAATAGGTCACGGCGATATGGCCATCACCCTTGTACTTGTGGGCAAAACCCAGGCCAGCGCCCAGCGGCACCTGCGCCGCCACGATGCCGTGGCCGCCGAAGAAGCCATGTTCAACGCTGAACATGTGCATCGAACCGCCCTTGCCGCCGCTGATCCCCGCCGCACGGCCGGTCAATTCCGCCATCACCGCCTTGGAACTGATGCCGCAGGCCAGCATGTGGCCGTGATCGCGATAGCCGGTGATGATGCTGTCACCCTTGATCAGCTCGGCCTGCAGCCCCACCACCACGGCTTCCTGGCCGATGTACAGGTGACAGAAACCGCCGATCTGCCCCATGCCATACAGCTGCCCGGCGCGTTCCTCGAACCGGCGGATCAGCACCATCTGGCGGTACATTTCCAGCAGTTGATCACGTGAGGCGACGAACCGTTCCGGTTCATCAGGCCGCGGCCAGTTCGGAATCGGCGGGGCGGATGCGGCCTTGCGGCCCGTGCTGCGTGCCAAGATATTCACCTTTCACTGGCGGTACCTGACAGGTATAAAATGTCGCACCCGCGCCGAAAAGCCCCTATCCGGCACAAGGTGCCAGAACGGTTAAACGCCTTCAAATTCAGCAGTATCAGCTGGCGGGCGCGGCCTGCGGGAGGGGCACGATCAACTCGTCCGGCTTCACCAGATCGAGATTGCGGCGCACCAGTTCATCGGCCAGATCGGGATCGACATGGCGCGGATCGAGCAGCACGAGCCGGCGCTGCAACGCCGCCTGCTGTTCCTCGCTGGTTTGCACCGACTGTTGCAGCTTCGAACGCTGCACCTTGTAATCGCGCCAGGCGACATAGCCGGTGGGGCCGGACACGGCGTGGAACGAAAAATAGCTGGCGACAGCCACGCACACCGCCGGCAGCGCGGCCCGCGTCATCAGCTGTTGCAAGGTCAGTTTCATCGCCATTGGGTGAGAAACTACGCAAACACTGGCCTATCCACAAGGCTGCAATCGCGCCAAGGTGATGCTAACAATCCACAACAAGCCAATAATCGGGGAGAAAACCGCCATGACCGCCATCAACAACGTCGTCGATCTCGCAAAGGATGGCGAAATCGCCGTCGTCACGGTCAATTCACCGCCGGTCAACGCGCTGTCCGCCGATGTGCGCGATGGCCTGGCCGGGGCGTTTGCCGCCATCGCCGCTGATTCTGCGGTAAAGGCCGCCGTGCTGGTCTGCGCCGGCCGCACCTTCATCGCCGGGGCCGACATTTCCGAATTCGGCAAGCCGCCGCGCGGTGCCTCGTTGCCGGCGGTGCAGGATGCCATGGAAAGCTCGCCCGTACCGGTGATCGCCGCCATCCACGGCACCGCGCTGGGCGGCGGCCTGGAAGTGGCGTTGTGCGCCCATTACCGGGTGAGCGATGCCAAGGCCAAGTTCGGCCTGCCGGAAGTGAAGCTGGGCCTGCTGCCCGGCGCCGGCGGCACGCAGCGCCTGCCGCGCATCGTTGGCGCGAAGAAGGCCACCGAAATGGTGACCAGCGGCGCGCAGATGGGCGCCAAGGATGCGCTGGCCACCGGGCTGGTGGATGAGGTGGTAGACGGTGATCTGACCGCCGGCGCTGTCGCCTTCGCCCGCAAGGTTCTGGCCGAAGGCCGCCCGCTGAAGAAGGTGCGCGACGACAACAGCAAGTTGGGCGGCAGCGCGGCCGATCTGGCGCCGTTCTTCGCCGAAGTCCGCAAGGCCAATGCCAAGGCGTTCAAGGGCTTTGACGCACCCGAAGCCAATATCAAGTGCATCGAAGCCGCGGTCGCCCTGCCGTTCGAGGAAGGCCTGAAGGTTGAACG
>NZ_JAUMBI010000165.1:0-4186 GCF_032115815.1 Sandarakinorhabdus sp.
CCGTTCAATCCGCGCGACCCGGCGGCGCTGTTGGAGTCGTTCGAAACCAGTTGCAAGCTGCTGGGCCGCGACCAGATCGATATTCTGATGATCCATGAGCCGGATCGCCCCCGCCAGTTCGACTGGTGGGAAGCCATGGACGACGCGCGCGGTCCGGTGATGGATGTCATCGACCGGCTGAAGGGCGAAGGGCGGATTCGCTTTGCTGGCCTGGGCGGCACCACCGCGTATGACATGGCGCGGTTGATCCGTACCGGCCGCTTTGACGTGGTGCTGACCGCCTTCAACACCAGCCTGTTGTGGCGGGAAGCCTGGCATGAAGTGATCCCGGCCGCCGCCGAGCGGGGCATGGGCATCGTCGCCGGATCGCCGCTGCAGCAGGGCGCGCTGGCCCGCGTCTGGCGGGAGGAGGTGGAGACCGCCACTTGGCTGTCGAAGCCGCGCCGCGAACAGTTCCGCAAGCTCTATGCGCTGGTGGACGAGGTTGGCATCCCGCTGCCCGAACTCTCATTGCGCTTCCTGCTTTCGGAACCACGCATTTCCACCATCCTTATGGGCGCCCGCAGCGTCGCGGAAGTGGATGGCAACGTGGATGCTATCGCCAGGGGGCCCCTGCCCGCTGATCTGCTCGCCCGCCTGGACGAGATCGCCGCGATGGTGCCCTTCCGGCCGCACGACGAGCCGTTCGCCCTGCCCTTCGGTCGCGCTTATGCCGGCACGCCGGCTGCCGGCCCCGTCTGAGGAGACAAGACATGCGTGCTGCCGTTGTTGAAAGCCACGGTGTTCTGGCCATCCGCACCCTTTCGGATCCCGTGCCCGGCCCCTATGAAGTGCTGACCCGGCAATTGTTCGGCGGCATCTGCGCCGCCACGGATCGCCATCTGGTCGAAGGCAAGCTCCCGATCCCCGGCATCAGCTACCCGTTGATCCTCGGGCACGAAACCATTGGTCGCGTCGTCGAAATGGGTGCCAAGGTCCGCAACCTGAAAGTTGGCGACCTGATAACGCGCACTGGCGCACCGGCGACCGATGGCTGCGCCGCCTATTGGGGCGGCTTTGCCGAACTGGGCTTGGGGCGTGACTTTGCCGCCATGCGCGACGATGGCCTCCCCGAAGCCGAATGGACTGCGCACACGATCAACCGCGTGCTGCCGCCCGGCACCGATCCGGCTTCAGCCACGATGATGATCACCTGGCGCGAGACGCTGAGTTATCTCACCCGCCTTGGCCCTGTCAGCGGCAAACGACTGCTGGTGCTGGGATCCGGTGGCAATGGCTTTTCGTTCCTGGCGCTGGCCCGCGCACTGGGCGCAGACGCCGTGGCGATGGTGGGCAATCCGGCTTGGGCAGCCCACGCCGCCCATGCCGGCGCCGCGGCCTTTGCCGATTATCGCGACACCGCCGCAATCGCCAACCTGCGCAGTGTCGCCGGGCCGACAGGGTTCGACCTGTTGCTGGACGCGGTTGGTCACACCGGCGGCATCGAGGGCGTCCTGTCGCTGATGGAGCCCGGGGCTGGCATCGGACTTTATGGCATCGAAGCACTTGGAGAGCGCATGGCCGCCCTGAAGGCGATTACGGCGCAGGGTTTCCGCGTTCATGGGCCGGGCGAATATGCCGAAGGCGAAGCGCATGATCAGGCCGTGGCCCTGATGGCATCCGGCGCGCTTGATGCCCGACTGTGGTTTGATCCCACCAAGCCGTATCCGCTTGACCAGATCGGCGATGCGCTGGCGGCCGTGGCGAACCGGGAGAGCCTGAAAGCCGTCGTGCGCATCACAGGCTGAAGGCTTGTCTTTCGAGGCTGTCATGCCATGAAGGGGCTGACAGCAGGAAGCTAGGCATGAGTGAGACGGCAACAAAATATTCGGCACCAGCCCTCGACAAGGGGCTGGATATTCTTGAGCTTCTTGCGGAAAGCAGCCGCCCCCTGACCATGGGCCAGATTGCCGACCGCCTGAGCCGCTCGAAGGGCGAGATTTTCCGGATGCTGGTGGCGCTGGAACGCCGGCGCTACATCCAGCGCGATGAGGCAACCGAAGGCTTCCTGATCGGCAATCGCCTGTTCGAAATGGCGATGAAAACGGCGCCCACCCGCAATCTGGTGGCCACCGCCATGCCACACATATCACTTGTTGCGCACTCGCTCGATCAATCGTGCCACCTCACGGTCCTGTCTGACACACAGATTGTCGTCATCGCGCGGGTCGAGGCACCGGGCGAATTGGGTTTTGCCGTCCGACTGGGCTATCGTCGCCGCGTCGATCAATCCACGTCGGGACGCGTGCTGGCGGCCTTTGCCAGCCCCGCCGATCGCCAACGCCTGATCAACCGTCTCGCGGAGGCCCACCCGGATTTTGACCGGGCAGGTTTCGAGGCGCGCATTGAGCAGATCACCCAGCTTGGTCATGGACAGAGCCCCAGTCGCACAGTGCGCGGCGTCACCGATCTCAGCGCGCCAATCATCGGGGAAACGGGCTGGGCCGTCGGCGCACTGACCGTGCCGTTCATCCTGCGCGATGACCAACAAACGGGGCTTGAAGACGCCATCCAAGTTGTGGTGCGCGAAGCGACCGCCATCTCGGCTGATCTGGCCGTTGGCATGCCCGGGCACGCGACAAGCTCCGGCGACTGAAGCCGGCAGGAGCGCTGTTCAAACCCGCCTCCGCTGACGCATATGTGAAGTTGCATTTTACTTCTGCAACATCCATCATCCCTCCCAAGGATTTGATCCCGGCGCGGTGGCGTCGGCGACCAGACGAGATGGGGAGGCCAGGCGGAATGGATGCACAGGCGCGGCGCGATGCGAAACCCGCGACCGAACAGGATGTGCCCAGCGGCTTCCGCTTCTTCCTGTTCGCCTCTCCGCAGCTCGCCCTGGCGACGCTGGGCTTGCCGATCGTCATCTACCTGCCGGCCTATTATGCCGGGCCGCTCGGGCTTGGGCTGGCCACCACCGGCTTCATCTTCATGCTCACCCGCTTCTGGGACGTGTTCACCGATGGCCTGCTTGGTTGGGCGGTGGACCGCTTTCCCACGCGCTGGGGCCGCCGCAAGGTCTGGATGCTCATCTCGACCCCGCTGATGGTGATCGGCACCGTGGCCATCTGCTTTCCGCCAGCAGGCTCGGGTGCCGGATATCTGCTGTTCTGGCTGACCTTCATCTACATCTGGTGGACGCTGATCCACCTCTGCCACATCGCCTGGGCGGCAGAGTTGTCAGACAGTTATGATGAACGATCGCGTATCCAGAGCCGGGTGATGGCGGTCTATTTCTCTGGCCTGCTTCTGGTGCTGACGGCGCCGATCATGGTGGGCGCAATCATGGGCGATACCGGGCTTGAAACCAAAGTGCGCGCCATGGGCATCTATGCCGCTGTGCTGCTGCCGATCACGGTCCTGGCCGCGATGTTCATGGCCCGCGAGAAAAAGCCGCCGCCGCGCCGTAGTGACGAACGTCCGATGGGCTTCTTCGAAGGGCTGCGGCTGGCGGCGCGCAATCCGCCGTTGCTGCGCTTGCTGGCGGTGGACATGCTGGCTGGCCTCGCCGGAGGCACCGCCAGCGGGCTGTTCGTTTATGTCACCACCGATCTATTCCACCTGCAAGGCGCTCTCACCGTCGGCGGCGTGGCGGTCGATCCAGGCGCGCTGTTGATCTTTACCTATATTGGGGCGTTCTGCGGTGTGCCGCTGTGGCTGAAACTGTCCTACCGGATCGGCAAACACCGCGCGGTGGCGGCCTCGGCGTTGCTGACCATCGGTGGCTTTCTCTACACGCTGGTCATGCCGAAAGGCGATTTCCTGGCGGCGGCGCTGTTCTACCTGGTCAATGGCGTCGCCTTTGGCGCCGCCCCCTTCCTTGATCGCGCCATGCTGGCCGACGTGGTTGATCTTGATCAGACACAAAGCGGGGAACAGCGCACCGGCTTCTTCTTCGCGTTGATGTCTATGACCAACAAGATCGGCTACGCCCTGCCGGTGGGTATCCTTTATCCACTGCTGGAACTGGTCAATTTCAATCCCAATGGCGGCAACAGCGGCGCCCCACTGATGTGGCTGGCCGCGATGTTCGTGGGCGTGCCAATTCTGTGCAAGCTGCTGATCGTGGCGCTCACGTGGAACTTCCCGATCACCCGCGAGATGCAGGCCGCCCTGCGCGCGCAATTGAGCGAGCAGGACGACGCGC
>NZ_JAUMBI010000166.1:0-2324 GCF_032115815.1 Sandarakinorhabdus sp.
GGGCCCTTGAAGCGCACCTCCTGCAGGGTGTTGGCGCGGTCCTTCGGCACTTCGGGCGCGATGGCGCGACCGCTCTGCACCAGCCGCGCTTGCAGGGCGACGGCGCGCGGCACCGCCGCAGTGAAGCTGATCCGGATCGAATCCAGCGGCGAGCAGGCGGCGCCAGCGTTCACCCGCGTGCATTCGATGCGGGCGGTAAAGGCCTGGCGCACGCTGAAGCGCCGCTGCCAATCCGTGCCGGCCGTCAGGCAGTTGGCAGCGGCAACGCCCTTGCCCCACAGGATTGTCACCTTGCCGCCAGCAGGCAGCGGTCGGCGGCACTTCAGGGCGGTGATGCTGGCGCGGGTACGGGCCTCCCCGTCTTCGCTCGCGCGCCAGCCGGCCTGTTCCAGGAACCAGTTCAGATTCCAGTTGCCGCGCGATCCCTTGATGATGGCATCGCGGGTGGCATCGGGCTGCGGATCAAGCGGGATTTTCTCGCCCACGCCTTCGATCAGGCAGGCGGCGTGGGCGGCCAAGCTGGCCGGCGTGGGCGGCGCTTCGCTGGCGATCAGGAAAACCTGGTCTTCGGCCAGTTCCTCATACTCCGGCGCGATGGCGCGCAGCGATGGCCCTGGCGTGGTGAAGCGGAATGGGCCCGCACTGGCCAGCGGGCGGCCGGCAAGATCCTTCAGGCCTGGCGCGAGGCTGAAACTGCACGCCTGCCCACCCGGCAACGGCGTGGCCAGATCGATGGCAAAACGTTGTGGATCGAGCCACTGGCCCTTGCCGCCCGCCGCGCAGGCACCCGTGATGGGCGCCGGCGCAGTGCCGCCCAACGCCACCATCGGCGTGGCAAAGCGCACGACGATCTGCCGCGGCGCGGCCACCGTCCCTTCAGGCGAGAAACCCACCACGCCGGGCCGGGACTGCCCGATGAGCGGCATGGCGGCGAGGCCAAGCACCAGCCCCGCGCCCAACAGGCGCCAGTGCATCCGGGGGCGCGGAGTCGGCATCGGCCAAGCTTGCCGGGAAGCGGGCTGGGCAACAAGCGATAGTCTTGATTTGGCCGCTGTTTCGGCGCGCCTTTTTCCTGTCATGCTGGCAGGCTAGGCGTTAGTTATGATGCGTCTGTCCCTTTCTCCGCTGGTGTTGCTGCTGATGGCTGCTGCTCCCCTGAAGCCCGCCCCCGTGCCGGTGCCGCCACCGGCCCCGCCGATCATCATCGCCCATCGCGGCGCCAGTGCCGAACGGCCGGAACATACGCTAGCCGCCTATGAACGCGCCATCGAACAGGGCGCCGATTTCATCGAGCCTGATCTGGTGCCGACCAAGGACCATCAGCTGGTGGCGCGGCATGAGAATGAGATTTCCGGCACCACTGATGTTGCCAACCATCCCGAGTTCGCGGCGCGCAAGACGACGAAGACCATCGATGGCGAGGCGATGACCGGCTGGTTCACCGAGGATTTTACCCTTGCCGAGCTGAAGACGCTGCGTGCAAAGGAGCGCCTGCCGCTGCTGCGTCCGGCCAACATGGCGTTTGATGGCCAGTATGAAATCCCCACACTGGCGGAAATCATTGCGCTGGCCAAATCGGCCTCTGCCCGCACCGGGCGGACGATCGGCATTTACCCCGAAACCAAGCATCCCAGCTATTTCCGCTCCATCGGCCTGCCGCTGGAGCCAGTGTTGCTGGCGGCGCTCAACGAGGCGGGCTGGACGACGCGCGAGGCGCCCGTGTTCATCCAGAGCTTTGAAGTCGACAATCTGAAGGCGCTGAAAGGCCAGACCGGGGTGCGGCTGATCCAGCTGATGGGTGCCAAGGGCAAATCGGCGGACGGGTATGATTATGCCGCGCTCGCCAGCGCCGATGGGCTGAAGCAGGTTGCGACCTATGCCACCGGGATCGGCCCGGAACGGGTGATGATCATCCCGCGCGGCACCGATGGCCGGCTGGCCCAGCCGACCAGCCTGGTGCGCGACGCCCATGAAGCAGGGCTGGAGGTGCATCCGTGGACGTTCCGGCCGGAAAATTATTTCCTGCCCGAAGGCCTCAAATCCGGCAGTGACCCGCGCGAACTGGGGGACGTGGATACCGAAATCCGCACCTATCTTGCCACCGGCATCGACGGCCTGTTCAGCGATTCAACCGCCGCGGCAGTCAAGGCGCTTGCCGCGCCTCCGGCCAATCCAGCACGAAATTGATGTGCGCCGCCGCGATCGGCTTGTCGCGGCTGCCCTGCCAGGCTTGCGCATGCACATTGACCACGCGGCGGCCCAGCTTGGTGATGCTGGCGACGGCGCGGGTTTCCTGCGTTGCGCCTTCCCGCATGAAATCGACT
>NZ_JAUMBI010000167.1:0-2939 GCF_032115815.1 Sandarakinorhabdus sp.
ACAGGCTGGGCGCGGTGGAAAGGAAGATTGCCAGCCGGCACGGATCGCCCACTTCGGCGGCCAGCGCGGCAAAGCCATCGGCGCGGGTGGCGTCCAGCGGCACATAGGCCAGCCGGTCAAGGAAGCTGGCCACCATTGGAGCCGGGCGGCGATCTGCCTCCAGATGCTGTTCCAGCGCCTTGGCCGCCAGCTCGCGGAAACTGCCGCTGTCCAGCTTTGACCGGGCAGTGCCGATGATGCGCAGATCAGGGTGGAGCAGGCCGTCGCCATGCAGGCCGAACAGCGATGGGATCAGCATGCGCCGCGACAGATCGCCGGTGGCGCCGAACAGAAGCAGGGAGGTCGCTGCGGTCATCAGGTGCCCTTGAACAGGAATGTGAACGTTAACGCAACCCTTGCGGCCCGGCTGGTTGCGTCATGGCTGGTGCTGGGAACAGCGTGCGTAGCCAAATCCTGAACCGGGGGCCAGCCAGTGGCAAGCACCATCCAGCATTGGCCGGGGCCTTGCGGGCGGCGATCAGGTGCACAAGGCAATCAGGCCGGAAAACGCCGGCAAGCTTGTGGCCGTCGCGCCGCCATGCTGGGCCAAGATGGCGGCGGCCGGCAGATCGACTGTGTGCGCTTCTGATCCCAGATTGAAGGCGCACACCAGCCGTTGGCCGTTCCATGTGCGGTACAATATCAGCAGGTCGTCTTGCGCAACTTCCACCGCCGCGCTGCCATGGCGCAGGGCCGGCTGGGCCCGGCGCAGCGCCATCAGGCTGCGGGTCCAGTGCAGCATGGACGCCGGATCGGCGTTCTGCCCGTCAACCGCGCGGGCGGCGTGATCAGCGCCCAACGGCAGCCAGGGCTTGCCGGTGGAGAATTCGGCCTGTGGGGCAGCGGCCGTCCATGGCATCGGTGTGCGGGCGCCGTCGCGTCCCAGCGTGAGCGGCCAATTGGCGATGGCTTCGGGATCTTTGAGGTCGTCAAAGCCGATCTCGGCCTGGGTGAGGCCAAGCTCCTCGCCATAATAAAGGAAGATGTTGCCGCGCAGCGCCACCAGCAGCAGCATGATCAACCGGGCATAGTCATCATGGTTGCATTCGCCATGCCAGCGGCTGGCGGCACGCGGCGCATCGTGATTGGAAAAGGCCCAGCTTGGCCAGCCCGTGCCGGTTTTTTCCGGCCATTCGGCCAGCGCCTCGACCACCAACGGCGCATTCAGTTCATCGGAATAAAGGAAGTTGAAGCCGTAGGCACTATTCAGTCGCGCCGCGCCGGCGGTGTACTCGTGCATCTCGGCGATGGCGTTCTCGCCGCCCACTTCGGCCACGGTAAAACGATCCGGATAACTGTTCATCACCGCCGCGACGCGTTCCAGGAACAGCGGGATATCGGGGTGGGACATGTTGTGGATGCGGCTCTGGTAATCGAACGGCCGGCTGCGCCGGTGGTTGCCGGTAGCCGGCGGATTGTCGCGCAGCATCCGATCATGCATGGCGAAATTGATGGCATCGATGCGGAAGCCATCAACACCGCGCTCCAGCCAGAAGCGGGCGACCTCCAAGATGGCATCCTGCACCGCCGGGTTGTGCAGGTTCAGATCGGGCTGGCTGGTCAGGAAATTGTGCAGATAATATTGCTGGCGGCGCGCATCCCAGGTCCAGGCTGGGCCGCCAAACACCGATTGCCAGTTGGATGGCGGGGTGCCGTCCACCTTGGGATCGGCCCACACATACCAATCGGCCTTGTCGTTGTTGCGGTTCTGCCGGCTTTCCTTGAACCAGTCATGGCGATCTGATGTGTGGCTCCACACCTGATCGATGATGATCTTCAGCCGCAGATCACGCGCCCGCGCCACCAGCGCATCGAAATCCGCCATGGTGCCGAAGATCGGATCGACGCCAACATGATCCGACACGTCATAGCCGAAATCCTGCATCGGCGAGGTGAAGAAGGGCGACAGCCAGATGGCATCGACGTTGAGCGAGGCGACATGCTCCAGCCGGGCTGTGATGCCCGGCAGATCGCCGATACCGTCGCCGTTGCTGTCCTGAAAGCTGCGCGGATAGATCTGGTAGATGCTGGCGCCGTGCCACCACGGCAGGCCGGTCTCATCGCTGGTCATGCTTCCACCCCTTTGGGAATGATGTGGCCGGTGCGCGGCAGCAGGCTTTTGAGCAGCGGCCCGGTCATGATCGTCGTTACCACCGCCATCACCACCAGCATGGTGAAGACATTGGGCGGGATCACCCCCAGATCACGGCCGATGTTGAGCACGATCAGCTCCATCAGCGCGCGGGTGTTCATCAGGCTGCCCAGAACCGCCGATTCAGCCGGCGTGTAGCCCGAAAGCCGCGCCGCGCCATAGACGGGGATGAGCTTGGCGAGGATGGCCACCGCCAGGATGACCGCCAGCCAGCCGATATCGGCGAGGCCCAAGCCGAGCAGATTGGTGCGCAGGCCCGTGTAGGTGAAGAACACCGGCAGGAAGAACACCAGCACGAAGCCGCCAACCTGGCCTTTCCACGCGCTCACGAACGACGGGTGGCGGTGCATGATCAGCCCGCCCAAAAAGCCGCCGAAGATAGCGAAGATGCCCAGCTTGTAGGTGCAGATGGCGAGCCCGAACGTCATCGCCAGCATGGCGGCCATCAGCGTGGGATCAAGCCGGCCTTCGCTGGGCGGGAAGGCCGCCACCAGCCGGCTGGCCAACGGTGCCAGCACCACGCGGGCCACGATCAGCAAGGTGGCAATGCCGGCCAGTTGCAGCGCCAGCGCGCCGCCCGAAAAGCGCGCCGCCGCCAGCGCCGAGATGGAGGCGAGCAACACCCAGCCCGCCACATCATTCACCGCTGCGGCCGCAATCGCCACCACGCCCACCGGTTTATCGGTCAACCCGAACTGCGCCAGGATCCGCCCCAATATGGGCAGCGCCGTGATCGCCAGCGCGTTAC
>NZ_JAUMBI010000168.1:0-8226 GCF_032115815.1 Sandarakinorhabdus sp.
TGATGGTGTCCAGCATATAGGCATTGCGGAAGCTGTTGCCGGCCGGGCGAATGTTGTTGGCAGCCAGGTTCAGGCCCGGATTCAGGGCAACCGAGATCACCGGCATTTCGGTGGTGAAATCCACCTTTTGGCTGGCGACGCCAAAAATGGCGCTGCCCACGGCGCTGTTACTGCCATACGGCGAGGTCGGCTTGCTTTCCGCCGTCGAATGGTGCGCATCGAGTTCGAGGCGCAGTCCGCCCGGGCCGTCCCACTTGATGTTGCCGCCCAGCGACTTATTGATGTTGCGGTTGGCGGCCAGCGCACCGGTGATGGCAATGTCCTTGCCTTCGCCCGGGCCGAATTCCTCGGCATAGAAATTGGGGCCGGCGGCCGGACCATTGGTCCAGCTGCTGCTGGTGTTGTTGTGGTTGAACCACACCCCGATGCTGTTGGTGCGGGCATCGATGGTGTTCTGCGAATAGGTGTAGTCCAGCACCATGTTCAGCGTGTCGGTCGGTTTCACCTGCAGCACGACCTGGCCGTTGATGCGTTCACGATCGATGTCGGTGAAATCATAGCCGGCGTTCTGGGTGACCTGGTAGGTATCGGTCGGCCCCGGACGGTTCTGCGTCTTGGCGAAATTGCCGCGCCAGTCGTTGGCGTCAACTGGCAGCGAGCCCCAGTTGTTCTCGTTGCCCAGATAGCCTTCGCGCCAGCCAGCGTTGAACTGCGCCAGGCTGGCCTTGCGGCGCTGGTAGATGCCGGTGACGAGGATGCCGACGCGATCATCGGCAAAGGTCTTGGAAAGGATACCCGACACTTCCGGGGTCACCTTGGTGTCCTCGAACGTGTGATCGATCATGCCCTTGACCGAGATGCTGCCCTTGAAGCCGGGGCGATCCAGCGGACGCGGGGTCTGGATGTTGATGACCGAACCGATGCCGCCGGTCTGCAGCGTGGCGCGGCCGGACTTGTAGACCTGCACGCCGGCAATGCCTTCGGCGGCGAGGTTGGCGAAATCGAAGCTGCGCGAGGCCGGCGCTTCGCAGCAGCTGCCCAGGCCCGAGGCCGGCATCTGGCGGCCGTTCAGCAGCACTAGGTTGAAATCGGGGCCGAAGCCGCGGACGGTAACCTTGGAGCCTTCGCCGTTCTGACGGTCGATGGACACGCCAGTGATGCGCTGCAGCGATTCGGCGAGGTTGGTATCGGGAAACTTGCCGATGTCTTCAGCCGAGATGGCATCGACGACACCCAGCGCATCGCGCTTCACGCTCAGCGATTTCTGCAAGCTGGCGCGGATACCGGAAACGACGATTTCCTCGACATTTTCCGCATCAGCCGCCGCTGTGGTCTGCGCCACCACCGGCTGCGCCGCAGCCCCAAGCGCCAGCACCGAAGCACCGACCATGAAACGGCCCACGGCCGGACGAAACGACATGATCATCAGCGATTCTCTCCCCCAGGTCGCTCATCCACCCTGCTGTTTGAGGCGGTTGTGAACGTTCACTACATGCGATGGCTATATGAGAACGTTCCCTTAGTCAAGCATCTGTCATGGAGATGTCTCACCACGAAGTGGCGCGTCCGGTAATGCCGTCCTTTTGACGCTTGGCGATCAAGGCGCGAGGCTCGGTCAGTGCTGGAAATGCGAGAAACTGGCGCGCCCGGCAGGACTCGAACCTGCAACCCCGAGGGTAGAAGCCACGTGCTCTATCCAGTTGAGCTACGGGCGCGTGGCGCTGCAAATGCAGCGGAAAGCCGGGAAAATCCAGCGTTACTCGTCCGCCAGATCGAGATAGGGAGCGACGTCGTTATCGGTGGCAATCCATAGCTTGGACTGCACATCTTCGCTCTGGACGGCAGCGATGGCCATGGCTTCGGCCAGCGGTCCATAAAAGAGAGTTTCGGCGACCGGATCGCCGTCATCAAGCCGATACAGACGGACGCTTGCCGAACCAAACGTGCTGCGCATCAGCGAAAATTGTCAGCGTACGCCTGGATCTTCAACCGTCTCGGCCCCAGCGTGACAATCTCCACCTCCAGCCCATTGGCCTCGGCGTAGGCGCGAGCAGCGGCTTCGCTGGGAAAGCGCAGTTGCACCTGGCCAGCAGTGAAACCGCTGCCAGTCCAGCCGGTCAGCGGATCGGCGCGCATGCGATCATCGCGTTCGAATTCCAGCAACCATTCGCCGGTGTGGGCGCGGCCGGACTGCAGTGCGTGCTTGGGGCGTTGGTAAAGGCGGGCGTGCATGGAAGCCCTTCTGCGCTTGCAAGCGGCGGCAGGCAAGTGGGTGGCAGCCTCAGTATGCGCGGGCGATCGCGAATTCCACCGTTTCGGTGAGCGCGTCACGCGCCGGGCCCTTGGCAAAGCTGCCCAGCACATCGATGGCGCGCTGGCCGTAATGGCGAGCGCGGGCCATGGTATCGGCCACGGCATTGGTGGTGCGCAGCAACTCGCCGGCACGGGCCAGTTCGACATCGCCATTGGCTCTGCCGGTCATGGCGCGGCGCCAGAATTCACGATCATCCTCATTGCCGCGGGCATAAGCCAGGATCACCGGCAGGGTGATCTTGCCGTCGCGGAAATCATCGCCGGCATTCTTGCCCATGGTTTCCGCGTCCGACACATAATCGATCGCGTCATCCACCAACTGGAAGGCGATACCGAGATAACGACCATAGCTGGCCAGCGCCTCCTCACCCTTTTCATCACGTTCGGCGACCACGCCGGCAATCTGGCAGGCAGCGGCGAACAGCGCGGCGGTCTTGGCGCTGATGATATCAAGGTAGCGATCTTCGGTGGTGGTAACATCACGCGCGGCGGTGAGCTGGGCCACCTCGCCCTCCGCAATCACGGCCGATGCGCGCGACAATATCTTGAGCACGCGCAACGAGCCGTCTTCAACCATCAGTTCAAAGGCGCGACTGAACAGGAAATCGCCCACCAGCACACTGGCCGGATTGCCATAGAGCGCATTGGCCGTGACCTTGCCGCGGCGCAGACCAGACGCATCAACCACATCATCATGCAGCAGAGTGGCCGTGTGGATGAACTCCACGGCCGCCGCCAGCTTGTAATGGCGGGTGCCTTCATAGCCCAGCAGGCTGGCACAGCCCAGGGTCAGCATCGGCCGCAGCCGCTTGCCGCCGCCGGCGATCAGGTGGCCTGCCAGTTCCGGGATCAACGCCACCGGCGATTGCATGCGATCGAGGATCACATGGTTGACCGCGTTGAGACCCGGCGCAGTCAGGTTCATCAGCGCCTGGATCGACGGTTCTCGGCGGAGGGTATGGACAGTCGCGCTCACGGCGTTTTCCTTAGCCCAACTCTGGCCACGTGCAAGCATGGCCTTGCCCCCCGCGTTGCTGTGCCGCAAAAGAGCGAGGTGCCGGGCTGCCGGCATCAGGGGGGAAACCGCGTGACTGATCCGGTGTTGCAGGCCTATCGCGAGAGCATCGACAATATCGATGCCGCTCTGGTGTTCATGTTGGCCGAGCGCTTCAAGATCACGCAGGCCGTTGGCCGCTACAAGGCTGAAACCAGTCTTCCCCCGGCTGATCCCGGCCGCGAGACCGAGCAGATCGCCCGTCTGCGCGCCTTGGCCGCCAGCGCCAATCTTGACCCTGAATTTTCCGAGAAATTCCTGCGCTTCGTGATCGACGAGGTGATCCGCCACCATCAGGCAGCGCGCGGCTGACGACGGTTCAGGCAGCGCGCGGAAGCGTAAGCACCACAAGCAGGCCGCCCAGATCTTCCGAACTGTCGAGCGCGACGCTCCCACCATAGAGTTCAGCGACATCCTTGACGATGGCGAGGCCAAGACCGGTGCCCGGCTTGTCGGTATCCAGACGTTCGCCACGTTCGAACAGCCGGCTGCGCTGGTCGGGCGCGATGCCCTTGCCGTCATCTTCCACCAGCACCCGCACCTGATCGGCGTCGGCTTCCACGGTGATGAACACCCGGCCGCCGCCATGCACAGCGGCATTGTCGATCAAATTGCCCAGCATTTCCTCAAGATCCTGCTGCTCGCCGCGAAAGGCGGCATCATGATCGCCAGCCAGATCGATCAACACCTTGGCCTGGTGGATACGCCCGACCGTGCGCGCGATGGCTTCCAGCGACGGCCACACTGGTGTTCGGGCGGTGGAGGCGGCGCGGCGACCGGCGGCGCGGGCGCGGGCGAGCTGGTGATCGACATGGCGCCGCATCACCTGCACCTGGGCTTCGATGGTGCGGGCCAGCGGATCATCGCGGCCACGCGCTTCGCCGATCAGAACGCTCATTGGCGTTTTCAGCGCATGGGCGAGATTGCCGGCGTGGCGCCGCGCCGCTTCCGACTGCGCTTCGCCATGCGCCAGCAGCTCGTTGATCTCTGCCACCAGCGGTTCCACCTCAACCGGGAATTGCGCTTCCACCCGCCGCGCTTCGCCGGAGCGAATGGCCGCGATGGCCTTGGACACCCGCCTCAGCGGGGCCAGGCCATAAATGGATTGCAGACCGACCATGACGATCAGGCCGATGCCCAGCACCCCAAGGCTCCAGCCGACAACGGTGCGGGTGCGCGCCTTCTGCCGATCAAGATCGCGGCTGGATTGCGCCACCTGGAACAGGAAGGGCTGGGCCGCACCGGGCAGGCGCACACTGCGCGCGATCACCCGCAGCGTTTCGCCGGCAAATTGCGTGCTTTCAAATTTGCAGGGGGTGCGGCAATCTCGATCGCCCGGAGGTTGCGCCAGCTGGCGATCCCACAGGCTGCGCGATGGAAACGGCGCATGGCCGCCGCCCGACACCTGCCAGTAAAGGCCGGAATACGGCTCGGCAAACCGCTGATCGCCCAGCGGCCGCAGCAGGCGCACATCACCCACTTCGTCCAGCTCGGCCGCATTGATCATCGCATTCAGGTTGTTGGCCAGCTGCTCGTCGAAACTGGTGGTGAGTGTATCATCCAGCACCTGCACAAGCGCCAGACCGCCCACACCCAGCAGCATGGTGATCCACACCGCAGCGATCAGCACCATGCGCCGCTGCAACGAGCGGCGCGTGCTCACCGCTGCCGGCTCAGAGCTGATCGTTGAGACTGTAGCCAAGGCCGCGCGTGGTCATGATCAGATCGGCACCCAGCTTCTTGCGGATGCGGGTGATGAACACTTCGATCGTGTTGGAATCGCGATCGAAATCCTGATCATAGATATGTTCGATCAGTTCGGTTCGGCTCACCACCTTTCCCTTGTGGTGCATCAGGTAGGAAAGCAGCTTGAACTCCTGCGCGGTCAATTTCACCGGTTCGCCGTTCAGCGTCACTCGGCCCGAACGGCCATCCAGGCGCACACCGCCGGCAGTCAGTTCCGATGTCGCCTGCCCTGCCGCCCGCCGGATGATGGCGCGCAACCGGGCCACCAGTTCCTCGATCTGGAACGGCTTGGCCAGATAATCGTCGGCACCGGCATCAAGGCCGGCAACCTTGTCCGACCAACTGTCGCGCGCGGTCAGCACCAGCACCGGCATCACCCGGCCTTCGCGGCGCCAACGGTCAAGCACGGTCAACCCGTCGAGGCCCGGCAGGCCGAGGTCGAGGATCACCGCGTCATAGGCTTCGTTGGCGCCCAGATAATGGCCTTCGTCGCCGTCAGCGGCGGCGTCAACGGCATAGCCTGCCTGTTCCAGCGCATTCTTGAGCTGGCGACGCAGATTGGGTTCGTCTTCGACGATCAGTATTCGCATTGGCCCCTGTCCACGATAGTCCTGTCCACGATTAACGCTGGCACGATGAAACCGGCTCCCGTCCAGCTGGCGCTGCTACCCGCGCGCGCTTGGCGGTTCTCAAAAACTCTGCCGGCGCCGAACGGGCGCGCCGGTGCGGGCATCCACATCAACATTGATCAGATTGCCATCCCGCAGAAACCGGAACCGGTAGGTGCGGCTGGACTGATCAAACTGCACGCCCACATACTCACCCCGGTTTTCCTGCATCACGCGGCGCTGGATCGGTTCCAGCGGCATGATCTCCCCAGCGCGCACCATGTCGTGCACGTCGTTGGGGCCAGCAAGAGCCGGTGACGTCGCCATCAGGGCCAGGCTGACCAGGAAGTACAAGAGGTTACGCACACGCATGATCCCGTTTATCAACCGCGTTGAGCAGGCTTCAGCGCCGGCTCCGACCACAACCATCTGCCCGCCACCGCTTGAACCCGCCCTGAACATGAACAGGTTTCTGGACGACAGCATCTGGCGATCTTGTGCCGCATCGCCGCCTTCAGTGCAACCGCTGCCTCTTGCCAGCCGCGGCGGGACAGGCCACTGCCTCCCCCATGTCCCCTCCCCGGCCCGAACCTATTTTCACTCTTGAATCAATTGGCCTGAAAAACGGTGCCGGCTGGCTGTTCCAGGGCCTGTCGCTCACCCTTGATGCCCGTGACCGCGTGGCGCTGATCGGCCGCAACGGCGCCGGCAAATCCACCCTGCTGAAGATCATCGACGGCAGTATCGAGCCGGATCAGGGCCGCCGCGCCCTGGCCGGCCGGCTGAAGATCGGCCGGCTGGAGCAGGATCCGCCGATGGGCGATTTCGAAGCCCTGGAAGATTATGTGCTGGCCGGCGGCGCGCAGCCCCACGAAGTGGCGGCGCTGGCCGATCAGATCGGGCTCGATCTGGCCCGCCCCGCTGCCACGGCATCGGGCGGCGAACGTCGCCGTGCCGCGCTTGTGCGGGTACTGGCCGAAGCGCCGGATCTGCTGCTGCTGGATGAGCCGACCAATCACCTGGATATTGGTGCCATCGAATGGCTGGAAAACTGGCTGGATCGCAGCCGCTGCGCATTGGTGGTCATCAGCCATGATCGTGCCTTCCTCACCCGGCTGACAAAGAATTGCCTCTGGCTTGATCGCGGCATGCTGCGCCGCGCCGAAGTGGGTTTTGGCGGCTTTGACGCCTGGTCCGAAGCCGTCGCTGCCGAGGAAGAGCGCACCGCCCAGCGACTCGACACCAAATTGCGTGCCGAAGAACATTGGCTGCAGCGCGGCGTGACCGCCCGGCGCAAGCGCAACATGGGCCGGCTTTCCAAGCTGATGGACCTGCGCGAAACCCGCCGCAGCCTGGATCGTGGGCCGACATCAGCGCGGATCGCCACCGAATCCAGCGATCCCGGCTCAAAGATCCTGATCGACGCCAAGGGCATATCGCTGGCGTTCGGTGATCGCGCCATCCTCAATGATTTTTCCTTGCGCATCCGCAAGGGCGATCGCATCGGCATCGTCGGCCCCAACGGTGCCGGCAAATCGACGCTGATCAAGCTGCTGCTCGGGCAGATCGCACCCGACAGCGGCACCATAACCCGAAGCGCCGCGCTGGCTCCCACCATCATCGATCAGCATCGCCAGCGGTTGAAAGGCCGCACCGTGCGCGAAGTGCTGGCCGATGGCGGCGAGTGGATCGAGGTGAACGGTTCGAAAAAGCATATCGCCGGCTATCTGAAGGAATATCTGTTCGATCCCGGCGTGATCGATGCGGCGGCCGAAACCCTGTCAGGCGGCGAACAGTCCCGCCTGTTGCTGGCACGCGAGTTCGCCACGCCATCGAACCTGATGGTGCTCGATGAGCCGACCAACGATCTCGACATGGAAACGCTCGATCTGATCGAGGAGGTGATCGGCGATTATGATGGCACCGTGGTGCTCGTCAGCCACGATCGCGCCTTCCTCGATCGGGTGGTGACAATGATCGTCGCCCTCGATGGCACCGGCAAGGCCGAAGTGAGCGTGGGCGGCTGGAGCGAATGGGTGGCCCGCCAGGCCCCGGCAGCCGCTGCCACCAAGGGCGGCCGGATCAGCGCCGCAACCCCGGCCAGCGCACCCCGCAAGGCCGGAAAATTGAGTTACAAGGATGCGCGCGAACTGACCGAACTGCCTGCCCGTATCGCCGCACTCAACAAGGACATCGCCGCTCGCGAGACTGCGATGGCCGATCCCGATCTCTACGCGAAGAACCCAGCGCGTTTTGCCGCGCTCACCACCGAACTGGATGGCCTGCGCGAAACGCTGGAGGCAGCGGAACTGCGCTGGCTGGAACTGGCCGAGATGGAAGAGCAACTGGCGGGCTGAAGCAGCGCAGGCGACCGCTACCCACAACCAGCCGTCATGCTGAACTTGTTTCGCCGGCATTCATGGCGAAGCTGCCCTAGGAGGCGCACCTTCTGGAGCAGTTCGTTCCATGAATGCTGAAACAAGTTCAGCTCAACGAAGACAATAT
>NZ_JAUMBI010000168.1:8236-24371 GCF_032115815.1 Sandarakinorhabdus sp.
ACTTCAACGCCCGGCGGCACGTCCGGTTCGATGTGGTTGGGCAGCACCACCCGCAGCGGCGCCGGGGCCACAGGGCGCATATCGTGCGTGCGCAAGAATTGCTCCATCACCGGCGCAATCTGTTCGCGCCACTTGCGGCCGTTGAAGATGCCATAATGGCCAGCGCCAGCTGCCAGGTGATACTGCTTCTTGGTATCGGGCAGGTTCACTGCCAGATCCAGGGCTGCCCGTGTCTGGCCGATACCCGAGATATCGTCGCGTTCACCTTCGATGGCCAACAGCGCCGTGCGGGTGATCTTGCCCGGATCGGCGATGCGGCCGCGATGTTCGAACTGGCCCGTGGCGAGGGCCTGGCGCTGGAACACCAGATCAATCGTCTGCAGATAGAATTCCGCGGTCATGTCGCAGACGGCGCGGTATTCGTCATAGAAGGCCTTGGTGGCATCGGCGGATTCTTCATCTCCATCCACCAGGTGCTTGAACATTTCCCAGTGTGATTTCATGTGGTTGGCCAGGTTCATCGACATGAAGCCCGACAATTGCAGATAGCCAGGATAAACCTTGCGGCCTGCACCCGGGTAGATGGCAGGCACGTCCTGAATCACCGTGTGTTCAAACCAGGCGAACGGCCGCTTGAAGGCCAGATCGTTCACCGATGTCGGCGCCTTTCGCACATCCACTGGCCCGCCCATCATCGTCAGGCTGGGCGGGGTGCAAGGATGATCATCCTCGTTCATCAGCGCCACGGCAGCCAGCGCCGGCACCGATGGCTGGCACACCGCCAGCATGTGCGTATCCGGGCCCAGGGCTTCGAGGAACGCGATCAGATAATCCACATAATCGTTGAGATCGAAGCGGCCTTCGCTGGTCGGCACCAAGCGGGCATCGCGCCAATCGGTGATGTAAACCTCGTGATCGGGCAGCAGCCGTTCCACCGTGCCGCGCAGCAGCGTGGCATAGTGGCCCGACATGGGGGCGACGATCAGGATGCGCGGATCACGCCTGACGGTCACTTCTCGCTTGAAATGCTTGAGCTGGCCAAAGGGCTTCCTCACCACCACGGCTTCGGTCACCGGCACCGTTACGCCATCAACGATGGTGGTTTTCAGATCAAAGGCCGGCTTGCCGCGCACTTCGACCGTGTGTGCGAACACCTCCAGCGCCCGCGCCATCGATGGCGCCGTAGGCGACCACGCAAGCGGGTTGGCATAGCTGAGCAGCCAATCGGAACTGGACTGGGCCGCCAGGCCCATCCCCGCCAACCAGGCTTTCTGCATCTCAAAGGCGGTGTACAGCATCAAACATCCTTCCGGCGCGGCTGCGCAATTGATGCACTGCCATATCGCACATGCAGCATAAACCGGAAATGAGCGCCGCGGTGAATGAATCTGGTGCAATGCAACATAAATGTAACGGCGGCAGCCGCGGAAACTGTCGCAGGGGCTGGCCCCAGTGCTGGCCCCAGTGCTGGCCCCAGTGCTGGCCCCAGTGCTGGCCATTGAGTGCGGCTCAATCGGCTGCTATCAGCCCGCATGGCCTCCCGTCCCCCAAAACCGCCGTTGCCGCCGCCGGCCGAGCGCAAGCTTTCCCGCCTCGCCCTGCTGTGGCGGTTTGCCCGCTCCTATCCGCTGCAGCTGTCGGCGGCGCTCACCGCGCTGTGCGTCGCCGCACTGACCACACTGGCCATCCCGCAAGGGTTGAAAACCGTGGTGGACAATGGCTTTGCCCGCGGCAGTGATCCCACCGATATCGCGCCCTTCTTCGTCGGCTTCCTCGGCCTCGTCATGCTGCTCGGGCTGGCGACGGCCGTGCGCTTCTTCTTCGTGTCTTGGATAGGCGAGCGCGTGGTGGCCGATCTGCGCACCGCTGTGCAGCGCCACCTCGTCACCCTTGATCCGGTGTTTTTCGAGGAAAACCGCCCGGCCGAAATTGCCAGCCGCATCACGTCTGACACCGCGATCATCGAACAGGTGGTCGGCACCTCGGCCAGCCTGGCGCTGCGCAACACGGTGATGGGCATCGGCGGCATCGGCTACATGTTCTGGGTCAGCCCACGCCTTACCTTGATGATGCTGCTGGTGATTCCGCTCACCATCGTTCCGATCTTCCTGCTCGGCCGCAAGGTGCGCGACATCAGCCGCACCAGCCAGGATCGCGTTGCCGATATGGGCACGATGGTTTCCGAAGTGCTGGGCGCCATCCGCATCGTGCAGGCCTTCACGCAGGAAGGCCGCGAGGCAAAGCGGTTCGGCGCCGCCGTGGAAAGCAGCTTCGACACCGCCAAACGCCGCATCCGCCTGCGCGCGGTGATGACGGCACTGGTAATCACCCTGGTGTTCGGCGCCATCACGCTGGTGCTGTGGCAAGGCGCGCTCGACGTGATTTCGGGCCGGCTTTCGGGCGGCGCCATCGCCGCCTTCGTGTTCGCCGCCGCCATCGTTGCTGGCGCGTTCGGCACGCTCACCGAGGTGTATGGCGATTTCATGCGCGCGGCCGGCGCATCCGGCCGCATGGAAGAACTGCTCGCCGCTCGCCCCCTGATCCGCGCCCCGGCCAATCCAGTCGCGCTACCGGCGTCGCGCGGCGAACTGGAACTGCTGGATGTGCATTTCCACTATCCGTCCAAACCTGATGCCCCGGCGCTGAACGGTTTCACCCTGAAGGTGGCACCGGGCGAAACGGTGGCCGTGGTCGGCCCTTCGGGTGCCGGCAAATCCACCCTGTTCCAGCTGGTGCAGCGTTTCTATGATCCGGAAGCCGGGGTCTTGCGCATCGATGGCGTTGCCTATCGCGACGCCGATCCGCACCAGATCCGCGAACGCATCGCCGTGGTGCCGCAGGAAACCGTGATCTTCGCCACCAGCGCACTGGAAAACATCCGCTATGGCCGCCCCGAGGCCAGCGAGGCGGAAGTCTGGGCGGCGGCCGAGGCCGCTCATGCCGATGGCTTCCTGAAGGACCTGCCCGAAGGCATCCACAGTTTCCTGGGCGAAAGCGGCACCAGGCTTTCCGGCGGTCAGCGCCAGCGCGTGGCCATCGCACGCGCCATCCTGCGCAACGCACCCATCCTGCTGCTTGATGAAGCCACCAGCGCGCTTGACGCCGAAAGCGAACAACTGGTGCAAGAGGCGCTGGACGGGCTGATGAAGCAGCGCACCACCCTGGTGATCGCCCACCGCCTCGCCACCGTGCGCGATGCCGATCGCATCGTCGTGCTCGACAAGGGCCGCATCGTGGCAGAGGGCACGCACGACAGCCTGATGGCCGGCGGCGGACTCTACGCCCGGCTTGCCCGGCTCCAGTTCGATCAGTTGGCGGCCTGACGGCTCCTATTGGGCGGTGAAGCCGCCATCCACCACCAGTTCGGCACCGGTGATGAAGCTGGCATCATCGCTGGCCAGGAAGGCTATGGCATCGGCAATCTCGCGCGGCACGCCAAAGCGTCCGACCGGATGGGCGTTCATCAACGCCACGCGCATCTCGTTGCCATCTTCCCGATCGGCCAGTGCATTGCTCACCATCGGCGTGTCGATGAAACCGGGATGGACGCTGTTCACCCTGATGCCCAGCGGTGCCCATTCCAACGCCGCAGCCTTGGTAAGCAGCGTCACCCCGCCTTTTGACGCGCAATAGGCTGCGGCCCCGGCCATGCCAACCTTGCCGAGGATGGAGCTGAGGTTGATCACGCTGCCACCGCCCGATGCGGCAATACGTGGGCCGGCGTGGCGCAGGCCGAGGAAGACCCCATCGAGATTGACGGCGAGGATCTGCCGCCAGGCATCATAGCTGTGGTCCATCAGTTCGTGACGGCCGCCGGCAACCCCGGCGTTGTTGACCAATATGTCGAGCCGGCCGAAATCGGTGACCGCGTGTTCGACCGCCGCTGCCCAATCGGGATGGCTGGTGACATCATGCAGCCGGAAGGCAGCCTGTCCGCCGGCGGACGTGATGCTGGCGGCCACATCCTCACCGGCCAGATCGCGATCGGTCAGCAGCACGGCCGCGCCGTCCTTGGCCAGCCGCCGCGCTGTCGCCGCGCCCAATCCCGATGCCGCGCCCGTGACCAGAGCCACTTTGCCTGAAAGTCGTGCCATGGTTCGTCCTCCCTTTGTGATCGGGAGGGTAAGACGGAACGGCGGCGGCGTCTGCCCTCCCGCTTGCGGGAGGGAGTGGGCGTGGGGTTTGGCAAGGCGAGGGTTTAGCGAAACAGCGCATTTGGACGCGGCCGGCGGCAAAGCCGCCGGGTCCGCTTGTGGCGTCAGAGAAGAACGAAGGCAGAAAGAGCGTGGCGGAGCCACCCCGTCGGACGAGTCAAAAAAAAGGCGGCCCTGAGGGGCCGCCTTTTTCGTTCGCCTTCCGATCTTGCGCGAGTCGGCAAATAGCTTGCGCTATTTGCGCGCCGCGCTGCGATCAGTTCGCGTATGCCTCATTCCCCACAAAGCCCATCTTCACGATGCCAGCCTGCTGGGCCGCAGCCATCACCTGATCGACGATGACATACTTGGCTTCCGCTTCCGGTCGCATGCGCAGTTCCGGCTGTTCCGGCAGCGCAGAGGCCTGCTTCAGGTATCCCTTCAGCGTGGCCATATCGACCTCGGTCTTGTTCCAGTACATGTTCCCGAGGAAATCGATGTCGATCTGGTTGAACACCGGATCAACATTGCTCGGGTTCGGATTCGGCGGGGGCAGGTCCAGCTTCACAGCGTGGGTCTGCACCGGGATGGTGATGATGAACATGATGAGCAGAACGAGCATGACGTCGATCAACGGCGTCGTGTTCATTTCCACCATCGGGTTGTCGTCACCACCCTCTTTACCAACTGACATGGCCATTGGCCAAACTCCCGTTATCGGATGGGGCCGGATCGATCCCCTCAAAGGTGGATCCGGCCGCCATCATTGCCTGATCAATCGCGCGTGACGAACCCTGGAACCGGTTCGGAGATGAAGCCGACCTTCAGGAAGCCTGCGCGCTGCATGGTGAAGACAACCCCACCAATGCAACGATAGGCCACGTCCTTGTCACCGCGGACATGCACTTCCGGCAGTTCGATCTTGCCGCCCAGGGCTTCCTGGCGCTTGATCTCGTCCTTCAGTGCCTTCACGCCGCGGTCGAGCAGTTCCTGCTTCGTATCGACCCGGGTCTGGCCCCAGTAGGTGTCGCAGTTCGCATCCACCGAGATCAGCACGTTTTCCGGCTTGGTGGTGGTGGGAACGTTGGTCACCGTCGGCAGCGTGAGCGGCACGGTCTGGATGACAACAGGCACCGTGATCAGGAAGATGATGAGGAGCACCAACATGACGTCGACGAGCGGCGTCGTGTTGATCTCGTTCATCGGCGCGTTTTCGTCCGACGTGTCCTTGCCGATACTCATACCCATCGGTCTATCTCCCTATGCGGCGATCAGACCGATTACTTCTTGACGGCAGGAGCAGCAGCGGCCGGAGCAGCAGCAACCGGACGCTGGATGCGCGCACCCGACACCAGAGCACCATGCACGTCAGACGTGAAGTTGTTCAGGCGGGTGGCGATGTCCTTGTTGCGGCTGATCAGCCAGTTGTAGCCCAGCACGGCGGGCACGGCCACGGCCAGACCCAGCGCGGTCATGATCAGAGCTTCACCGACCGGACCGGCGACCTTGTCGATCGAGGCCTGGCCAGCGAGGCCGATGTTGATCAGAGCGCGATAGATGCCGACCACGGTGCCGAACAGGCCGACGAACGGCGAGGTCGAACCGACCGAGGCGAGGAACGAGAAGCCGGTGGTCAGCTTGCCGTTGATCAGGCCAACCGAACGGTTCAGCGCCATCGTCACCCACTCGTGCTGATCGATCTTGTCGGTCAGGCGGCCTTCGTGGTGATCCGAAGCGCGCAGGCCGTCATCAACGATCTGGCGGAACGGCGAGTTCTTGTCGAGCTTGGCGGCACCGGTCTTCAGGTCGCTGGCGGTCCAGAACTTCTTTTCCAGTTCCATGGCTTCGGCCATGATCTTCTTCTGGTCCAGATACTTGGTGATGATGATGAACCAGCTGTACAGCGACATGAACACCAAGAGGCCGAAAACGGCCCAGGCGATGATGCCCCCCTGCTCCAGAGCGGCCATAAGGCCATAGGGATTTTCTGCGGCTTCGGTCTGCATTGTCTTCTTCCCTCGGTTATTGCTGCGGGAACTGGCGCCAAGGCCAGGCCCTGATTGATAGGTTGATCAGTTGGTCAGGCGCCAGCGCACCGGCTGGGTCTTGCGTTCCGGCACCGGCTGGCCCTCACGGGTGGCCGGGTTGAAGCGGAAACGGCGCTGGATGATCGAGCACGTCGCATCATCAAGCCGCTTGAAGCCGCTGGTTTGCACGACTTCGCACTGGGTGACGCGGCCATCGGTGCCCACCACATAGGACACACGGGTCACGCCTTCTTCCTCGGCAGCACGCGAAGCGCTGGGATAATCATCATCCGAGAAGACGTTGCCACGGCCGCGCGGCGTTGCCGGCGACGGTGCCACAGCCGGCGGAGCCGGCGGGGCGGGAGGGGCTGGCGGTGCCACGACGGGCGGATCCGGGCGGGCCACGTTCGACTGCGTGGTGATCGTGTTCGTCGGAGCGTCCGACTGCACAGACACCTCAGGCGGTGGCACGTAGGGCGGGATCTCGATTTCCTTCGGCGGCGGCGGCGGCGGTTCGTCCGGCGGCGGTGCCTCTTCCTTCACGTTCACGGCTTCGAGCGGCTCAACGATCTTCTTCACCACCGAAATGGCAAAACCGGACACGATGGCATAGCCGAGCAGAACGTGCAGAATGGCGACCGAGACCAGCGCGATCTGCCGATTCTTGCTCATCGCAGGTGCGTCCATGTAAGACATGGCTGGTATGGCACTCCCTAAAAACTGTGGAACGCCGCGAGCAGAGGACCCCCCTCAAACCCTGCGTCGAACCCTCGGAGTGCTCCTCTAGCCGCAAGCCGCTTGGCGCCGCAACCGACTTTTTGCCACAATCCCGCCGAATTCTGCCTCGCTACGTTGTTTCCCCACCCCAGAATCGGGGTTTGTTCCCTGCCATTTTACCGGGGATGGCCCAAGGCTTCCCCTGTGACCCCACAGCGGGTTGCCGGCACCGGCCGCTCACCCCTACCATGGAGGGCATGATGAGACCGATTCTGCCCATCTGCCTGATTCTGGTTATGATTGCACCGGCTGCAGCGCAGGCACCTGCCCCAGCGGCGGGCCCGAACGACCGCCTGGCCGGTTTTGCCGATACTGCCGAACTGGCCCTTGCCGCCCCGGTAATCGTGCGCGCCACCATCACCCGTGCCAGCCGGCTTACGGGCAAGGCCGCACCTGATGTCGCGGCCGGTCGGGCGCGGCTGTTGGTGACCGCCAGCGTGTCCAATGTGCTTGTCGCTCCCGGCGCCATGGGCGGAACCCTTCAATATCTGTGGGACGTCCCACTGGATTCGCGCGGCAGACCCCCTCAGGCCAAGGGTCTGGATGTATTGGCCTTTCTGGATACGCCGAAAGCAGATGGCAGCACCAGGCTGATCTCGCGCCGGGCCCAGCAGCCCTGGGATTCGGCGCTGGCCGATACGGTGCGCGCTGTCGTGGCCGAGCAGCGATCCGGAAGCGTGCCGATAATCCGCGGCGTTTCCAATGGCTTCCGCGCCGATGGCACGGTACCGGGCGAAAGCGAAAGCCAGTTCTTCCTCGCAACGGCCGATGCCAAACCGGCGACTCTGGTGGTGCAGAATCGCCCCGGCGAATTGCGCCGAGTGCTGGTGGCGCGCGGCGATATCATCGACGAATCGGCAGAACGGGTGCGGCCGGGCACGCTGCTGTGGTATCGCCTTGCCTGTTTCCTGCCGGCGCGCCTGCCGGCTGCAGCCGGCGGCGGCGATCCGGCACTGGCCAAGGACTGGCGCGACGCGCTGGCCAGTCTGGGCCCCTGTGGCAAAACAAATTAGAAGCTGGAAAGCTCCACCCCCACGGCCTCGCAATCGGGATAGACGTCGGGCTTGCGTGTGGAAACGCGCAGACCCACCACCCCGGCCCTTGCCGCCACCAGATCATAGATGGCGTGGGCCACGGTTTCCTGCAGATTGAAGCGGCGGCCTTCCACGAGGCCGAGCACGGCATTGCGCAGGAAATCATAATCCCAAGCTTCGGCCACCGTGTCGCAGCGCGGGAAATGATCGGCATCCACCCACACTTCGATGTTCAGCCGCAGCGTTTGCGGGCTGCCGACTTCAAAGGCATGAAAGCCGATATCCACTGGCAGATCGAAATCCTGCAGAAACAGCTTGCGGGAGCGGATCGCCAGATGACGCGGCACCATGCCGGGCGCCATCGGTTCGATGAAGGTAGGCGGCGGCACGCTATCAGGCATCATGTTTCTACCATATGGGCAACGTCGCGGGGCAGGCCGAGCAGGCGTTGCCCGCCATCCAGAACGATGGTTTGCGCGTTGAAGGTGGGGGTGGCGATGATGAAACGCAGCGCGGAGATGATATCGTCAACCGTCACGCCGCGACCCAGCGGGTTGAGGCCGTGCACGGCCTCGAAATTCTCGCGCGTTTGCGGCCCTGACACCAGCGTGACCGCCGGCGCGATGCCCACGCAGCGCAAGCGCGGCGCATAGGACCGCGCCGTCAGTTCGGTCAGCCCCTCGAAGCCGATCTTGGACAATGTGTAGGTGAAGTAATCCGGGTTGAGGCTGGACAGCTTGGCATCAAGCAGGTTCACCACCAGCGCCGGCTCGGCGAGGCTGTCGGGAAGCGCGGCAGCAAACGCGCGGCTGAGCAGCGCCGGCGCCCGCAGGTTCACCGCCATGTGGATGTCGAACTCGGCCGCGCTGAAATCCTCGATCCGGTCATAGACGAACCGGCTGGCGCTGTTGACCAGCAGTTGGGCCGGCGGCAGGCCAAGGGTGGCAGCCATGATGGTTTCGGCCGCAGCTGGATCAGCCAGATCAGCCGCGACCACGCTGGCGTGCGGCAGTTCAGCGGCGAGCGCGTCAGCCGCGGCGCGGCTGGTGTTGCAGTGGATCAGCACGTGCCAGCCATCGCCGGCCAGCGCGCGGGTGATGGCGCCGCCGATGCGCTTGGCACCGCCGGTGACGATCGCTGTGCGGGTGGGCCGTGACGTCATGATGCGTGCCGCCTAAGCCTTTGCGCGGCCCCGCGCAACGTGCAGTTCAGCGCAGGACCTTCGCTGCCATGCTGCCGTCGCCATCCGTCTGCATCGCCGGCAGGCCGAGCAGGCGCAGCAGCAGCGGGTGGACATCAACATTGTCGAACGGCGGCAGTACCACCCCGGCGCGGAAGGCCGGCCCGGCGGCGACGAAGCTGGCGGCCATATCGGGATGGGCTGGATCATAGCCGTGCATACCGCCCAGCGGCCGCTGCGTCTGGCTGGCCGGCGGCGCCGACAGCCAGATCATCCAGCCGGCTTCGGCAATGCAGATGATCGCCGGCACCCGGCGGTGGCGGCCATAATGCAGGCGGGCGGGCAGATTGGCCTTTTCGTGGCAGGCCATATGGGGGTGCGGCCGCAGCAGGGCGGCCTTCACGGCCACCTCTTGCCCCGGCTGCGGGTTCAGGCTGGCGATGGCGCCCCCTGCCACCAACTGCACCGAGGCCGGATCGAGCAGCGCATCGAGCAGGATACGGCGATCATTGCTCACCTGTGCCATGCCATGATCGGCCACCAGCACGATGTTGGCTTCGATCCCGCGCTGCTGCAGGCCGGCCAGCAGCCGGCCGATCTGGGCATCAACCCTGGCCAGCGCCGTGTTCACCTGCGGCGAATCCGGACCAAATTCATGGCCATCGTGATCAACGGTGTCGAAATAGAGCGTGGCAAAGCCGAGGCTTGGCCGTTCTTGGGGCCGTTCATCCAGCCAGGCCAGCAACTGATCGACTCGCGCCGCTTCCGGCATGTCGCCATCGAACTTCAGCCAGCGGTACGGGCGCACGCCGCGCACCGCCGCTTCGCTGCCCGGCCAGAACATGGTGGCGGTGGGGATGCCGGCCTTTTCAGCGGTTACCCAGATCGGTTCTGCACCATTCCACCAGCGGCCATCCTCCACCGCGCTGCGGATCCCCATCGAAAAGGCGCCAAGATCGGCGTCCCGCATCGTGTTGTTGACGACGCCGTGGCGATCCGGCCGCAGGCCTGTCACCAGCGTATAGTGATTGGGGAAGGTGAGCGACGGGAAGCTCGGCCGCATCGCGCTGGTGGTGACGCCGCGCGCTGCCAGCGCCGTGATGTTGGGGCTCACCCCGCGGCGCAGATAATCGGCACGAAGGCCATCGACGGAGATGAGGATGACCGGGTGCGCGGGCTGTATCACGGCGGCGGCGGTTGCCGGCGGCGGAGTGTTCGACGCGCAGGCAGACAGGGCAAGGGCCAGGAGGCCGGCGAAGAAGCGTGGAATCGGCATGACCTGATCGATAGCAGCCTTGTGGGCATTTGCCATGACAGGCCCGCCGCGGCTATCGGCTGCACAGCATGACCGACACGCCCGACCGTTTTTCCGAGGAAGCGCAAACCTACACGGTGCGCGGTACGGAGGCGCCTGATCTTGATCTGGGTGTCGCCACCATAAGGCGCGTGGTGAAGACCCTGCCGCTGAAGCCCGGCGTCTATCGCATGATGGATGCCAGTGGCGACGTGCTCTATGTTGGCAAGGCGCGAATGCTGAAGCAGCGGGTGACCAACTATACCCACGTCACCCGCCTGCCCCGCCGCCTGCAGCGCATGGTTTCGCAGACGCGCAGCATGGAGATCGTCACCACCAACAGCGAGGCCGAAGCGCTGCTGCTGGAGGCCCAACTGATCAAGCGCTATCGCCCGGCGTACAACGTGCTGCTGCGCGACGACAAGAGCTTCCCCTTCATCCTGCTGCGGGAAGATCATGGTTTTCCGCGCATTTCCAAGCATCGCGGCGCGCGTGTGGCCAAGGGCAGCTATTACGGCCCGTTCGCCAGCGCCGGCGCGGTCAACGCCACGCTGAATGCGCTGCAGAAGGTTTTTCTGCTGCGCAGCTGCACGGACAGTTTCTTCGCCAACCGCTCACGGCCTTGCCTGCTCTACCAGATCAAGCGCTGCTCGGCGCCCTGCGTTGGCCGCATCGACAACGCCGGCTATGCCGAACTGGTGGAAGACGCCAAGGGCTTCCTGTCGGGCCGCACGCAGGAAGCGCAAAAGAAGCTGGCGGCGGCGATGAACCAGGCGGCCGAAGCCATGGACTTTGAAACGGCGGCCGTGGTGCGTGACCGGTTGAAGGCGCTCACCTTCATTCAGGGCAGCCAGGCCATCAATGCCGAAGGCGCCACCAGCGAGGCCGACGTGATCGCCATGGCCACCGATGGCGGTGCCATGTGCGTGCAGATCTTCTTCATCCGCGGCGGCCAGAACTGGGGCCACCGCAGCTTCTTCCCCGGCCACACCGAAGGCGTGGACGAGGCCGAAGTGCTGCAGAGCTTCCTGGCTCAGCTGTATGAGGAACTGCCGCCGCCCAGGGAATTGCTGCTCGACCGCACGCTGCCGGAGGCGGAGCTGCTGGCCGAAGCGCTCAGCGGGAAAGCCGGGCGCAAGGTCAGCCTGCGCCACGCCCAGCGCGGTCCGGCGCGACGGCTGGTCGAACAGGCGCAGCGCAATGCCGAAGAGGCCATCCAGCGCCGTCGCGCCGAAACCACCACGCAGGGCAAGTTGCTGCGCGAACTGGCGGAAATCTTCGAACTCGACGGGCCACCAACGCGCATCGAGGTCTACGACAACAGCCATATCCAGGGCACCAACGCGCTGGGGGCGATGGTCGTGGCCGGACCGGAAGGCTTCATGAAAGGCCAGTATCGCAAGTTCAACATGAAGGACGAGGCCATTACGCCGGGCGACGATTTCGCCATGATGAAGGCGATGTTGCACCGGCGCTTTGCCCGGCTGGAAGCCGAAGATCCAGACAAGGAAAGCGGCACCTGGCCCGATCTGTGCCTGATCGACGGCGGGAAGGGCCAGGTTTCGGCGGTGATGAGCGCGCTGGCTGAGCTGGGAGTCGATGTGCCGATCGTGGGCGTCGCCAAGGGGCCTGATCGCAACGCCGGGCGCGAGACCTTCTACATGCCCTCGGGCCGCGAATTCACGCTTCCCCCCAATGCCCCTGTGATGTTCTTCCTGCAGCGCCTGCGTGATGAGGCGCACCGCTTCGCCATCGGCGCCCACCGGGCGAAGCGGGCGAAATCCCTCACCCAGAGCCCGCTCGATGAAGTTCCTGGCATCGGCCCCGCCCGCAAGAAGGCGCTGTTGATGCACTTCGGCACCAGCCGGGCCGTGAAGGGCGCCACGCTGGAGGATCTGGAACGCGCACCGGGCATTTCCGGCCAGATGGCGCTGGCAATCTGGCAGCACTTCCACCCGAACGGATAGCGGCGTAGGCTGCCGGCATGAGCCTGATCCTGTTCACTGCGCCGACGCCCGATGGCTACAAGGTTTCCATCGCGCTGGAGGAGATGGGGCTGGGCTATACCGTGCAGCCGCTCGATCTGACCAAGGGCGAGCAAAAGCGGGCGGAGTTCCTGAAATTGAACCCCAACGGCAAGGTGCCGTGCCTGATCGACGATGATTTCGCCGTGATGGAATCGGGTGCCATCCTCGTCTGGCTGGCAGAAAAATCCGGCCAGTTGCTGCCCGCCGAACCCCGCGCCCGTTCCGAAGCGCTGCAATGGCTGATGCTGCAGGTGGGCGGTTTGGGGCCGATGATGGGTCAGGCCAATCTGTTCGGGCATTTCTGGCCAGAGAAGCTGCCCGCGGTGCAGGCGCGCTACCTGGGCGAGGTAAGGCGGCTGTTCACCATCCTCGATGCAAGGCTTTCGGATCGCGATTATCTGGCCGGCGCGTACAGCATCGCCGACATCGCGCATTTCTGCTGGGTGCGCACCGCCGGCTGGACGGGAGTGGACATCGCCCCCTTCCCCCACCTCAGCCGCTGGGTCGAAGCCATCGCGGCCCGCTCTGCCGTACAGCGCGGGCTGAAGGTTCCGGAAGTCTCGCCGGTGCAGGAAGGCGGCGACAATAGCGCCTTCATTGCCCGGACCAAGAAACTGCTCGGGCTGGGGACCAGAGAAGCCTAACCCGAAAAGCCAATCAGCATCGCCCCGGCGCACACCACCAGCGCCCCGGCCCACCGCCTGGGCGTCACCTGTTCCTTCAGCAGCAACGCTGCCGCCGCGGCGCCGAACAGCACGCTGGTTTCCCTCAGCGCCGTGATCGGCCCGATCGGCGCGCGCATCTGTGCCCATAGCACCAGCATGAAACCGGCGCTGGAGATGCCGCCGGCGAACAGGCCTTGCCGCCAGCGCCCGGCCGCCGCTGCTGCGAAACCGGCCGGCCCGCGCCTGGCGATGACAAACAGGCTGATCGGCAGGAAGGTGAACACAGCGCCCCAGCCCTTGTAGCTGAACACGTCCGCATTCACCCGCACGCCCAGCGCATCAACCAGCGAATAGCCCGCGATGGCGGCCCCGGTCAGCAGCGCCCAACCCGTCGCCGCCAGGGGCGCGTGCCTGTTGACGCCCACCAGCATCACCCCGGCACTGATCGCCAGCACGCCCACGCCCTGCCCCCAGCTCGGCACCTCGCGGGCAAAGACCACCGCCGCGACCGTCACCAGCGCCGGAGCGATGCCGCGGGCGATGGTATAGACATGGCTCATGTCGCCAGCGTCGTACCCCTTGGTCAGCGCCGTCCAGTAGACAAGATGGATGGCGCTGGAGGCCAGCACATAGGGCCAGGCTTCGGGCACCGGTGTGCCGAACAGGGCAATCAGCACCAACCCGAACAGGCTGCCGCCAAGGCCCATGACGGCAACATCCACCAACCGGTCGCCTGCCGACCCCTTCAGCAGCAGGTTCCAGCTGGCGTGGATCAGCGCCGACAGCAGCGTGGCGGCAAGAGCGGAAAGGGGAATCACATCCCGTGGAACGCCGCCCAGTCGCTCATCGGTGCACGGCTCGGGCGGGCAAGATTGGCCTTGTCATCCGGATCGATGAAACCGATCGCCATGCCGGTGAACAACATGCGTTCTTCCGGAATGCCGATGAATTCGCCGATGGTTTTCGGATAGATCGCCCAGCATTCCTGCGGGCAGCTATCCAGCCCTTCTTCCTTCAGCAGCAGCATCAGCGATTGCAGATACATGCCAAGGTCGCTCCACTGCGGCGGCCCCATGCGGCGATCGACCGAGCAGAACAGCGCGACCGGCGCACCAAAGAACTGGAAATTGCGCGCGAACCACATGCGGCGACCGGCCTTGTCCTCGCGCGGGATACCCAGCCGGGCATACAGCTCCTCCCCCACCGCAAACCGATAGCTGTTGTGCGGTTCCGGCAGTTCCTTGGGATAGATGTCATACTCGGTCGGCTCCATGCCGCCACCGCCCATCAGCTTGCCCAGCATGATGCGCTTCAATTCATCCAGCTTTTCGCCGCCCACCACGTCGATATGCCAGGGCTGGAGATTGCCACCCGAAGGCGCCCACGCCGCCTTTTCCACCACCCGGCGGATCACCTCACCGTCAACCGGGGTGGGCAAGAACCCGCGCACCGAACGGCGCGACAGCACGGCGTCAGAAACGTTCATGGGCAGGCCTTTCCTGAACTTTGCAGTTGCCGCTGGATTGCCTATGAAGGGTGCGTGTTGTCCAGCCTCCCCAATCTGCTCACCCTGTCGCGCATCCTGGCGGTGCCCGGCCTTGTTGCCTTGATGTGGGGGCCCAACCCATGGGAATGGCTGGCGGCGTTCGGCCTCTACACGCTGGCGGCGATCACCGATTATTTCGATGGCTATCTCGCCCGCTCGTGGGGAACGGTGTCGAAAATCGGCCAGTTCCTCGATCCGATTGCGGACAAGATCATGGTCGCCGCCGTCATCCTGATGCTGGTCGATGCCCAGATATTGCATGGTTGGAGCGTGATTGCCGGCCTGATCATCCTGCTGCGCGAGATGTTCGTTTCGGGCCTGCGCGAATATCTGGCCGGGCTGCAGGTTTCGGTGCCGGTCAGCCAGCTCGCCAAGTGGAAGACGACGGCGCAGCTGGTGGCGCTGGGGGCGCTGATCCTCGTCGGCGCCGTGCCGATCCTGCCGTGGCTGCCGGCCGAGATCATCGGGCTGATCACCTTGTGGATCGCCGCCATCCTCACCTTGATCACCGGCTATGATTATCTGCGCGTCGGTCTGAAACACATGTGATGATCACGCTGCTGTACTTCGCATGGGTGCGCGCGATGATCGGCACGGACAGCGAGTCGCTCGCTCTGCCCGCCGACATCACGACGGTCGCCGCCCTGCTCGATTGGCTCGCCACCCGCAGCCCCGGCCACGCCGCCGCCCTGGCCGATCGCAGCCGCATCCGCATCGCCGTGGATCAGGCCTTCGCCACCTCCGCCACGCCGCTGAACAACCCGCGCGAAATTGCCATCTTCCCGCCGGTGACAGGCGGATGATTGCCGCGCGGCTCCAGAGCGAGCCCTTCGACTCGGCCATCGTACAGGCCGCGCTGCTGGCCGGCCGCACCGATCTCGGCGCCGCTGTCGCCTTCACCGGGCTGGTGCGCGCCGATGAGGGCCTTGTTGCCCTGACCCTTGAACATTATCCGGCAATGACGCTGGCCCAGATGCAGGCCATCGCCGCCGATGCCGCCGGCCGCTGGCCCGATACGATCGGGACCATCATTCACCGCCACGGGCGGCTGCTGCCCGGCGAAAGCATCGTGCTGGTCGTCACCGCCTCCCCCCACCGCGCCCACGCCTTCGCTGCCGCGCAGTTCCTGATGGACTGGCTGAAAACCAAGGCCCCATTCTGGAAGCGCGAGGAATGGGCCGACGGCACGACGCGGTGGGTTGAGGCAAAAGGCAGCGACGACGACGCCGCAGAACGCTGGTAGAGACCCCGGGCAATTTCAAAAGGATCGCTGATGGCCGCCCCTGGTTCGCGCGTGCTCGTTCTCGATGGGCACCCCGATGGCACTTCGCTGTGCAGTGCGCTGGCCGCTGCCGCTGCCGAAACGGCGAGGGCGCGCGGGGCGGAGGTGCGGGTGATGCAGCTTTCCGCGATGGATTTCGATCCCAATCTGGCCCACGGCTACAACAGCCG
>NZ_JAUMBI010000169.1:0-6996 GCF_032115815.1 Sandarakinorhabdus sp.
CAGGCAGATCGGGTTGGGGTTTGCCCCCAGGCTGAGCGCGCACTGGGAAAAATCACGCTCTGACTGGTTCAGGCCATCGTTGCGCATGTACCGGATATAGCCCGTGACATTGCCGCGGCCCTCACCCAGCGACGCGCCAAACACGGCGGAGACATCGAACGTCGGGTTGCCGGTGTCGCTGCCCGTCCGGGGCGTGATGCCGGCCGCGATCAGGCGCTGCTGCGCGTCGAGGCTGTTGTTGTTGGACTGGTTGAAGCCGAACAGGCCATCGATCTCGAAACCGTTGAAATCCCGCTTCATGATGAAGTTGGCAACGCCGGAAACAGCGTCGGAACCATAGACGGCCGATGCGCCGCCAGTGACGACTTCAACACGCTGGATCAGCTGGGCCGGGATCAGGTTGATATCCGAAGGATAGCCGCCAGGCGTTGGCGAGCCGGGCGGCAGGCGCTTGCCGTTCATCAGCACCAGCGTGCGGATCGAACCCAGGCCGCGCAGATCGAGCGTGGAGGTGCCGTTGGCGCCGTTGGCAAAGCTGGTATCCTGCGCGCGGGTGAAGGCCGGCAGGGTGTTGAGCAGATCGATGGTATCGACAGCGCCCACCACGTCGAACGCCTGTTCGGTGATGGTCTGCACCGGGCTGGAGGAGACGACGTTCTTGGAGGTCAGCCGCGAGCCCGTCACCGTGATGGTTTCAGGGGCTTCTTCGGCAGCGTTGGCGGCCACGTCCTTCGTTTCGGTCGCAGGCTGTTGCTGCGCAAAGGCCGAACTGGCGGACACCAGCATCATTGCCGAAATGATCGTCGACGACAGCAGAGTGCGACGCGAAGTAAGTTCCGACATGTGCATGTTCCCCTTTTGAGGGCCGAACCCGGCATGGGGCTCAACCCGTTGATGCCGCCCAATGATCGTCCGTCAGGCCCGCAAATCCCCATACGCGAACCAATGTTCGCAATGTGAATACGAACGCCCATATGAGTCAAGGGTGTTACACAACGGGAGCAATGCGAACATCTGGCCGGGCTGCGGCGTCTGCACCAACTCGGCCGGAAGCTGCGTTGCGACATTACGATGAATTCGCGTTATATCCTTGTTTTATAGTGCATAAATCCAAAAATTAACGGAACGGGGCTGATGCCGACACGCGACGATCCGCGAAGGCGCTGACGATCCGACGCCGACGATGGCGTCGAATCTGATCAAACCAATGTTCGCATGACGCACTTATGACCGCTTTGCGCCCGGAATCAGGATGGATGGCGCCCTGCCCTTGGCCGTTTTCAGCTCTGTCGTCTCCAACAGGCTGAAAACTGGGCTTGCCTGGGCCTAGATCCCCGTCTCCAGCCGCGTGTTCATCACCAGCTCTGCAACCGACGAACTGTTCGGCAAGCGCAGCAGGAACGACACCGTTTCGGCAAGGGTTTCCGGCGCTATCCGGTCCTGACGCGGCGTGACGCCCGGAATACCGGAAATCAGATCCGTATCGACGGCGCCGGGGCACAGCGCCGTCGCGCGCACGCCGCGGTCCCAGCCGGCGAATTTGGCGGCTTGTGTGAGCGCCATCACGGCATGTTTGCTCATCGTGTAGGCAATCGAAACGCCCGGGCGGTAACGCTTGCCATCAGTCGACGCGATATTGATGATCCGGCCGTTTCCCGCCTGCGCCAGATGCGGCAGCGCCTGGCGGATCAGCCGGAACGGCGCCTTCACGTTGACAGCCCACACCTCATCCAGAACGGCCTCGTCCCCCGTTTCGAAATCAATGGCGCGCAAGATACCGGCATTGTTGATCAGCGCGTCGATCCGCCCGAACCGCGCTGCCGTGGCGGCCACCCAATCGCCAGCCGACGCCGGCTCGAGCGCGTCAAAGCGGTGGACAAGGATGCGCTCCGGATCGAAGCCGGCCGCAGCGAAACGCCGCGGATCACGCACCCCCAGCGACAGGCGATAGCCCTCGCCCGCCAGCCGGCGCGCAATGGCAAGGCCGATGCCGCGCGACGCGCCGGAGATCATCACCACCCGGTCAGCCGGGGTGAGCATCTGGGCGGGCGCGGCTTCTTCCATCAGAACAACCCCTGATAAACGCCGCCATCGATAACGATGTTCTGCCCGGTCATGAAACCGATCTGGGCGCTGCACAGATAGGCGATCAGATCGCCGCATTCGGACGGCGCGGCAAAGCGGTTGGCCGGGGTCATCTTGATGCGGTCGGCCACGATGGCCTCGTATGTCGTGTTGCCGCGTTTGGCGTGAGCGTGCAGGTTGGTTCGCAGGGCATCGGTATCGATGAAGCCCGGCAGCACGCTGTTGATCACGACATTGTGCGGCACCAGTTCCCGCACCATCGAGGCGATGGCGCCCGCAAGGCCCACACGCGCCGAATGGCTGTGGGCAAAATTCACCTGCGGGAACTTGATGTTGCTCACCGAGATGTTGACGACACGGCCAAACTTGCGCTCGCACATGCCCGGCACGATGGCGCGGATCAGCTCCAGGGGCCCAAAATAATGCGCCTCCATCCAGAAATCCCAGTCCGCCCGGCTCATCGTGCGAAAATCATCCGGCGTCTGCCGCACGCCGGGATTGCAAACCAGGATATCGGGATCTGGGCACGCCGCCAGCACCGTGGCCGGCGCGTCGGCCAGCGACAGATCGGCCGCCACGGTGGTGACCTTCACGCCGGTTTCATCCACAATCTGGCGCGCAGCCTGCTCCAACGCTTCGGCCGTGCGCGATACCAGCACAAGATCAACGCCTTCGCGGGCCAGCGCCTGCGCGGCGGCAAAGCCCAGCCCCTTGCTGCCACCGCAGATCAGCGCCCGGCGCCCTGAGAGTCCCAGATCCATGGCATTCAATCCTGCGGCGCAAAGGAGGTGGCGAGCAGATGGGCCGGCACCCGGAAGCGGCCGATTGCATCCTTCAGCTGTTCGCGTTCCGTGGTAACTTCGGCGTGGCTGCCGGTCACCAGCACGGTCGCCGGCAGCAACTGCGCATTGTAACGCGCCGCAGAGGATTCCGTGTAGCCACCGGTATCGAGGAAGGCGACCAGATCACCGCGGGCCAAGGCCGGCATGCGGCGATGCTTGCCCACCTCGTCCGAATTGCAAAGCGGGCCGACCAGATCGACCGTTTCGGTGGGTTCGGCGCCGGCATTCACCACCGGCAGGGCGTGATAATACCAGTCCAGCACGGCGGCCCAGCTGAGGTGGTTGGTGGAAAGATCCATGTTCACCCACTTGCGCGTGGCGCCTTCCTTGATCGCGCCCACGCGCCCCACCGCGACACCGGCCGGGCCCGACAGAGCCCGCCCCGGTTCCAGCCGCAATTTCGGCAGGGGCAGGCCCAGTTTCGCCGCTTCATCCTTGATCGCCGCGCAGCACAGGCGGGCATAATCTTCGGCCGTGGGGGCGTTGCCATCATCCAGCTGGCTGTTGGGGCCGGTGCCGTACCATTTGCCAAAGGTCCAGCCGCCGCCGATATCGATGCACGGCGGCACCCAGCCGGTGTGGTCCCGCAGATAGCCGGACCAGGTGATCATTTCCCGCGCCATCACCGCAAAATCTGCCGGATCATTCGACATGCGCGACAGGTGGAAATGCGTTTCCTTCAGGCGCACCGATGGCATCGCCTGCGCCCGCTTCACGATCTCGGCTGTCTGCTCACGGGTCATGCCCCATTTGGTGGAATCGCTCTGCTGCTTCAGCGTGCCGGGGCCGTGCATGGCAACGCCCATCCGGCCGGTCAGCGGTTCCAGATCGAGCTTCAGGCGGATGCCGATCTCGGCAACAACACCCAGCCGACGCGCCACTTCATCGATCCGGTCCAGCTCGTCCATCGCATCGATGTTGACGCACAGCCCGTTGGCGATGGCCAGTTCCAGCTCTTCGGTCTGCTTGTTGGAGCCATTGAGCACCAGCGTGCGCCCGTTGGTGCCGGCCAACAGCGCCATGTACATTTCCTGGGCGCCGAAACAGTCACCGCCGGCGCCTTCGCTGTTCATGATGTGGCGGATCGCCAGGCCGTTGTTCGATTTGTTGGCGAACAATATTTCCACATCCGGATAATGGGCGCGGAAGGCATCGCGGAAGGCGCGATAATTCTGGCGCAGCTGGTTTTCCGAGATGATGTAGAGCGGCGTGCCAAAGCGCTCCGCCAGATCAGCCACGTCGCAGCCATCCACCCACAGATTGCCGTTGGGGCCGATCCCGATGAACTCGCCAAACGTCACCTGATATTCGGGCGGGGTGAGCGGCTTCTGAAGCTTTTCCTGAATGGTCATCGTGCCTCTCCTGATCACAAAAGTCCCAGCGTTTTCAGCCCGGCCTCCAGGCCCTTCAATGGCGCACCGGCGAGCTTGCGCAGCGGCCGGCGCGGCGTGCCGCCACCGGGCAGGCCCATCATGTCCATCGCCGCCTTGGTGGCGGGATAGAGCGTGCGGCCGTCGCTGGTGAACAGATCGGTGAGCCGGCGGCCCATCGCCTGCAGCTCAGCCGCCTTCTCCGTCTCCCCGGCCTTGGCAGCGAAATAGAGATCAAGCCCGCCGCGCTGCCAGACATTGGGGAAGCAATCGATGGTGCCATCCGCCCCCAGTTGCACCGCCGGCACGCCGAACACGGAGGACGGCCCACAGAACACCCGCAGCCGTTCATGCACGGCCAGATGGGTGCCGTAATAATTGTTCCAGTCGCCCGAACTTTCCTTGATCGCCACCACGCGTTCCAGATCGGCCAGCCGCGCCGCCAGAGCCGGGGTGATCGCGTTCACCGCATTGCCGGGGATATTGTAGAGCACCACCGGCAGACCGATCAGCGCGCACACATCCGCAAAATGCGCAAAAATCTCATCGTCCGACAGCTTGACGAAGTAAGGCGGCAGGATCAGCGCACCATCGCAGCCGGCGGCTTCGGCATGGCGCGTCAGCGCCACGGTTTCCTCCACCGAAACCGCGCCAGTGCCGGCGATCAGCGTCACGCGGCCGGCGATCGCCTCGTGCGCCACATCAAACAGGCGTTTGCGCTCCTCGTGGCTCAATGCCCAGAACTCACCCGTGCAGCCGCCCACCACAAAGCCGGTGGCACCCGCCGCAATCAACCCTTCCAGGTTGGCCGCAAACGCCGCTTCATCAATGCGGCCATCATCGTGAAAGGGCGTGGTGACCGCGGGCATCGGCCCTGACCAGTTGACGCTGTTTCTGTCCATGTCGTGCTTCCTTTTGCGTCAGCGGCCAGCCGGTTCCCACCGGCGACCGTCGCTCTTGTCAAACAGATGAATGCGCTCGCGCCGCAGATCGAAGGCGACGGTTTCGCCAACGCGCAACGCGTTCGAACCGGGCACACGCGCGGTGAGCGCCAGCCCGCCGGCATCGAGCGCCACGATCGTTTCGTAACCGGTCGGCTCGACCAGGCGCACCTGCGCTTGCCAAGGCCCCTCGCCCACCAGCACGTCTTCGGGCCGGATGCCGACCGTCACCGCATCTGGCCGGGCGGCGGCGGCATACGGCAATGCGACGGCCAGCGGGCCGACATGCACCACCAGATGCCCACCGCCATCGGCCAGACTGCCATCGGCCAGCGCCATGGCCGGCGTGCCGATGAACCCGGCAACAAACACATTGGCCGGGCGGTTGTAGATCTCGTCGGGCGGCGCAAACTGCTGCAGTTCGCCCGCGCGCATCACCGCGATGCGCGACGACATGGTCATCGCCTCCAGCTGATCGTGGGTGACATAGACCATCGTCTTGCCCAGCCGCCGGTGCAGTTCGATCAGTTCAGCGCGCATGTGGGCGCGCAGCGACGCATCAAGATTGGACAGCGGCTCATCGAGGAGGAAAACGCTGGGTTCACGCACCAGCGCCCGGCCCAGCGCCACCCGCTGCTGCTGCCCGCCCGACAATTGCCCCGGCTTGCGGGCCAGCAGCGGCTCCAGTTGCAGCAGCGCCGCCACTTCGGCCAGCTTGATGGCCCGATCGGCCTTGGCCACCCCACGCTTCTTCAAGGGGTAACAGATATTCTCCGCCACCGTCATGTGCGGGTAGAGCGCATAGGACTGGAACACCATGGCGATATCGCGCGCTGCCGGCGCCAGGTTCACCACGTCGCGGTCGCCAATCCGGATGCTGCCACTGCTCGGTTGCTCAAGCCCGGCCAGCATCCTGAGCGTGGTGCTTTTCCCGCACCCCGAAGGGCCGAGCAGCGAGACGAATTCGCCCGATTCAATCACCAGATCAAGGCCGGGAATGGCGACCGTATCGCCATAGGCCTTGCTGACCTTTTCAAAAACAACCTGCACCATATCAGCCCTTTACGCCGCCAGCGCCAAAGCCGCTGGTGAGATGGCGCTGGAAGAAGGCGAAGATGATGATCAACGGCACGCTCATCAGCACCGAAGCCGCCATCAGCAAGGACCATTCGATGTTGAAGGCCGAAATCAGCATGGTCATCACGCCGGTGGTCAGCGGCCGGGCCTCATCCGAATTCACCAGCACCAGCGCATAAAGATATTCGTTCCAGGCAAGAATGAAGGTGAACAGCGCGGTGGAAATGATCCCCGGCAGCGCCTGCGGCAACACCACATCCACGAACGCCCCCATGCGGCTGGCACCATCGACCATGGCCGCGGATTCCAGATCCTGCGGGATTCCGGCCATGAACGAGCGCAGCAGCCACAGCGCATAGGGCAAGGCAAAGGTCGTGTAGGCGATCACCAGGCTGGCCAGCGTGTTGGCGAGGCCAATGCTGACCAGCATCAGATAGAGCGGCGAGATGAGGACGACCGACGGCAGCAGATAGGTGAACAGCACCAGGCTCGCCAGCGTTTCGCGGCCCGGATAGGCAAAGCGCACCAGGCTGTAGGCACCCAACACGGATATGCTGATCACCACCACCGTCGTTGATGTCGCCAGGATCATCGAATTGGCGAAATATTGCAGGAACGGCGTGTCCTGGAGGACGCGGGCATAATGTTCGAAGGTGATGGCCTTGGGCAGCAGCGTGGGCG
>NZ_JAUMBI010000170.1:0-11818 GCF_032115815.1 Sandarakinorhabdus sp.
CATACACGATGGCCTTGCGGCCTGGCGTCGCCACAACGCGCTTGCCCATCCCATGCCACCCCGGCTCCGCGTCGTTCTGACGGAAGACTTCGGGATCAAACTTCCAGGTCCATTCCTCGCCGCTCCGGCGCAGCGAGTGAAAGGCCATATAATCCATCAGAAATGGCACACCGACAGGCTGCGGCGGGGACAGCACGTATCGGCTGCGGGCGGTGGGATAGTCCGGATAGCGGCGTTGGGGCTTGTCTGGGTCGCCCGAGCCCGGACGCCCGTTTCCTTGCCGGTTTCGCTCCTCCAGCACCTCGGGTCGCAGCACCATCATATCGCACAGGATCAAGCCGGAAAACCGTTCCGCGGCCAACGCCATCGCGGTCAAGCCGACCGAAGCGCCAAAGCTGTGCGCAATGATGACAGGCTTGGCCGGTCCATCGAACAGACCAAGCGCCTCGGCAACCCCGACCATCTCTGCGCCGCGCGCCTGCGCGTCGCACCCGGGCCGGTTGGCGCTATCGCCCATTCCCGACAGGTCATAGGCGATGACGTGATGGTCCCCCGCCAGAAACGGTGCGATGAACGCAAAGCACCGCGCATGCGCCAGAAAGCCATGCGTCATCAGGATCGGAGGATGCGAGCGGTCGCCCCACCGAAAATAATGGATGCGCGTTCCCGCGACGTCGATGAAGCCTTCCTCGCGAGGCACGGCGAGTGCTTCATGAAACCAGCCGGGCAGCGCATCGGGCTGCGGTGCCCAGAGCGGATCGATGTCATCACGTGCGTCCACGCATGGAGCTCCTTGCAAACCGCTCGCACTTAGCGACCATTTCACGTCAGGACAAAGCCCTGAGATGCTGCAGGTTTGATGGTGACGGTGATGGCGTGCCCAGCGGGAAGCTTCGCTGGTGGATTGTCGTCGCAAATCACTGGCTGACGTTGAAACCGTTCTGACAGTTTATTGCCCATTCGGCATGCTGGAATGCTCCGGTTGCCCGATGCGGGATCGCAACCATTCGGGGTGAACAGGTGTCATTCCGTCTCATCAGACAGTTATCGCAGGCGTTCAAGCGTATGCGGTGGTGACGCCGCTCTGCCCAAACGCCTGCGATAACAGCTCTTTCATCGGCCGTTCGCGGTTCAGGGCCTGGTGATGGTGACGCCGCAGTCCGATGCCCGCACCCGGCCGGCGTGGATCTCGCGCATGTTGGTGAGCGCGGTGCGGCAGACCAGCACGCCGGATTTTTCTACGCGGCCCTTGGCCGGATCGCTCAACCGATAGCTGATCACCAGTCCACTGGTCAGCCCCACTGCCGGCGCGCCCAGCGCGGTCCAGACATTGCCGCGCTTCAACAGGCTGCCGCCCAGCGCTTCCGTGTAGAGGCGCAGCAGTTTGAGGTTGTCCTTGGCCACCGCTTCGAACTTGATGGCCATGCTCAGTTTGCTGGGGCTGGTGCCATCGGATTTGGTGATGGCGGCCCGGAAGTCCGTGGCCTGCTTGATCGCTGCATCCAGCACCACGGCCTTAGCCTTGCTGGCGGCGTCACCCTGCGCCAGCACGGCGCTGCATCCAGCGGCCTCTTGCAGGCGTTCTGTTTGTGCATCCAGCGCCGTCAGGAGCTCACTTTTGGCAAAATCCGGGTTGGCCAGATCATCCATAACGATGGCCTCGCTGCCAAGCTTGGCCGCAACAGCATTCCGCAGTTGCGAGGCAGACGGGGTTATCGTGATGCCGCGGATCACCGTATCCGTGCGCAGCAACGATAACGCCGCTCCAATGAGGGGCAAAGCGCCGGTGATGGCCAGGCGGTCATCATTTGGCGTGCACGTCGGATCGACGCGGGCAAGATCAACGGCGGCATCCAGAATCTTCAGATCGGCCTTGATGCCTTGGGCCAGGGTCAGGTCGATCGCCTGATTGCCGTCGAGCAGCAGGAACGGGCCAACGCCGATATCATCCTTGATTTTCTGGGCTGCCTTGGCCATCGCCCCTACCGCCAGCATCTGCGCCTCGATCTGGCCGGCGCCATCTTCCAGCGTGGTGGTGCCTTCGGCCGGCTTCAGCCCCAGCGCATCCATCCTGGCCGTCACCAGTGCCGATTCGGCGGCCACCAGGTCCTTGCGGGCGTTGATCAGATCCTTCTGAAGTTCGATCGCTTCCTTCTGCTTCTTGAGCTCGTCGGCCGCAGTCGCATCGGCAGTCTGGGCCAATGCCTGCGACGTGAGTGCCAGCGTGCTGGCGGCGATCAGGGCGTAGCGGTGCATCATGAGTCTCCCGTTCTGATGGTTGGATCACTGCTGTCGCACACGCAGGCCAACGCGGGGCGTGATGGGCATCACGCCCGCCCCCCCTTTGCGGCAACGGGGCTTCGTGGCAGGTTCGGGCTGGAAACGGCAGGACAGGCATGCAGATAGAGGCGGCAGTTGAGCGGGGGTTTCAGTGCAGGCCCGATGTTGCCGCCGCGGTGGCGACGCGGGCGCGGCTGCACATGTTCACCGCCCGGTCCACCATCATCTGGCAGGGCGAAACCCTGACCCACGCCTATCTGCTGATCGATGGCGAGGCGCACGAGATGATGCTGGCCGCCAATGGCCAGGAACTGCTGCTGCAGGTGCATGGGGCTGGCGCATTGCTTGGCGAACGGGGGCTGGTCGATGCCGCCGAGGCGCCGGCTTCGGTGATTGCCGTGAAGCCCAGCGCCAGCGCTGGCTTTGCCATTGCCGACTTCATCGCGCTGATGCAGCAGCATGGCTGCATCGGGCTGGCGGTGTCGCGCGCGATGATCGCCCGGGCCAGCGCGATGGCGCACAAGATGGCGGCCATGTCGCTGCTGTCCGCCACCGGGCGCATCTGTGCTGAACTGGCACGGCGCGGCCGCGCATCGCCGGACGGCGTGCTGCGCCCGGTGCCGGTGTGGAGCGAACTGGCCCGCGATGTGAACTCCACGCGCGAAACCGTATCGCGCACCATTGCAGATCTGAAACGGCGCGGCATCGTGCGGCAGGATGATGGCGCCCTGGTGATCGTCGCACCGCGGCTGCTGGATGATCTTGTTGTCTGACGTCATGCTTGGTTGCCGCGCGCGCTGATGGCATAAAGCGGCAACGCGTCCGTGCCGCGTTCGCCGGGCGCCTCACCGACAAATTCCTGAGAAAAATCAGGGCTGCGTAGCACCAACCCGGCCAGGAAATCGTCGGTCACATAAATGGCGCCGGCCGGCACCAGCGCCGCCAGCCGCGCAGCGCGGGCAAATGCCGGGCCATAGAGCGCCGCATGTCCGGTGAACGGATCGGGCGCAGCAGCAACCACGGCATAGTGCCCGGCGATGTGGACGCCGTGGCCAGGATCGGCGGCGGCCATGATGGCGGTGGCAGCGCGTGCGGCAAGTACTGGATCGGGCCATGCCAGCCGGGCGCCGGCGGGCGTGGCGGCGGCAGACAGCGGCGGCGGCAGGGCAGCGATGGCCTGTGCGATGCCGGCCAGCAGGGCCGGCGGTGCATCGGCCATCACCTCGATCACGGCAGCCAGTTGCTGCGGCGGACCGGCGGAGATCGGGGCGGCAATGGCGGCCTCCCCCGGCCAGACCAGCCGGTGCTGCTGCCGCCCGCCAGCCTGCCACAAACTCGCCTGCCGGGCGCTGTGGCCGCCATCGCCATCACCAGTGATCTGCAACTGCACGGCGGCGGCGGCGTGGCGCTGCGCCAGCAGGATGGCGCGGCCCATGGCGCGTTCCCCTGCCAGATCGATGGCCGCCGGCGTGATCGGCCCGCCGGGCTCCGTATCGATGCTGGCGGCAGCGGCCAGCACGGCGTTTGCCCGGGCAGTCCAGTCCGCGCCAAAGGGCGCCACCGACACGGCCATGAAGTCCGCCACCGGCGCCGGCAACACCACGTGCAGCGCCGCACCGTGCGCGATCACCGCTTCGGCAATCAGCACATCCGCCCCGGCACCGAGCGCGCCAAAGGCGTGCCGCACGCGTTCCGCGGCCAGGATGGCGGCAATCTCGGCAGGCCGGGGTGCCGCCGTGGCCGCCGCCATGCGCCCGGAAAACTGCAATATGCTGCCCGGGCGCAGCGCATCCAGCCATGCCGCATCATCGCCGGTGGCCGCGGCGATCAGGGCAAACTGGCGAAGCGTGGTGGCGTGATCTTCGGGCGCATCGGGGGCCAGCGCGATGGCCGCCACCAAAGCCGCCTCCGCATCGACGCGGCGGCCGAGCAGCAGCAGCGCCTCGGCCCGAGTGGCAGCGCGGTAATAGGGGGTTTCAGAATCGGGCGCGCCGCGGTCCTGCAGCGCCAGCACCTGCGCCGCGATCCGCCCTGCCCCGCCCGCGTCTCCGGCCAGCAGGGTGAGCGTGGCCGCGTTGATCAACGGATAGGTGGTGCCATCCAGTGTGGCAGCTGCAGTATAGGCCGCCGCCGCCTCGCCAAACAGCGCCCGCGCCGCTGCACCACTGCTGGCGCGCGCACGATCCTTCAGCAGCCGGCCCTTGACGGTCAGCGCCGCCGGATCATCATCGGCAAACCGGCCTGCCTGAAACCGCGCCCACGCGAGCGCGGTCGCGCCAGAACGCGCCAGCATGGTGATGGCAACCAGGGCGGGTGACGCCGTCATGTCGGCCGGTCGCCGCTGGCCCTAGCCGTCATTGCGCACCTTGGGATCGATGAAGACGTCGATTGGATCGGAACCGGGGCCGCCCGGGGCGGTGACGCAGATATTGAAGTCCAGATATTCGTCGCCAGAAACGCCGGCCGGTTTGGGCCGCACGATGAAGGACGCGATGCGACGGCGATTGCCAACGCTGAAGATGCGCGGTTCATACATCCGTGATGCGGCAAGTTCAGAAGCTGCGGTGATCGCCCGGTCGGTGCCATCGGCAAACTGGAAATGCGGCGCACGCAGCCAGATCAGCACCAGCGTGGGACCGGGCGACGTGAACGCGCCCTTGAAATCCAGATCGAAATTGCTGCGCAGGCCGCTCCAGCCCGGTTTCGCGATATCGCCAAAGTCACCGGTGAAGAGGTTCGCGGCGGCGGCATCGCTGCCGGGCGTTCTGGCAGCGCTGTTGCGGCGGCCATGCGAAACCTTCTGCATCGAAGGATAAAGGTTCAGGCTGGTGATCTGCATCAGATAGTGCCGGGCTGGGGGTACGTCATTTGCACCTGCTTCGCCCAGCGGAATCACGGCCGGCGGCTTTCCAAACAAATAACCCACGATCAAACTCCTTTCGGTTGGTTGCTGCCAACGGTGGCAAGTTCTCGGTTGAAATCGATGTTCCAGCGCGTGGACGGCGTCAGCCGGGCGGGTGGCGCGCGCGCGCGCGCCATCGCCGCCCATTTGCGGGCCGCCTCGCCATCGCCGAGCGCGCTTTGCCTGCGCGCCGCCAGGATCCGGCAGAAGGCATCAAGCTCCTGGCTGCCAAGCAGCATTTCGGGCGCGGCACAGGCGGACACATCGGCGGCGCCGGCCTGACCGATTGCCAGCCGGGCCTCGGCGGTGACCAGGCCGATCATCGTGCCAAGCAGGGCAACATCACGATTTTCCGGATCGGCGATGGCGGCCAGTGCCGGGCGCATGGCGGCCAGGCGTTCCAATGCCTGGCCCGGCGTGCCGGCGGCGATTTCCAGTCGCGCCGTACCAAGCTGGCTGCGCAGCCAATCGAGCCGGTTCTGCGCGCTCAGCGGATCGCGCTGGCGCAGGGTTTCCAGAGCCGCCGCCTGCCGCGCCCGCGCCGCCAACGCGCCCGGCACGTCGCCCGCCGCGCGCCGGCAATCCGCGATCCAGGCTTCGGCATCGGCCACATCGCGCACGGGATCGGCTTTGCCCGGCATCAGGGCTGCGGCCTGCCGAAACCAGTCGAGCGACTGGCGGAAATGTGCTTCGGCGGCAGCGGCATTGCCTTCGGCGCGCAGGGCCAAGGTGCCAAGATTGCTGGCGGCATAGCCGCTTTCCATGATCCATTCGGGATTGCCGGGTGCGATCCTGCGCAGCTGCGCAGCCAATGCGGCATAGCGCTGCCAGGCACCGCGGGCACCCGCGATGTCGGCGCGCCGCCAGGCGATCAACCCCTGCCAGTAAACGCTCTGCGCGTGTGCAAATATGCGCGCCGGGTCTTGCGACGCGCTGCCCAGCAGGGCCTCAGTGCTGCGCGCCGCCTCGGCAAGCTGCGCCGAAGCGGTGGCCAGATCGCCGCGCAATTCGGCATCTTCGGCCATGGCATGCAGGATACGGGCGCGCCGCTCTAGCGATGCGGGGGCCAGCCGGGTGAGATCGGCGCCCTGATAATAGGCAAGCGCGCGGCGGTTGGCGCTGGTCAGCACGTCCAGCCGGCCAACGCCCTTCAACTGATCGCGCAGATCGGTGAGCATATATTCCACCAGTCCCTCGGCTTGGCCGCGCTGCCGTTCGGCTTCGGCACGGGCACTGAAGGCAAACGCCGCCAGCACCCCCATCGCTAACATGCCGACCAGAGCGGCCACCGTGACCGCCGTCACGCGGCGCACGCGGCGCTGGGCCTCGCGCTGCACCAGGGCATCAAGATCGACCCCGGCGATGCCGGCAACAAGTTTCAACAGCGCCAGGCGGCGGCCATCACCAATCTTGCGGAAATCGGCGGCCAGCGGCTCGATCTGCGCGCCATCCGGGCCGACATGCAAGGCCGGCGCAAAGGCTTCGGACGGATCCCCCGCCCACAGCGCCACCAAGATGGGCCGATCGGCATGCAGGCGGCGAAATTCGCTGATTTCGGCGGCAACATAATGCGACCGAGCCGAAGCCGGCGTGGCCAGCACGATCAGACAGGCCGATGCCGCCAGCGCGCCGCGCACCTCGTCGGAAAGATCGTGGGCGGCGGCCAGTTCCTCGCGATCCTTGAAGATCGGCGATAGCCGGGCGGTGACCGGTCCGCGCGGCCCCATCTGGCCGACCAGGCGCGCCGGCACGACAAACGCCTCCAGCCGGCCATGCAGCCAGCGCGCCGCCGCGGAATCGGCGTGGCTATAGCTGATGAAGCCCTGATATGCGCGCCTTGCGGCCCCGGCCGTCAAACCTTCGCCCCCATATATCCCACCGCGCCGCCATGTCCGAGACACCGACAGGCTGCCACTCCGGATGGTTGAAGAAAAACCAGCGCGAGACAAGACCGCGCGGTGTGAAAAAGCAGCGAAATCAAAAAATTCACAATATGTGCAAGCGCGTGATGGCCGTCACGCGTTGCCCGCGACTGAACCATTATTGGTCATGTGTCGAAAACGCACAGGGGTCGAACACATGTATAGAGCAGAGTTGGCCGTTGACGAGATCATCACGCCATGGTCGGCCGCGCCGCCGGTGTCGTTGCGCTGCGACGACAGCAGCAGCCTGCTGGACGTGGTCGCAGTCAATCTACGCGACGGCCGCGATCAGATGGCCTCGCTGTCGATGCTGTCAGCCGGCTTGCGCGTGGCCCGCAGTTGCCTTTCAACCGCCGACTGGCAGGCCTATTGCCGGATGCTGCGTGATCATCCGCTGGGCGCTATCATGCGGCAGGATCCGCTCACCGCCCGCTGTGCAAACCGGCCGCGCGGCTATGCCGGCGACGCCGTCATGCTGGACATGATCTATGGCGAACCGATCCTTGCCGAGGCGCTGGCCGCCACAACGCCGCTGGGGCGGGTGATCAACCAGGTCGTCAACAATGTGCCGGCCACGGTGGCACTGCGCGAGCGCCGTGCCTTCATGGCACAGTGGGTGGATGCCGCGGCGGCGGCACGCCCGGCGCCCACCATCCTGACCGTGGCGGCCGGGCACCTGCGCGAAGCCGATGATTCCGCCGCCTGGGCCGCTGGCCAGATTGGCCGGTGGGTGGCGCTGGATCAGGATGCCGAAAGCTGTGCCGAAATCGCCGCCCGGCAAGGCAGCCAGATCGAGATCATGCCGGAATCGATCATGGCCATATTGAAAAGCGATTTCCCGGTGAACGACATTGATCTGGCCTATGCCGCCGGCCTGTACGATTATCTGCCACATCGGTTGGCGGCGCGGCTGACCCGGCGCCTGGTTGGCCTGCTGCGTCCGGGCGGCCGGTTCTGTTTTGCCAACTATGCCGCCGGCATTTGGGATGCGGGCTATATGGAAAGCGCCATGGATTGGTCGCTGATCCTGCGCAGCCCGGCCGACATGCAGGCCATTGCGGCCAGCGCCGGGCCGGATGTGGCGGTGCGTCATTGGTCCGGCGTGTATGGCGCCATCCATTATTGCGAGATCACCCGGCTGTGATCGGCGCCCTGCTCCTGTCTGGCGCGCGAACCGCATCGCCGGCGCTGCTGGTGTTTCTGGCGATCGTGCGGCGCGACATCGGGCCATTGGCGTTCAGCCTGATCGCCTGCGGCATCGCCGCCACCGTTGCCACCTTCCAGTTTTCGATCTTCACATCGTTCGTTGATGCCAGTTCGGCGGCACCACACTATCTGGCCGCAGATGCCTGGATCAGCGATCGCGGCGTGGAGTGCTTCGATTTCCCGTCGCCGTTGCCCGAAGGCTATGCCGGCACCCTGGCGGCGCTGTTGCCCGGCGCGCGTTTTGACCGCGTGGTGATGGGCTTCACAACCTATGTGTCGCCGGCTGGGCAGCGCGGCAATGTCGCGGTGATCGGCACGGATGCAAGCGGCCTCGGCCCGCGCGAGTTTCGCGCCGACATCTCCGAACAGGGCCGGCTTGGCCTGAGGCTGGTTGGCGGGCCGGCCGGCACAGAAGCCAGCATCGGCGGCCGCACCGTGCAGGCCGTGGGCAGCACGGATCAGCTCGCGACCTATCTGGGCGCCCCTTATGCCGTGCTGCGCTATGAAAGCGCGCATGAAGTGCTGAACATGCCGGCGGAAACCGCCAGCTATCTGATGGTGCGCTTTGCCGGCCCGCCGCCTGCAGACCTGCCCGAGCGCCTGGCCCGGATCGAGGCGCGCTATCCGGAACTGACCGCCCGCACCGGTGCCCAGTTCAACGCTGATTCCGCCCGCTATTGGCAGGGCAAGACCGGCGCCGGCGCCGCGATCCTGCTGGCCGCCGTGCTGGCCAGCCTGTTGATGGCGCTGCTGCTGGTGAATGGCATCGGCCGTTTTGTGCAGCGCCGCCACGATGATCTGGTATCGATGATCGGCCATGGCGCTTCTCCGGCGCAGCTCGCCATATTGCTGCTGTTGATCGGCCTGCTGCTGGTGCTTGCCAGCCTGACGCAAGCGCTGGTGGCGGTGCCGATGCTTGATCTGGTGACGAACGACTGGCTGCCCTGGGTGCGGTTCAAATCCGGCGATGCGCTGTTTGCCGTGGTGGTGGCGGGTGCGGCCTATCTGGCAGCGGTGGTCTCGGCCAACCAGGCGCTGGGGCGCTTTCCGCCTGATGCGATTTTCCGGTCATGATGGCCGCGCGTGACAACAAGGCCGGACGCGGCCGTCGCCGCCGCTGGTGGGTGGCCGGCGGCGCTGCGGCGTGCCTTCTGCTGCTTACCATGATGATCCAAATGCAGCAGTCCGCCGCCGAACCGGCCGCCCTGCCCGACCGCCATCGCCTCACGGCATCCGGCCGCATCGATGCCGCCGGAGAAGCGCGCTATCTGGCGGCCGAAATCGATGCCCGCATCGAACGCACATTTGTGCGGCCGGGCGATCAGGTCGCCGCCGGGCAACCCTTGCTAGCACTGGCCTGTGCCGACATGGCGGCCGATCTTGCGGCCATGCGGGCTGGTGCGGCCGCGGCGGCTGCGCAATCCCGCCTGGTGCTGGCCGGCCCCCGCCCCGAAGCCCTGGCCCAGGCAGAGGCCATGGCAGCGGCAGCGGCATCCCGGGCCAGCGACGCCCATCTCCAGTGGCAACGATCGCTGGCACTGCGGGCGAGCGGCTTTGTTTCGGAATTGCGGCTGTCTGCGCTTGAAGCCGACGCGCTGGCCCGCAAGGCGGAACATGAGGCCGCCGCGATGGCCGCCAGAACCTTGCACAACGGCGCCCGCCACGATGAACGCCGCGCGGCACTGGCAGCCGCCCAGGGCGCCCAAGCCAATGTGGCAGCGCTGGCGGCGCGGCTCGGCAAATGCCAGTTGCGTTCACCCGTGGCCGGCACCGTGTTGAAACTGCTGCGCCGCGAAGGCGAGTTTTCTGGCGGCAGCAGCGGCACGCCACTGGTGGTTGTGGGCGACCTCAGCCGTCTGATCGTGCGCGCGGAAATCGCCGACCGCGATGCCGCGCTGGTGCGCACAGGCATGGTGGCCGAGATCTGGGTTGATGGGCAGCCGCAGCGCTGGACGGGCAAGGTGATCGAAACATCGGCGCTGATGGGCCGCAAGACCGCGCGTTCGCTCGACCCGTCCGACCGATTTGATCGCGATATCCGCGAAGTCCTTGTGGCATTTGACCGGCCGCCGCCGGACATGCCGGTTGGCCTGCGGGTCAATATCGGGCTGCTGCCATGACTCTTACGATGCAGGACGTGCATTTCCGCATCGATCCCGCGAGGCCGTTGATTGCCGGCTTGTCGGCACAGTTCGAAAGCGGCCGCCTCGCCTGCCTGGCCGGCCCTTCTGGAGCCGGAAAGACCACCGTACTGTCGCTGTTGGGCGGCATAACCGTGCCTCAGGACGGGCAGATTCGCCACGGCGACAACGCGATATCCGTGCTCGGCGCGGCAGACCGGCGCCTGTGGCGCACGGCCAAGGTGGGATTTGTGTTCCAGACCTGCCGCTTGATCGACGTGCTCACCGTTCGGCAGCATATGGCGCTGGTCGCACGGCTGCGCCGCGATCCTGCGGCCAGCGCGGCCGGCTTGCGGATGATCAGCGAACTTGGCCTTGGCGACAAGCTGGATGCGCTGCCGGGCGCCCTGTCCGGCGGCGAAAAACAGCGGGTTGCCCTGGCCCAGGCACTGGCCCACCGGCCGGCCATCGTGCTTGCCGACGAACCCACCGCCGCACTCGACAATCGCAATGCCAGCGCCGTGGCCATGGTGCTGCGCGACTATGCCCGCAGCCACCGGGCGGTTGTCGTGACCGTCAGCCATGACATTGCGGTCATCGATTTGGCGGACGATATTGTGCATCTACAAAAATCCTAGTCTGTGTAGAATTTTGGTCTTGGCAGAGCTGGTGGAAGCAGCTCCAAATCGAGCCGACCATGACAGTGACCGGCCTTGCAAGAGCAGAAGGTTTGGCGCCAAATTGTGCTGATCGCCTCCTCAGGCTTGCATTCCTGTCTCCCGCCGTTGTCAAAGCCATCCTGAATGCAACCGCGCCCACCGAAATAAACCTCGAGCGATTGAAGGATGGTAAGCTCATCGCACCGTCCTGGGCGCAGCAGCATGGTCTGCTGGGCGTTGCCGCCGCGCGGCGCTGACCAACATTATCAATTCCTCACCGGCAAATTGGGCGACTGAGAAACGGGCCCACTTGAAGGGCTCAAACGACTTCAAAGCGCAGGCTCCGGTGAGTTTGACCGTGCAAAGGCCCGCAAAATGGGGGAGAAAATCCCTCCATCAGTAAAATCTATAATGATAACAATAATTTGGCGGTGGGCGAGAACCTGCGGGCGAACTCTCTCTAAATTAAGTATATGTTTTAAATAGGATTATTTCTATTGCGCAAAGTCAGAAACACTTTCAGTTTGGCAGGGGATCCAAGAAATCTGCAACAATCACTGATTCAAGTGCCAACCCCGCTTTCGGGCACGTGCATTGCAACCCTTGAATGGCAGCTTCTGGGCCGTTGAACGAACCCGCTGCGCGGGATTGGCGCTTGCTGTGATTGGTGACCATTAGCCTGCCGCTCTGGCCCTGATTGAGGGCGAGCCCGGGTGGGCAGATCATTTC
>NZ_JAUMBI010000171.1:0-11518 GCF_032115815.1 Sandarakinorhabdus sp.
GCCGCGTTATGCTGCCAATGAAGACGGCAGCTTCCGCGCCGACACACCGTTCGATCAGATGACGGAGCTGGTCCACGGCCTGAAGCACAATCCCGCCAGCCGCCGCCATATCTTCACCGGCTGGAACGTGCCGGAACTGCATCGCATGGCGCTGCCGCCCTGCCACATGACGTACCAGTATTTCGTGGCTGATGGCCGGCTGTCGGGCATCCTGTATCAGCGCAGCTGCGATCTGGGCCTGGGCTTTCCGTTCAACATCTTCGAAGCCGCCGTGCTGATCCGCATGCTGGCGCAGCAGTCCGGGCTGGAACCGGGGATGCTCACCTGGATGGGGGCGGATTGTCACCTCTATCTGAACCACGAGCATCTGGTGACGGAGCAGCTTTCGCGCACGCCCCGCCCCTTCCCGCGCCTCGATTTCGCGCGGCAACCGGACGATCTGTTCAGCTATGCGCTCGAGGATTTTGTCATCACCGGCTACGATCCGCACCCGCATATCGCGGCGCCGGTGGCGGTATGAGCCTTGATGTCACCATGGTCGTTGCCCGCGCCCGCAATGGCGTGATCGGGTACAAGGGCGCCATGCCCTGGCACCTGCCGGCCGACCTGAAGCGCTTCAAGGCGATCACCGTCGGCAAGCCGGTCGTGATGGGCCGCAAGACGTTTGAATCCATCGGCAAGCCCCTGCCCGGCCGACAGAATATCGTGCTGACGCGCCAGCCCGGCTGGACGGCCAACGGCGTAACGGTAGTGCCCAACCTGGCCGAGGCCATTGCAGCGGCGGGCCTCGATCCGCGCATCCGTGGCCACATCATGATCATCGGCGGGGCGGAGATCTATGCGCTCAGCGCGCCCATCGCGACGCGGGTGGAACTGACAGAGATCGACGCCGAACCGGAGGGCGATACCTTCCTGCCCGCGTTCGATCCGGCGCGCTGGGAGGAAGTGGCGCGGGTGGCTCATGAACCGGAAGGCGACAAGCCGGGATATGCGTTCATCACGCTGGAACGGCGATAGGGGGAATCCGATGAAGAAGCTGGTGTGGGGCACGGCGGCGCTGTTGGGCGTGGCGGCGGTGGGGTTCTTCGGCTTCGCGCCGGGCATCGTCGAGCGCGGCATGAACCGGAATACCGGCGCGACTTGGCCGGTGAGTGCTCAGGCGCAGGCGCTGCACAAGACGCTGACCGTGATCGATCTGCACGCCGACACGTTGATGTGGAAGCGGGACCTGCTGTCGAAAACCGATCAGGGCCATGTTGATCTGAATCGGCTGGAGGCCGGCAATGTCGCGCTGCAGGTCTTCTCCAGCGTGACCAAGACACCGCGCGGGCAGAATTATGAGCGCAACAGCGGCGAGACCGACAATATCACCCCGCTGGTGATCGCGCAGGGCCAGCCGGTGCGGACGTGGAACAGCCTGCTGGAGCGGTCGCTGTGGCATGCCGAGAAACTGCACGACGTGGAAGCGCGCAGCGCCGGCCGGCTGCGCATCATCACGTCACCGGCTGATCTGGCCCGGCTGTTGGCCGATCGCGCGGCGGGCAAAAAGGTAACAGGCGCGCTGCTCTCCACCGAAGGCGGGCAGAATCTGGAAGGCCAGGTCGCCAATGTCGCGCGGTTGCAGGCGGCGGGGTTCCGCATGCTGGGGCTGGCGCATTTCTTTGATACCGAACTGGCCGGTTCGATGGCGGGCGAGCAGAAGGGCGGATTGACCCCGCTGGGTGCCGAAGTGGTGCGCGAGGCCGAGAAGCGCGGCATGATCATCGATGTCGCCCACAGCAGCCCGGCCGCCTTTGCCGATGTGCTGAAGATCGCCACCCGGCCGGTCGTCGTGAGCCATGGCGGCGTAAAGGGCGCATGCGACACGCCGCGCAACCTTTCCGACGACCAGTTGCGGGCGCTGGCCGCCAATGGCGGCGTGGTGGGCATCGGTTACTGGGATGCCGCCATCTGCCAGCCAACGCCGGAGGCCACCGCCAAGGCGATCCTGCACGCGGTTTCGGTCGCGGGCATCGATCATGTCGGGCTGGGCAGCGATTATGATGGCGCCACCACGGTGGGTTTCGATACCGCGCATCTTGACGCCGTTACCCAGGCACTGATGACAGCGGGCATGAGCGCGGCCGACATCGCAAAAGTGATGGGCGGCAATACGGCGCGACTGCTTGCCGCTGGCCTCGCGCCCCGCTAAGCCGCCTCCCCATGGACCTGATCACCGGGGGCGCCGCCCTGCCGAGCCATTTGCGTGGCGGCATCGTGGCGCTGGGCAATTTCGATGGTTTTCACGCCGGTCATCAGGCCGTGGTGGGCGCCGCGCGTGATTGGGCGCGCAAGCTCGGCCGGCCGGCACTGGTGGCGAGTTTCGATCCACACCCTGCCCGACTGTTCCAGCCCGATGTGCCCCCATTCTCGCTCTCCACCATCAGCCAGCGCGGCGAATGGCTGGGCCAGTTCGGCATGGATGGCGCGGTGGTGATGCCATTCAACCGCGCGCTGGCCGCGCTTTCAGCCGAAGAATTCGTAAGCGAGTGGCTTGTAACGCGCCTGGGCGTGGCCGGCGTGGTGACCATGGCTTTGCCGGGCGGGTGGTCGATGCGGTGCAGGACAGCGCGGGCACGATCAGCTCGACCCGGGTGCGTGCCCTGCTGCGTGATGCGCGGCCGGGGATGGCGGCGGAGCTGCTGACGCGGCCGTTCACCATCAGAGGCGTGGTCGAACATGGCGCCAAGCTGGGGCGCACGCTGGGCTTCCCCACCGCCAACATGACGCTGGGGGATTATGTGCGCCCCGCATACGGGGTCTATGCCGTGCAGGTCGTGCTGCCTTCGGGTGAGCGGGTGGATGGCGTGGCCAATCTGGGCATCCGCCCGATGATCGAGCCGCCGGTGGAACTGCTCGAAACCTGGCTGATGGACTGGCAGGGCGATCTCTATGGCCAGACGCTGGATGTGCAGCTGGTCGCCTATCTGCGCCCCGAAATGAAACTGAATGGCCTCGATGCATTGAAGGCGCAGATAGCCGCGGATGCGACGGCGGCGCGGCACATGCTCAAGGGTGGGTGACAGGCACGCGCCCTTCCCCTAAAGCCCACAGCCTATGACCGCGCCCGATTATCGCCCCACTGTTTTCCTGCCGAAAACCGACTTTCCGATGAAAGCCGGCCTGCCGGAGCGTGAGCCGCAAATTCTGGCGAAATGGCAGGCAGCGGATCTTTATGCCCAACTGCGCGAAGCCCGCGCCGGGCGGCCGAAGTTCATTTTCCACGATGGCCCGCCTTATGCCAATGGCGACATGCACATCGGCCACGCGCTGAACCATATCCTGAAGGATGCAGTGGTGCGCACGCAGACGCTGCTGGGCAAGGATGCGCCCTATATCCCCGGTTGGGATTGCCACGGCCTGCCGATCGAATGGAAGGTGGAAGAAGCCTACCGCGCCAAGAAGCAGAACAAGGATGATGTGCCGGCGGTGGAATTCCGCGCCGAATGCCGCGCCTATGCCCAGCATTGGGTAAACGTGCAGCGCGAGCAGCTGAAGCGGTTGGGCATCAGCGCCAATTGGGAAAAACCCTATCTCACCATGGACTTCCAGGCGGAAGCGACCATCGTTTCGGAACTGCTGAAGTTTGCCGAGTCCGGCCAGCTTTATCGCGGTGCCAAGCCGGTGATGTGGTCGCCGGTGGAAAAGACCGCGCTGGCCGATGCCGAGGTGGAATATCACGACATCACCTCGACCCAGATCGACGTGGCGTTCGAGATTATCGAAGCGCCGGGCGCGCTGGAACTGGTGGGGGCCCACGCCGTCATCTGGACGACGACGCCATGGACCATCCCGGTGAACCAGGGCATCGCTTATGGGCCGGAGGTTGGCTACCAGCTTTGCCGCACTGCCGATGGCCGTCGCATCCTTATTGCCGCCCCACTGGTGGAAGCCGTGAGCGCGCGCATTGGTTCCGCGCTGATCGTGGAGCAGGATGTAGCCGCCCCGGCCCTCGCCGGCGCAATCGCCCGTCACCCGATGCACCATCTCGGCGACTTTTTTGCCAAGCCCCGCCCTTTCCTGCCCGGTGATTTCGTTACCACCGATGCCGGCACCGGGCTTGTCCACATGGCGCCCGACCATGGCGAGGATGATTTTGCGCTGTGCAAGGCGCATGGGATCAACCCGGTCTTTGCCGTGGAAGGCGATGGCCGTTACCGTGCCGATTGGCTGTGGCTGGGCGGGGAAGCCAAGAACGTCATTAACCCCACGCTCAACGCGCCGGAGGGGCCGATCTGCAATGATCTGCGCGCTGCGGCCGCGCTGCTGAGCGCCGGGCCGTTCCAGCACAGCTATCCGCACTCGTGGCGGTCGAAGAAGAAGGTGATCTTCCGCTGCACGCCACAATGGTTCGTCCCGATGGATCAAGGTGAGCACACGCTGCGCCAGAAGGCCGTTGCCGCCATCGCCGCCACCCAGTTCACGCCGGACAAGGGCCGCAACCGCATCGGCGCGATGGTCGAAGGCCGGCCCGACTGGGTGCTCAGCCGCCAGCGTGCCTGGGGTGTGCCGATCACCTTGTTTGTTGATCGCAAGACTGGCGACTATCTTGTTGATAAGGCGATCAACGACAAGATCATCGCGCGTTTCCGCGAGCAGGGCGTGGATGCCTGGACGCCGGAATTCGCCGCCGAACTGCTGGGCGACAAGGCCGAGCAATACGAGCAGATCACCGACATCCTGGACGTATGGTTCGACAGCGGCTGCACGCATGCCTTTGTGCTGGAATCGGGCCGCTGGCCGGAAATGCAGTGGCCGGCGGATCTCTATCTGGAAGGCAGCGACCAGCATCGCGGCTGGTTCCAATCCAGCCTGCTGGAAAGCTGCGGCACCCGCGGCCGCGCGCCGTACAACGCCATCCTCACCCACGGCTTCACCATGGATGCCAGTGGCCGCAAGATGTCGAAGTCGGAAGGCAACACGGTCAATCCGCTCGACGTGATGAAGACCTATGGTGCCGATATCCTGCGGCTGTGGGCACTGAGTGTCGATTTCACCGAAGATCACCGTATCGGCGATGAGATCCTGAAAGGCGTCGCAGATCAGTATCGCAAATTGCGCAATACCTTCCGCTATTTGCTTGGCGCTCTTGAGGGCTGGAACGAGGAAGAACGCCTGCCAGTCGATCAGATGGCGGCACTGGAGCGCTGGGTGCTGCACCGGCTGTCGGTTATTTCCGGCGAACTCAAGGTGGCGGCCGAATCCTATGACTTCAACCGTTACACCAGCCTGATCAACGAGTTCGTGCAGAATGATCTGTCCGCCTTCGCCATGGATGTCCGCAAAGACAGTCTCTATTGCGACGCGCCCACCGCACCGGCCCGCCGGGCCTGGCGCACGGTGCTGGATATCACCTTCCACGCCCTCACCCGCTGGCTGGCGCCGGTGATGGTGTTCACGGCGGAAGAAGTGTGGGGCACGCGCTACCCGGATGCGGGCTCGGTGCACCTGCTGGAATGGCCGGAAATCGAAGCCGGCTGGCAAGATACCGCGCTGGACAAGCAGTTCATGCTGGCGCGCAAGCTCCGCGAGGAAGTCTATCTGAAACTGGAAGAACTTCGCCGCGCCAAAACGGTTGGAAGCTTCCTGGAAGCCAGCGTGACCATCACCACCACCCACGCCGATCGCATCGCCGCGCTGGCCGGGCTTGATCTGGCTGAACTGCTGCTGGTTGCCGACGTGTCATTGACCCATGGCGACACGGAATCGTTGACCGTTGAAAAGGCCGATCTGGCCAAATGCGCCCGCTGCTGGCGCCTGCTGCCGGATGTGAATGCCGAAACCGAGCTGTGCGGGCGCTGCGATGCGGTGGTGAATGGCTAAGCGCGGCTTTCTCCTTGCGGCGCTGGTGCTGATCCTTGATCAGATCAGCAAATATTGGGTGCTGGAAATCATCCACCTGCCCGAACGCGGCGGCATCGATGTGTTGCCGTTCTTCCGCCTGACCTTCGTGGGCAATATCGGCGTGTCGATGGGCATGTTGCAGGCCGATTCCGATCTGGGTCGCTGGCTGCTTACCTTCATCACCGCCGGCATCGCGCTGGCGGTGGCTTTGTGGCTGCGGCGCGAGAAGAACCCGGTGGATGTGGCCGCACTGGGCCTGGTGCTGGGCGGCGCCATCGGCAATATCCTGGATCGCGTGCGGTTCGGTTATGTCGTCGATTTCCTGCACTTCTTCTGGGGGCAAACCAGCTTCTGGGTCTTCAATCTTGCCGATGCCGCGATTACACTGGGTGTGATATTGTTGCTGGCCCGCGCCGTGCTGGCCAAGCCCACGCCTGAAGCCGCTTCTGAATCAAGGGACACGAACAATGCGTAACCTGCTGATCCTGACCGTGGCCGCCCTGGCGCTGACTGCTTGTGGCGGCAAGAAGGACCGGCTTTCCGGCCGTGGCCCCGATGAACTGGCCATCGCCCGCGGCGCGCCGCTGGTGGTGCCGCCCGATTTTTCGCTGGCGCCGCCCAAGCCGGGTGCGCCGCGCGCCATGGGTGTGGATTCGCAGGCCGCCGCCATGGAAGCGCTGTTTGGCCCCGGCGTGAAGCCGCCGCCGAAGAGCGCCGCCGAACAGCAGTTGCTGGATCGCGCCGGCGCCAACACGCCCGATCCCGCCGTTCGCAGCCAGGCCGGTGATCCGCGCACCAGCACGGTGAACAAGGGCGTGTTCCTGCAGGAAGTGCTCGCAGCGCCCGTGGGCGTGCGCGACAGCAAGGTGGCTGATCTGACGGTGCCCCAGTAATCTGAGGTGAGAACGGGCGCACGGGGCGAGCAGGCTCCACGCGCTGTCGGGAGATTTACCAAACACCGGCCTTTCCTTCGACCAAGGGAAAACCCGCAAACTGTTTCGCTTTGGACGTTGCGGCTGCGCCGCTTGATTTCCGGCCGGCTTTGACGTGATGTGCCGGCCATGACGATGCGGGAAACAACAGGTGGCTGCCATTGCGGCAAAGTGCATTTTCGGGTGCGGTTCGCCGATCCGCCGGAACTGCTCGACTGCAATTGCTCGATCTGCGCCAAGACCGGGTTTCTGCACCTGATTGTCGACAAGGCGGATTTCACGCTGGAGCGCGGCGCCGATGCACTGACCGATTATCGCTGGGGCAGCGGTACGGCGCAGCATCTGTTTTGCAGCACCTGCGGCATCAAGAGCTTCTATGTGCCGCGGTCACACCCCCATGGGTTCAGCGTGAACTGGCGGGCGATTGATGGGGTGGACGATGTACAGCCGCTGATCCGTCCCTATGACGGGAAGAACTGGGAAAAGGCGCGCGCCGATCTGGGCTGATGGACGCGCGTTTTCCCACTGGAATGCAGCTGGCGCTGGCGGGTGCGCCGGCATCGCCAAGGCTGGCCGAGGCGCTGGCTGTTGATGCGCTGACGCTTGCACCCCAAGGCGGTCACATCGCCGTGCTGCGCGCCGAAAGCCTGTGTGCCGCAGTGTATGACAATGGCGATAGCCTGATCCATGCGACGACAGCCTGGCGGGCAGCGGGGCTGGCACCCGATCCTGAATCCCTTCGCACGGTACCGGCCGGCCAACCGGTGGCGACCGGTGACGACACGCTGCCCCCGCTGCTGATGTGGGCCGATGCAGCCACCGCCCGCGGCTGGGCGCTGCCGGCGGCCGAGCGGGCGGCTCTGGATCTGCCGGGGGCAGCGATGCTGGTGCTGGCCGTGATACCGCTGGCTGCCGAAGCCGCACTGGAGGCCGCCAGCCGGGCTCTGGGGCTGACCGGGCTGCAGGGCCGGGTGCTGGCCGCCGTTCTGAAAACCGGATCGATCCGCCGCGCCGCCAGCGCTTGCGGCATCGCCTACGACACGGCGCGCGGGGCGATTTCGGAAGCGATGGCGCGCGTGGGCGTGCCACGATTGCCGGCGCTGCTCAATCGGTTGACGTTGCTGGTGCTGGGTATCTGGCCGGACGGTGATGATGCCGAACAGGCAAGCCTGCTGGCGGATATGCTGGGGCTGACGCAGCGGCAGGCAGGGCTGGCGTTGGCGCTGGCGCTGGGACAGACGCGGGCCGAGGCTGCGGCAGCCATTGGCGTATCGGAAGCGGTAGCCAAGAAGGAGATCGACCAGATCTTCATCATCACCGGCGTGGGCTCGGCCCCGGCGCTGGTACGGCGGCTGGCCGAAGCGCGGGCGCTTGCCATGCTTTCGGGCGTGGCGGGCGGGGTGGTGTGGGCCGATGAAGGCCTGGCGCCACTGCGCTTCATGGCACGGCCCGATGGCAGCCGTATCGCGCTGAGCGATCATGGCCGGGCCGGCGCGCCGCCGGTGCTGGTGGTGCATAGCAGCATGACAAGTCGACACGTGGCGACGCCCTTGCTGCGGGCGCTGCAGCGGGCCGGCTATCGGGTGCTGGCCATTGATCGGCCTGGCTTTGGCATGAGCGACATGGTGCCAGCCCCCTGCCCGTTTGCAGCGGCGGTGGACGATCTGGTGTTGGTGCTGGAGGCGCTGAAGATTGACCGCATCGCCATGGTGACGCGCGGCGCGGCGCAATTTGCTTTGGCAGCGGGCCGGCGGCTGCCGGAACGGCTGGGCCGGGTGGTGTTGGTAAACCCTGATCCGCCCTCACGCATGAGCGGCGAGGTCGGCGGCGTTGTTTCGGTTATAAAGACCTTGTTCTGGAAGAACCCCACGATGGTGGCCGGCTTTGCCAGGCTGCTGGCGAGCCAGTACACGCCAGGCAAGGCCGAAGCCATCATCCGCCGCACAGTTGAGGCCAGCCCGCCCGACCGCGCGTTCATGGCTGATCCGAAGAATATTGCCGAATATTACCGCGCCAGCCGGGCGTCGACGACGGGGCGATACCAAGGCTATGTCGCCGAACAAGTGGCCTTTGCCACCATGGCCGACGATGCGCCGCTTCAGGGCACTTCTGGCTGGACAGTGCTTCTGGGCGGCGTGGATGTGATCCATGATCCGGGCAGCGTCGCGGCCTATTGGCGGATTGTGCTGCCAGATGCGGCGCATGAGACCGTGGCCGGCGCCGGACGGTTTCTGGCGATGACCCACACGGATGCGGTGCTGGCAGGGCTGGGGCCGGCAACGAATTTTTGACCATACCCCACAATCGGGGATGGGCGCGGCGCGGCGCCCCGTGCATCTGGCAGATCATTGATTTTACGGGGAGCGTGACGCGCGGAGACCAAGCTTCTGATCAAGGCGGCGATTTTGGCGGCGGTGGTGGTGCCGGCCGGCGCGGCACAGGCCAGCCTGACCGTTTCCTTCTTCAATGGCATCACCAATTCGAACCAGTCTACCAGTACAGCCGCCGGGGGCCCGATCAGTCTTTCTGGCGCTGATTCGACTGTGGATGGACGGGCATTGGCCGGTTCGGCCCTGGCTGATTATGGAGTCGCCAAGGCCACGGCGACAGCAACCGGATCGGCTTTTGGGCAGGTGCAAAGCGAAGCCCGCGCCATGTGGGGGGACAGCATCACCATCACCACCCCGGGCAGCAGCAGCGGCTTCTTCACTGCCCGCATGGCGTTTGAAAATCAGCTGGGCTTTGGCGCGGGCGGTTTCAGCTTCAACACCTTCGATTTCCAGTTCATCGCCACGCAGAATGTTGCCGGTGATCGCTACTTCTACGCCTACAATCTCAACACCAGCTTCACCTCGCTGCTGACCTCAACCTTGTTCATCAACAACAACGGTGCGAGCAGCACGACGGTATCAAACAGCCTCCCCGACGGACCCGTAGTAGTGGATTTCCTGATCCCGTTCACCAGTGGCCAGGCCTTCACGATCAGTTCCAGCCTGACCTGCGGTGCCCGTGGCAATCTCACGACAGCGGTGTGCGATGCCGGCAACTCCGCCTATTGGGGCGGCATCCGATCGGTGACCAACAGCAATGGCGCCCAGCTCATGGATTGGTCGGTGAGCAGCGGATCCGGCACCAACTGGCAGCAGAGCTTCATCCCGGCCACCGGCGCGGTGCCGGAACCGGCTAGCTGGGCCATGCTGATCGCCGGCTTTGGCCTGGTGGGCGCCACGCAGCGGCGGCGCAAGGTTGTGGTGGCGGCCTGAAACCGCTGCTGACCCGTTCCGTAGCTAAAGGGTCGGAGCTGCCGGATGGTCGGCTTCCAGACGTGCCGATGACCCAGGCACGGCGGCGCGTTCTACCCCCAGTGTTGCGGGGGCTGGTTGTCCGGGGGGCAGCCAGGCGCGCCGCCCCTTCCCTTCATCGCCCGGTCTGTCCGCGGTGCAGCAGCATGGCATCGGCGAGCACGAGCGCGACCATCGCTTCCAGCACCGGCGCGGCGCGGATGCCGACGCACGGATCATGACGGCCCTTGGTGACGATTTCGGCGGCTGCACCGTCCTTCGTGATGGTTTCAACCGGCGTCAGGATCGAGCTGGTCGGCTTCAGCGCCATGCGCACAACGATGGGCTGGCCGGTGGAGATGCCGCCCGCAATGCCGCCAGCGTGGTTGGAAAGGAACTCAGGGCCATCCTGACCCCCGCTTTTACTGGGCCGCATCCGGTCGGCATTTTCCTCCCCGCGCAGGCGGGCAGCGGCGAAACCGTCACCGATTTCGACGGCCTTTACGGCGTTGATGCTCATGGCGGCATTGGCCAGTTGCGCGTCCAGCTTGTGATAGAGCGGGCTGCCCCACCCGGCCGGCACCCCGGTGGCCACGCATTCGACGATGGCGCCCAGCGAAGAGCCTGACTTGCGGGCGGCGTCGAGATGATCTTCCCAGATCGCGGCCGTCACGGCATCGGGGCACCAGAAGGGATTGCGCTCGATCTCGGCCGGGTCAAAGCGGCTGCGATCAATGGCAATACCACCGATTTCAACCAGATAGGCGGTGATGCTGACATCCGGAATGATCAGCCTCGCCACGGCGCCGGCGGCCACGCGGCTGGCGGTCTCGCGCGCCGAGGAACGCCCGCCACCGCGCGGATCGCGCAGGCCGTATTTGGCGTCGTAGGCATAATCGGCGTGGCCGGGCCGGTATTTGGCGGCGACGTCGCTATAGTCCTTGGAGCGCTGATCGACATTCTCGATCATCAGGCTGATCGGCGTGCCGGTGGTGCGGCCTTCATACACACCCGACAGGATGCGGACTTCATCCGGTTCCTGGCGCTGGGTGGTGAACTTCGATTGGCCGGGCCGGCGCTTGTCGAGGAAGGGCTGGATATCGGCTTCGGACAGCTCGAGCCCCGGAGGGCAGCCATCCACCACCGCGCCGATCGCCGGCCCATGGCTTTCGCCCCAGGTGGTGAAGCGCAGCAGGTGTCCGAAGCTGTTGAGGCTCATTTTTCGAGCCCGATATCCGGCGCGTCCTCGGCCTTCATGCCGATCACGTTGTAGCCGGCATCGACATGGTGGGTTTCCCCGGTCACGCCGCTGGCCAGATCGGAAAGCAGGTAAAGGCCAGCACCGCCAACATCCTCGATGGTGACGTTGCGGCGCAGCGGGCTGTTATATTCATTCCACTTCATGATGTAGCGGAAATCGCC
>NZ_JAUMBI010000172.1:0-2441 GCF_032115815.1 Sandarakinorhabdus sp.
AGGTTCGACACAGTGGATGTGCTGGTGGCCGAAGCCCGGCTGACGAGGGCTTATCCCGGCGGGCCGATCCGGGCGCTGTTCATCGCCCGCCACGGGGCGGCCGGCACCGAACTGGGCCGCCTGGCGCTGCGGGTGGGCAGCGAGGCCGGGCTGGCGCGGCTGCTGGATGAAGGGGTGAAGGGTATCGACGCGCTTTATGCCCAGGCGCTGCGCGATGGCCGCTTGCGCGCCGATCCCGATCTGGCGGTTGATGTGGGGGCGATCATCGCGGCCGATGTGCAAATCGGCACGCCGCCACCGGAATCGGCTACGCTGCTGATTGCGGCCATCACGCCCGACAACACCAGCCTGGCCGCTGCTGAAAAGCTGCTGCGCGGGATCGCCAGCGATCTGCTGATGGCCCAGGTGGCGGTGGGCGGCACCAGCCGCATCGAAGTTGCCATGCCGGGCGGGGAGGCGGCCTTGCGCACGGCGCTGGCCGCGCGCGGTTGGGGGCTGGAACGGCAGGGGGAAGATCTGGTGCTGCGCCGGCTGCCAGCACCGCCGCCGGCTGCTGCCAATCCTGCCCCATGACGCAGGCGCCCGAACCGGCGCTGCCGCTGGCCTGGCCGGTCGATCTCAGCCCGGATCGGCTGGCCATCACCGAAGCCAATCGTGCGGCGGCGGCCTGGTTGGCAGCGCCCGGCCTGTGGCCGGTGCCGGTGACGCTGGTTGTCGGCCCGGCTGGCAGCGGCAAGACCCATCTGGCGCGCTGGTTCGCCGCCCACACAAAAGCCACGGTGATCGAGAATGCCGAGGCCGAGGACCCCGAAAGCCTGTTTCACGCCTGGAACGCCGCCAGCCGCGAAAACCCGTTGCTGCTCACCAGCCCGCTGGCCCCGCGCGAATGGGGCCATGGCCTGCCCGATCTGGCCAGCCGGCTGGCGGCCACGCCACTGGTGAAGCTGGGGGAGCCGGACGATGAACTGCTCGCCGCCGTGCTGGCCAAGCTGTTTGCTGAACGCGGCATCAAGGTGGGCGATGATCTGATCCACTGGCTGGTGGTGCGCATCGAACGCAGCCTGGTCGCGGCGCAGGCAGCGGTGGATGCGCTTGATGCCGCAGCGCTGGCCCGGCGCCGCGCCATCACCATCCCGCTGGCCCGCGAAGTGGTCGACGGGCAGGGCGAATTCGGGTTCTGAGTTGCCTGTCCCCCTACCCAGAAGGCCCTTTGCGGGCTAAGGCTGTGGGGATGCCCACCACCACCGCCACCCCGCTTGTCGCACCCGCCATTCCGGCCAGCGAGCGCTATTTCAACCGCGAACTGTCGTGGCTGTCGTTCAACGAGCGTGTGCTGGCTGAGGCCATGAACCGGGCGCATCCGCTGCTGGAGCGGCTGCGCTTCCTGTCCATTTCGGGTAACAACCTCGATGAGTTCTTCATGGTGCGCGTTGCCGGCCTGCGCGGCCAGGTGCGGGCCAATATCGATACGGTGAGCGCCGAAGGCATGACCCCGGCGCAACAGCTGGTCGCCATCGCCGAACAGGCCGATCACCTGATGGAAGAACAGCAGCGGGTGTGGAGCCTGCTGACCAAGGAACTGGCGCGCACCGATTTTCACGTCATCACCGCGGGAAAGCTCACCAAGGCGGAGCGGGACTGGCTGCAGACGCATTTCCTCGATCAGATTTTCCCGGTGCTCACCCCGCAGGCGATTGATCCGGCGCACCCGTTTCCGTTCATCCCCAACAAGGGGTTTTCGCTGATCCTGGAACTTCGCCGCCAGTCCGACGATGAGCTGCTGCGCGCGCTGCTGATGCTGCCGGCGATGCTGCCGCGCTTCATCCGCTTGCCGGGTGCGGGGCGCAGTGGCGGGAGTGTGCGCTGGATCAGCCTGGAAAACACCATCCGGGCGTTCTTTGATCAATTGTTCCCTGGCTATGACCTGGTCGGCGACGGCGCCTTCCGGGTGATCCGTGATTCCGATATCGAAGTGGAAGAAGAAGCCGAAGATCTGGTGCGCTTCTACCAGACTGCGCTGAAGCGTCGCCGCCGCGGCGAGGTTATCCACCTGACCATGGAGGAAGACGCCCCCCCCGGCCTGCTCATGCTGGTGAAGAGCCAGTTGGGCGTGGATGATCGCGACACCATCCTGGTTTCGGGTGTGCTGGGCATCAATGATCTGGCACTGCTGGTCGAGGAAGACCGGCCCGATCTGAAGTTCGAGCCGCACACACCACGCTTTCCGGAACGCATCCGCGAACATGGCGGCGATTGCTTTGCTGCCATCCGCAGCAAGGATCTGGTGGTCCACCACCCCTATGAAAGCTTTGAAGTGGTGCTGGCCTTCCTGCGCCAGGCCGCGGCCGATCCGGATGTGATCGCCATCAAGCAGACGCTGTATCGCGCCGGCAAGAACAGCCCCATCGTGCGCGCGCTGATCGAGGCCGCCGAAGCCGGCA
>NZ_JAUMBI010000172.1:2451-3865 GCF_032115815.1 Sandarakinorhabdus sp.
GGCCAGCGAGTTGGAACGCGCCGGCGTGCAGGTGGTATATGGTTTTGTGGAATGGAAAACGCACGCCAAGCTGAGCATGGTAGTCCGGCGCGAAGGGGCGGCGATCCGCACCTATGTGCACTTTGGCACCGGCAATTATCATCCGATCACGGCGCGCATCTATACCGATCTGTCGTTCTTCACCGCTGATCCGCTGCTCGCCCGCGATGCCGCGCAGGTGATGAACTACATCACCGGCTATGTGCAGCCGACCAAGCTGGAAAAGCTGGCGATGGCGCCGCTGGCCATGCGCAGCCGGCTCTATGGCCTGATCGACGAGGAAATCGCCCACGCCAAGAAGGGGCGGCCTGCGGCCATCTGGGTTAAGCTGAACAGCCTGGTGGATGCCGGCATCATCGAGAAACTCTATGAAGCCAGCGCGGCGGGCGTTGAGATTGATCTGATCGTGCGCGGCATCTGCTGCCTGAAACCGGGCGTGCCCGGCCTGTCGGACAATATCCGTGTGAAATCGGTCATCGGCCGTTTCCTGGAACACAGCCGCATCTGCGTGTTCAGTGGCGGCCATGAACTGCCCAGTCGCCATGCGCGCGTGTTCATCTCCTCGGCGGACTGGATGCCACGCAACCTTGATCGCCGCGTCGAGATCATGGTGCCGATCGAAAACCCGACCGTGCACGCCCAGGTGTTGAACCAGGTGATGCTGGCCAATCTGAAGGACAACCAGCAGAGCTGGGAACTGTCGGCCGATGGTCGCTACACCCGCGTGATCGACGACCGTGAAGAGCCATTCAACCTGCACCGCTATTTCATGACCAATCCCTCGCTTTCGGGGCGCGGCCAGATGAAAGACGCAAAGGCCGTGCCGGTGCTGATGCTGCCGGACGAGGATGAGGACCTGAGCGAGCAGAGCGATGCCGCCGGGATTGCCTGAACCCGTGCTCAACCTGGCGCGCAAGGTTGGCTTGAGCCCGGTGACGGCACCAGCGGCAGACGACCGCTGCGCCATCATCGACATCGGCAGCAATTCGATCCGCCTTGTCGTCTATCATGGCAGCACGCGCATGCCGGAAACGATGTTCAACGAGAAAGTCATGGCCGGGCTGGGGCGTGGGATCGCCGCCAATGGCCGGCTGAGCGACAATGCCATGGATGTGGCGGTGGCCGGGCTTCGTCGCTTTGCCGCCTTGGTGCGGGCGATGGGTGTCTCCAATGTGCGCACCGTCGCCACTGCGGCCGTGCGCGAAGCGAAGAACGGGCAGGACTTCATCAACCGGGTCGCCACCGAATGCGGGCTGGCGATCGAGGTAATCGATGGCGAGGCCGAAGCGCGCGGAGCTGCCATGGGCCTAGTGTCGGGCATTCCCTTTGCCGATGGCGTGGTGGGTGATCTAGGCGGTGGCAGCCTGGAACTGAT
>NZ_JAUMBI010000172.1:3875-4248 GCF_032115815.1 Sandarakinorhabdus sp.
CGCTGCGGCTGGATGCGGTGCGCAAGCGCGACCGCCGCGCGCTGGGACCGTTCATCGCCAAGGCGCTCGACAAGGTGGACTGGTCGGGCGAGGGCAAGGGCAAGCCGTTCTACATGGTGGGCGGATCGTGGCGGGCGCTGGCGCAGATCCACATCTGGATGACGGGGCATCCGCTGCCCATCGTCCACCAGTATGAAATGCCGGCAGCGGCGCCGGGCAAATTGTTTCGCAGCCTGTCGCACACGGATTTGGCCACGTTGAAGGCGGTTCCGCATCTGTCCACCTCGCGGCTGCCGTCCTTGCCCGGTGCGGCGATGCTGTTGGCGGCGGTGGTGAAGAAACTGGGATCGTCCAGCGTGATTGCTTCGGGCTT
>NZ_JAUMBI010000173.1:0-12131 GCF_032115815.1 Sandarakinorhabdus sp.
GCACCTGGGCGTCGTCCTGCACCGCGACCGCGAGTTCGTCGTCGCCGACATTCCCGGTCTTATCGCCGGGGCAGCCGACGGCGTCGGCATCGGCGACCGCTTCCTTGGCCATATCGAGCGTTGCCGCGTGCTGCTGCACTTGGTCGATGCCAGCCAGCCCGGCCCCGTGGACCAATGGCGCGTCGTGCGCGAGGAACTGGCAGCCTATGGTGGCGGGCTGGACGCCAAGCCGGAGATACTGGCGTTGTCCAAGGCCGATCTGGTGACACCGCAGGCGCTTGCCGCCAAGAAACGCGCACTGGAACAGGCAAGCGGGCAGCATGTCTATGTTGTCAGCGCCGCCACCAAGCAGGGCGTCGAGCCCGTGCTCGACAAGCTGATGGAAATTGCCGGCCGCGCGCAGGCGATGAAGGTGGCAGAGGACAAGGCGTGGTCACCGCTCTAGACGCCATTCCGGCCCGCCAGTTCGACCCGACCAGCTGTTCAAGGCTGGTGGTGAAGATTGGCTCGTCCTTGTTGGTGGATGCAGCTGGCGCCGTTCGCAGCGAATGGCTGGCCGGCGTGGTGGCGGATATCGCCGAACGTCGTGCCGCCGGCCAGCAGATCGTCATTGTGTCATCGGGCGCCATCGCGCTGGGCGCGCGCCGGCTGGGGCTGGACAAGGGCGGCCGTGCCAGCCTGGAAGACGCGCAGGCCGCTGCCGCCGTGGGCCAGGTGGCACTGGCGGGGGTTTGGGAGAAATTGCTGGCAGAGCAGGGGCTTACGGCGGCGCAGGTGCTGCTCACCCTGGGTGATCTGGAAGACCGGCGGCGCTACCTGAACGTGGCGGCCACCATCGCCCGCCTGCTTGATCTGGGCGCGGTGCCGGTGCTGAACGAGAATGACACGGTGGCCACCACCGAGATCCGCTTTGGCGACAATGATCGGCTGGCGGCGCGGGCGGCGCAGGCGGCGGGCGCGAGCGGGGTGATCCTGCTGTCGGATGTCGATGGCCTCTACACCGCCAATCCGGCGACCGATCCCGCCGCGCAACGACTGTCGGTGGTGAAATCGCTCACCCCCGACATCATGGCGATGGCCACGCGCGAAACGCGTTCGGGCATGGGTTCGGGCGGCATGGCGGCAAAGCTGATGGCGGCGCGCATGGCCGGGGCCGCCGGCATATCGCTCGCCATCTGTGACGGCCGCGTCGATCGCCCGCTCACCCATTTTGCCACGGCAGGCGGCGGCACATTGTTCCTGCCGCCGCGCGCTGCCAGGGGCCGCAAGGCCTGGCTGGCCGGGCGTATCACCGTGGCCGGCACGTTGACGGTGGATGCCGGCGCGGCGGCTGCCCTGAAGCGCGGTGCCTCGCTGCTGGCAGCGGGTGTGCGCGGCGTTGACGGCAAGTTCCGGCGCGGTGACGTAGTGGCCATTGTCGGCCCGGCCGGCGAACTGCTTGGCCGCGGCCTGGCCGGCTATGACGCCGATGATGCCCGCGCCATCCTTGGCCTGCGCAACGAAGCCCAAGGCGCCGTCTTGGGCTATGCACCGCGCACCGCTCTCGTCCACGCCGATCATCTGGTGACGCTATGATCAACGATATGGCCCGTTCTGCCCGGGCTGCCCTGCCGGCGCTGGCCGCCGCCCCGACTGCGCAGAAGGCGCAGGCCGTTCGCGCCGCAGCTTCGGCCATCCGCGCCCGCCGCGATGAGCTGCTGGCGGCCAATGCCGCCGATGTGGCCGCCGCCGTTGGTCTGTCAGCAGCGCTGGTTGACCGGTTGGCGCTGGATACCGGCCGTATCGAGGGCATCGCCGCTGGGCTCGACACGGTCGCCGGCCTGGCCGATCCAGTGGGGGAGGTGATTGCGCGCTGGAGGCAGCCCAACGGCCTCTTGTTCGAACGCGTACGTGTGCCGCTGGGCGTGATCGGCATCATCTATGAAAGCCGCCCCGGTGTGACGGCGGACGCCGCCGCCCTGTGCCTGATGGCTGGCAACGCTTGCCTGCTGCGCGGCGGATCGGAAGCGGCACGGTCCAACGCCGTGCTGTTGGATTGCATGGCCCACGGCCTGCGCGAAGCCGGCCTGCCGGCCGCGGCGGTCCAGATGGTGCCGGCCGGTGACCGGGCGCTGGTCGGCGAGATGCTCGGCGCGCATGGCCTGATTGATGTGATCATCCCGCGCGGCGGCAAGGGGCTGGTGGCGCGCGTGCAGCAAGAGGCGCGGGTGCCGGTGCTGGCGCATCTGGATGGCATCAACCATGTCTATGTCGATGCCAGCGCCGATCCCGAAAAGGCCGTGGCCATCGTGATCAATAGCAAGCTGCGGCGCACGGCGGTGTGCGGATCGATGGAGACGCTGCTGATCGATGCTGCGGCCCCCGCCGCGCTGAAGCTGCGACTGGTGACGGCGCTGCTGGCGGGGCCGTGCGAAGTGCGCGGCGATGCAGCGGTGCAGGCGCTGGATACACGCGTGAAACCCGCCGCCCCCGAAGACTGGGACACCGAATATCTCGACGCCATCGCCAGCGTCGCCGAAGTCACCGGCGTGGATGGCGCCATCGCCCATATCGCCGCCCACGGCAGCCAGCACACCGATTCGATCGTGGCCGAAGATGCCGCCGTGGCCGAGCGGTTCCTTTCCCGTGTCGATTCGGCCATCGTGTTGCACAATGCCTCCACCCAGTTCGCCGATGGCGGGGAATTCGGCTTTGGTGCCGAAATCGGCATCGCGACGGGCCGCCTGCACGCCCGCGGCCCGGTGGCGCTGGAGGGCTTGACGATCTTCAAGACCATCGTGCGTGGGTCGGGCCAGGTTCGGCCCTGATGGCCCGCATCGGCCTTCTGGGCGGCAGCTTCAATCCGGCGCACGGCGCGCACCGGCATATCAGCCTGGTGGCATTGCAGCAGTTGCAGCTCGACGCCGTCTGGTGGCTGGTCTCCCCGCTCAACCCGTTGAAATCGGCGGCCGGCATGGCGCCACTGGACAAGCGCGTGGCGCGCGCTAAGGCCGTTGCCCGCCACCCCCGCATCAAGGTGACTGCGCTGGAAGCACAGCTTGGCACGCGCTTTGCCGTCGACACGGTGGCCGCCTTGCAGCGCCGCTTTCCGCAGCACCAGTTCGTCTGGCTGGCCGGCAGTGACATCGTGGCTGAACTCCACCGTTGGCGGCGCTGGCGGCATTTCCTAAGCAGCGTGCCGCTGGCCGTAGTGCCGCGCCCCGGCGTATCGCTGCTCGGCGCGCCGGCGCTGGCGTGGGCAGGCAAGGGTGGGGGCGGCTGGTCGCCCGCAGCGCCTTCACGCTGGACGCAGGCCGCCCTACCGGCGATAATCAGCTTGCACTCCCGTTTGCGGCCAGAATCGGCTACAGAGATCCGCAGCGCCGATCCCGGCTGGGCCACAGAAGCCCGATTTGATGAAAAGGCACGTTCGTTTGACCAAGACTGACCGCGTGGACGAGCTCCACGCCATGATCATGAAGAGCCTTGACGATGATCAGGCCGTGGATCCCGTTTCCATCCCGCTGGCCGGCAAGACCAGCATTGCCGATTTCATGGTGATCGCCAGCGGCCGCAGTGGCCGGCAGGTGGCATCGATGGCGGTGAAGATCGCCGACAAGATGAAGGCCGATTTCCGCCGCACCGCCCGTGTGCAGGGTCTGCCGGCGGCGGACTGGGTGCTGATCGATTGCGGAGACATCATCGTTCACCTGTTCCGGCCGGACGTGCGTGCCTTCTACAATCTGGAAAAGATGTGGGGCCTGGATGATGCGCCCAACCCGTCGCCGGCCTTCGCGCCTGTCACCGGCCCAGTGGTTGCAACCCCGCGCTGAGCGGTGAAGCTGCACATCATCGCGCGCGGCCGCATCGGCCAATCGCCGGAATCCGAGCTGGTGGAACGTTATGCGCAGCGCCTGCGCGGCCGGCTGGTGGTGACGGAGATTGGCGACACGGCACCGTGGCCGCTGTTCGGCATTCATCTCGGCCCGGGCCGTACCGTGGCGTTGGACGAACGCGGCCGTGATCTGCCTTCCACTGATCTGGCAGCCCTGCTGGCGCGCTGGCGCGATGATGGTGTGCGTGAAGCGCGTTTCCTGATCGGCGCCGCCGATGGCCATGATGCCGCCACGCGGGACAAGGCCGATCTGCTGCTCGGCTTTGGCCGGGCGACCTGGCCGCACATGCTGGTGCGCGCCATGCTGGCCGAACAACTGTATCGCGCCCTCTCCATTCTTGATGGCCACCCCTATCACCGCGAGTGAAACTCGGTTCAGCGGCCCGAAAGGCCGCAGGGAGTAGCGCTGTGTGTCACTTCTGTTATCGTCTGTTTCTATTCATGCGTGAGTCTGCTGTCCGATGAGCCTGAACAAGAGCTGGAAGATTGCGCTGCCGCTGGCGGCTTTGGCGCTGGTGCCGGCCTATGCCGCCGTGCAGGCCGCCGCCGAAACCGATACCTACAAGGAACTCGACGCGTTGATGGACGTGTTCGAGCGGGTGCGCGTGACCTATGTGGACAAGGTGGACGACAAGACGCTTATCCGCGGTGCCATCAATGGCATGCTGGCCAGCCTTGATCCGCACTCCGGCTATCTGGATGGCCGCGATTACGCCAATCTGAAGCAGACGACCGATGGCGAGTATAGCGGCCTTGGCCTCACTGTGACGTCTGAGGATGGCGCGGTGAAGGTGGTCACTCCCACCGACGATACGCCAGCCGCCAAGGCCGGCATCAAGGCCGGGGATTATGTCACCCATCTTGATGACGAGCTGATCTATGGCGGCACGCTGAACGAAGCGGTCGACAAGATGCGCGGCCCGGCCGGTACCAAGATAAAGCTCACCATCGTGCGCCAGGGCGAGCCGAAGCCGCTGGAATTCACGCTCACCCGCGAAGTGGTGGTGATCAAGCCGGTGAAGTGGGAAACGAGGGGCAATGTTGGCCTGATCCGGATCTCCACCTTCAACAACAAGACCGGTGAGGCAACGCGTGCCGCGGTTGAAGGCATCAAGGCCAAGCTGGGCGCCGGCGTGGTTGGCTATGTCGTCGATCTGCGGTCCAACCCCGGTGGCCTGCTTGATGAAGCCATCAAGGTTTCGGACGTGTTTCTCGATGCCGGCGAAGTGGTTTCGGAACGGCGCCGGGCCAAGAACGATATTGATCGCTATTTCGCCAAGCCCGGTGATGTGACCGATGGCAAGCCGGTGGTGGTGCTGGTGGATGAAGGCTCTGCCTCGGCCGCCGAGATCGTGGCGGGCGCGCTTCAGGATCACCGCCGCGCGATCGTGCTGGGCCAGCGCAGCTTCGGCAAGGGCAGTGTGCAGACGGTTTATCCGCTTTCCGCCGAAACCGCCTTGCGGCTGACGACGGCGCGTTATTTCACGCCATCGGGCCGCAGTGTGCAGGAAAACGGCATCGAGCCCGATATCCAGGTGCCGCAGCTTTCCGATCCGCGCGTTTCCGAACGCAAGCCGCTGCGCGAAGCCGATCTGAAGAAGCATCTGATCAACGAGATCAAGGATGCCACCGCCAAGCTGGTCGAGCAGGACGGCCAGGCCGATCCACGCTTCCTGGCCAAGGCCGAGGATCTGAAGGCCAAGGGCGTGCTGGATTATCAGCAGGATTATGCCATCCGCCTGTTGGGCCGGTTGGCACCGCCCGCGCTGCCAGCGGTGCAGGTGGCGGCTGGCGCACCCGCGCGCAGCGCCTCGCGGTGATTGCACCTGTCACACACGCCGGCTAAGCCCTGAGGCAGATTTCATCCGCGAAGGATTTCGCCGCCCGTGTTGCGCCGCCTTTATGATTGGACCTTGGCCAAGGCTGCCGGCCCGGGCGCCGAACGCTGGCTGGCAGGCATCAGCTTTGCCGACAGCAGCTTCTTCCCGGTGCCGCCCGATGTCATGCAGATCCCGATGTCGATCGCGCGCCCGGAACGCTCCTTGCGCTATGCGGCGGTGTCCACGGTTGCGTCGGTGGCTGGCGCCCTGCTTGGTTATCTGATCGGTGCCGGGCTCTATCAGGCCATCGGCGTGCCGCTGCTCAATTTCTATGGCTATGAAGACAAGTTCGTGGCCTTTGCCGCCGACATCAAGGCCAATGGTTTCCTGTGGATGCTGGCCTTTGCCTTCCTGCCCATCCCCTACAAGGTGGCCACCATTGCCGCCGGTTCTGTGTCGCTCTCGATCCCGGTGCTGATTGCGGCCTCGATCCTGGGCCGGGGCGGGCGTTTTTTTCTGGTGGCGCTGGTGTTGAAGCGGTTCGGCGCACAGGCGCAACTGCTCATTGATCGCTATTTCAACGCGCTGGCGCTCACGGCCACCGCGCTGTTTGTCGGTGGTTTTGTCGTTGTCCGCTATGCGTTCTGAAGGGCCGGCATTGGTGCTGACTGGCAGCCTGGCGCTGCTGGCTGGCGCATACGGCTTCGAGATGATCGGCGGGCTGGTACCGTGCGAAATGTGCTGGTGGCAACGCTGGGCACTGATGGCCACGGCTTTCTTCGCGGCCGATGCGCTGCTGCTGGGCATGGTGGCGCGCCGTCAGCCAGCGATGTCCCCGGCGGTGACGGCAACGGCCTGGATGGCCATCCTCGGCCTTGCCAGCAACGCCGGCATCGCCCTGTTTCATGCCGGGGTGGAGCAGAAATGGTGGCAGGGCCTCACCCGCTGCACGGCACCACCGGTGGCCGGCGACGCCAAATCGATGATGGCCGACATATTGGCGCAGCCGCTGGTGCGCTGCGACGCCATACCATGGCAGATGTTCGGAATTTCCATGGCAGGGTGGAACTTCATCGTCTCCCTGATTCTGGTTGGAGCCGCCACATGGCTGATGCTGAAACCCCGATAAAGCCCCGCCGCCACCTGCCCGGCGACCGCCGCCTCGACACACGCGCCATGATCCGCGTTGATCAGGCCGGTGAACATGGTGCCGCCCGTATCTATGCCGGGCAACTTGCGGTGATGGGCTGTCGCCATGCCATGGCTGGCGAGATCCGCCACATGGCGCACCAGGAGCAACGGCACCTTGATGGCATGAACGCCGTGATGGCGCGGCGCGGCGTGCGGCCCACGCTGTTCGGGCCGTTCTGGCACGTCGCCGGCTTTGCGCTGGGTGCCGGCACCGCGCTGCTGGGGCCGAAGGCGGCGATGGCCTGCACCGAAGCGGTCGAAACCGTGATCGACGAACATTATGGCGAGCAGACCGCGGCGCTGGGCGACGGTGCCGATCCTGAACTGAAGGCGATGATCGACGATTACCGCGCCGATGAAGTGGAGCACCGCGAGGCGGCTGCGGCGCACACGGGTGGCGGCGCGTTCCCGGTGCTCGAATCGTTGATCAAGGCCGGCTGCCGCACCGCCATTGCCGTGGCGAAGCGGATTTAATTGCGGATCTGGTTGCGCAGCAGATAACGCCCGCCCGCCCGGCCTGAGAACATCTGCGTTACCCCCGGATGACCGATCGGATCGCCATCGGGATCAGGCAGCAGATTCTGCTGGCTGACATAGGCGACATAGGCCGATTCCTCGTTCTCGGCGAAAAGGTGGTAAAAGGGCTGGTTCTTGTGCGGCCGGATCGTTTCGGGGATCGACTGCCACCATTCATCGGTGTTGTTGAACACCGGATCGACATCGAAGATCACGCCCCGGAAGGGAAACACCCGGTGCTTCACCACATCGCCAATGGTGAAGGTCGCCGGGGTTGGCGCTTCAACGGGGGCTTCGGGGGCGGTGCGGGCGATCATCGATTTCCACTCGTGCGTCATGTTCCTGCAATATAGGACGTCGCGCGCTGACGTGAAGGGGTGGCGGTGTCGCGCACGCCTGTTCAAAATGCAGCAAAGCCGGGCTTGGCAGGCCCCGTCCCCTCCGCTATAGCCCGCCCCTCGACCCGGACACTGGCCTCGAGCCACTGTCCGGCGCACTTCGCGGAGAGGTGCCGGAGTGGTCGATCGGGACGGTCTCGAAAACCGTTGTGCCTTTACGGGTACCGTGGGTTCGAATCCCACCCTCTCCGCCAACTCTCAATTCGAACCAATGAGATGGCCCGCTACAGGGCAGAAAATCCCTAGCTTCCGCGGGGTTTTGCCGATGGCAGGTAATGACCTGACCCCCTGATTTTCCTCCACGATCGGTTAGAGTGTGGATAGGCGCTCAAAGCGGGACCACCTCAATTTTACCGAACTCTTTGATACACTGCGATTTCCGACTGGCCTTCAACAGGAAATCGGCGCCGACTGGGACCCCGGCTGAAACCATATTTCTTAAGCGTTTTCATCTGGTTGCTGAAGATGTGGAGGGGGCGCTTTGGACGCCGATCCACACATCCGTCCATTTTACCGCCGCCCTACCTTGCCGGCAATTTTAGTCTGACAATGCCATGCGCCGTTCAGAAGCCAACTGGACGATGCGGGAAATAGGGTTTTTCTAACGCGGCAATCTCATCGGCGTCGAGCGGGATCGCCAGCGCAGCTAGGGCATCGTCCAACTGGGCGGCTTTCGTCACACCGACAATCGCCGAAGAGATGGCCGGTTTATGCAGCAGCCACGCCATGGCCACCTGTGCCATTGGTAATCCGTGCGCGCGCGCCACATCTTCCAGCGCCTCGACAATCTGCCGATCGTTGTCGGCGTTCTGGCTGTATAGGAAATGGCCGAACTGGTCGGTTTTCGAACGCGCGGTGCTGGTGCCCCAGGGGCGGGTCAACATACCGCGCGCCAAGGGGCTCCACGGTAGCACTCCTACGCCTTGGTCAAGGCACAGCGGCAACATCTCGCGCTCTTCCTCACGGTAGACCAGATTGACCTGCGGCTGCATCGAGACGAAACGCGTCCAGCCATGCGCTTGCGCCAGATATTGCGCCTTGGCGAATTGCCAGGCGTGCATCGAGGAGGCGCCGATGTAGCGGACCTTGCCTGCCTTCACGATGTCGTGCAGCGCCTCCATCGTCTCTTCGATCGGCGTCTGCGGGTCCCAGCGGTGGACCTGGTAGAGATCCACGTAGTCCATACCGAGCCGCTGCAGGCTGTCATCTATCGCCTGGAACAGTGCCTTGCGCGACAGGCCGCCAGCGTTGGGTGCCTTGCGCCACGGCGCAAAGGCCTTGGTGGCCACAACGATCTCGTCGCGGCGGGTGAAATCGCGCAGCGCACGCCCGAGTATCTCCTCCGACGATCCTGCCGAATATTCATTGGCAGTATCAAAGAAGTTGATCCCAGCCTCTGCCGCTTTGCGGATGATCTCGCGGCTTGGTTCCTCAGGAAGGGACCATTCGTGGCGACCGCGATCTGGCTCGCCGAAGCTCATGCAGCCAAGGCATAGGCGCGAGACATTGAGGCCGGTGCGACCAAGAGATGTGTATTTCATGCCTTGTTTTCCTGTCCCGCCAGAATGTCCGCACTGATTACGTTGATGTCCCACTTTTCCGCACCTTCGAACCAAGGTGCCTGACGCGCGTAGGCCTGTTCAAGTTCGGCAAGCCGGGCCTGTGCTGCCTTGAGCGAATGGGGATGGGTAACGATGAAGAACTCTCCTGCCGCCACTCCAGCAAGCGTGCGACTTGCTGCTTCATTTGCCGTCATACCGCGCGCCATGACATGCGCGCTTATCGGATCGCGCCGCCGCTCTGGCAGACGACCGGGACGGGGCTGGTCGTTGAGGGCTGTGCCGACGACACCGGGGCACAGCACGCTGACCTTGATATTGGCGGGGGCCTCCGCCCGCATCACGTCTGCAAGGCCGAGCACTGCATGCTTGGAGGCGGTGTATATGCCCGAACCCGCATGCTGCATGCCGAGCGAATGCTCCGATCCGGTGAGGACTAGGTGGCCACCTTCGGGTTGTGCGGCCATCAGCGTGGTGAACACCGAAGCGGTCGACCAAGTTCCCCGCACGTTAATTCCCAGCAGCCAGTCGATCTCGGCAGGCGTGGCGCGCACGGCCCGCCCGCTCATGATCACTCCGGCATTGGCAAAGGCAAGATCACAGCCACCCAGCTTTTCCTGCACGAAGGCCGCCAGCGCCTCGACTGCGGCATGATCGGACACGTCGCAGACCAGCCACGCTGCCGCTTGGCCGAGTTCCTGGGCGGCTGCCTCCAACGGTTCCTGCGTAATATCGGCCATTACAATGTGTGCCCCTCGCGCAACCAGTTCCTGCGCCAGCGCCTTGCCGATGCCTGAAGCCGCGCCGGTGATGACGGCACGCTTGCCTGCAAAATCCATGGCCTTGCTCCCTTTAAGCTTGGTCGTAATCATTTTGACGATCGTCAAACGCACAAGATGCACCGCTCGATCACACTGTCAGCGCCGGACCTAAAATTTGGCGGCCTTCGCTATGAAGGCCGTCACAAACGGCGTGAGTACGTTCAAACAGATAAGTGCCCCCACTCGATGAGGTCATTAACTGTGTCACATATGGTCTCTTCGACATCTCGAAACTCGATGCCCAAGTCGCGGCGAATTTTGCTATTTTCAAAATGTGGCACGCTTCCAAGGTGCGTTCTTAGATAGCTTCCAATGCCACTCGGCTGAAAATGTGAGAGAAGCTTCATCGCTGCCGTGCCAAGCTGCCCACTCATATCGAAAAAGGGAAGTTTGCCCCGCACACCCGCGGATCTCATAATGTCCGTGATCTGGTGCATATCCATATTACCTGCCGAGCAGATGTAGCGCCCTTTGGCGTTCGGTGCAGTCATTGCTCGCACGTGAGCCTGAGCCACATCTCGAACATCAACAAACCCCCAGTTGAGCGCCATCAAGGCAGGATATTGACCGTTGGCGATGTCAATGAAGAGCTGGTTAGACGTGCTGATGCCGGTGCTTAGCGAAGGCCCAGCAACCATAAACGGATTTATAACAACGAGATCAAAGCCAATATTATCGCGGTTGATGAAAGCCCAGGCTGCTCGTTCAGCTTGGGTCTTTGAATAATAGTAGGGATTGCGCTTTGCAGAGGATTTTTCGTTCCAATCGGCTTCGGTCAACACCCTGTCATCGGGCGCATCGGTGACAGCAGCCATCGACGAAGTGAGTATAACACGCTTGACGCGGGTGGACTTTGCGGCTGCTTCCAACGCCGAAACTGTGCCCCGCACCGCTGGTCGAACCAGATCCCGCTCAACGTCTTCGACGTCAATAAAAAATGGGCTTGCAGCGTGAATTACATAATCCACATCTTCCGTATAACTTGAAAAAGCCCCCTCATCGTTCAAGTCCGCTGAAACAAGCTCCAGATTACCAGCACTTGGCAATGCTTTCAAAAAGCCGACTGCCTCTAAATTGCTCGGATTACGCACCGTCCCCCGAACGGCGAACCCCTGCTCCAGCAGCAGCTTGGTGATGTGCGAGGCAATAAAGCCGTTTGCTCCCGTGACCAGTACCCGTTCTTGCATAGCGGCATCCTCAGAATCATACGTTTTAAACGATTATCGTATGATACGATTGTTTAGTCGGTTGCAGATGTCAAGACGGGAACCTATCAAGAGGCTATGACCCGCGACGATGACCCAAAACCCATAGCCCGCGCGAAGACCGCCAGGCGCGATCGCATTCTTGACGCTGCCGAGAGCCTGTTTGCGCAGGTTGGTCTGAGATCAGCTACGATGGAAGCAATCGCTGCTGCTAGTGCCGTCTCCAAGGCGACACTTTACGCTTACTTCCCTGATAAGATGGCAGTTTTTTCTGCCGTCGCATCTCGATTGGCAAGCGACATGCAATCCGGCGTCATTACTGCCCTTGAGGAGAAAGGGAGCCTTGTTGACCGCATATCCAATGCACTTATGGCAAAGCACGGACGGGCGTTTGATGCGGCTATTGGAAGCCCACATAGATTGGAATTGTTAGACACGCGCAGACATGAATTTAGTCAACTTTTCAACGCAATGGATAGGGCGATTGAGGACGTTATCTTTCGAGCGTTGCAAGCGGCTGGGTGCAGCGCACCTCGAGACGACGCTAGGCTCATTTTCTGTGCATCAATTGGGATCAGCGAACAGGCCAAAAGCAGAGGGGAGCTTGAAATGGATTTGCGAAGGCTCGTCTCGGCCATACTGTCTTCATATAGAAATTTCTGAGACTTTGAATTTGGAAGCTAGCATTACAGTTGCGTTTCTGGATGATTTCTGAATCAATGTCTTACCATGGCTTGGGAGGCTGTG
>NZ_JAUMBI010000174.1:0-6041 GCF_032115815.1 Sandarakinorhabdus sp.
TCGATTGCGGGCCGGATTTGCGGGAACAATTGCTTTCCGCCCGGGTCGCTCACCTTGATGCGGTTATCATCACCCATGACCATGCCGATCACGCCCACGGCATCGATGATTTGCGCCAGGTCTTCCACGCCATGCGCCGCCCGGTGGACGTGTGGGCCAGTCCGGCGACGTTCTCGGTGCTGAAATCGCGATTTGATTATGTGTTCTTCGGCGCCGCCGGCTATCCCGCCACCTGCACGGCACATGATTTCGAACAACCGGTGATGCTGGGTGATCTGTGCATCACTCCCTTCCCGCAGCTGCACGGGGACATTGAATCGACCGGCGTGCGCTTCGATCATGCTGCTAAGAGCTTTGCCTACTCCACTGATGTCAAAGACTTTGATGGCCGCGCCGATGCCGCGTTGACCGGTCTTGATCTGTGGGTGGTCGATGCCCTGCGCCGCGAGCCGCACCCGACGCACACCCATCTGGAACAGACGCTGGACTGGATCGAGAAGCGCCGGCCGGGCAGGGCGGTGCTCACCCACATGGACCAATCGATGGACTATGAAACGCTGCGCGCCGAACTGCAGCCCGGCGTGGAACCGGGCTTTGACGGGCAGGTGATCACGCTATAGCGCCAGGACCGCAAACCCGAGCGCTGCCGCCAGACTGGTGAGGCTCGCGGCTATGCCAACCAACAGCGGTTTGGGCCCGGCCTTCAAGATCTCGCCCAATGGCGAGCGGATGGCAGTCGCCGCAACCGAAACTGCCAGCATCCAGCTCGACATATCAGCTGCAAATCCAGAGGCTTGCGCCGGGATGATGCCAGTTGAGTTGATGCCTGCCACCACGAAGAATCCCACCACGAACCATGGCAGCAACGGCGCCGCACGCTTGCCGCCACTGATCTTCAGCGGCTGCGGAAAGGCCAGCGCGACCAGTGCCAGCACCGGCGCCAGCAACGCGACGCGGGCCAGTTTGACAATGGTGGCGGTTTCACCAGCGGGCCCGGAAAAGGCATAGCCGGCGCCCAAAGTCTGTGCGACGTCGTGGATCGAGGCGCCAAGCACGAAACCGGCCTGCAAGTCGTTCAGATTGAACAACTCACAGATCGCTGGATAGAGAATCAAGGCGGCGCTGCTCATCGTCGAGGTGCCGACGAGTACGAGGGTGAGTTCGGCCTGGCGCACCCGTCGCTCACTGAGTGTGGCGGACAAGGCCATGGCTGCTGAAGCCCCGCAAATTGCCACGGCACCGCCCGACAATGTGCCGAAAGCCGAAGAAAATCCAAGGCTTCGTGCCGCCAGCACGCCGGCACCAATGGTGATGCCAACGATGGCGACCACCGCCAGCAGCGATTGCGGGCCCAGCGCCACGATCTGTTCCAGCGTAATGCGAGCACCCACCAGCACGATGGCCCAGCGCAGCAATTCACGGCTTGCCAGCGTGAGACCCGGCGTGAGCCGCCGATCGGCCGAGAGGAAGTTCATGGCGAGGCCGATCAGCAGCGCCAGCAGCGTGAGCGGTGCGCCATAACGATCGGCAAGCGATGCCGCCGCCAGCGTGGCCAACACGGCGACCATCAAACCAGGAAGATAATCGCGCCAGCGTGTCGCCGGTGTGCGTTCAATGTCGCCGTAAAGATCGGCGGCCTGTGGCATTTGATTGGCGGCATCCATCGGTGCAGGGTTAGGCGGTTGCAGGGTTTTCGCCAAGGGGTCGCTTGTAGCCTCGGTTCTGATTAAACATAATATATATTATCAGGCAAACCTATCGGGCATTGCTGGCACGGCGTGATGTTCCCCCGCCCAGTGCGAACCGATTGAAACCCAGCCGGCACTGCGGCAGTGAAGCGGTATGCAAACGCTCTCGCTCGATCGCCTTGCGAATATCATGGCCGCTCTGCGCCACAAGGAGCACGGCTGTCCGTGGGATCTGGCCCAGGATTTCGACACGATCGCGCCGTACACGATCGAGGAAGCCTATGAGGTTGCCGAAGCGATTGCGCTGCGGGACATGGCGGAATTGAAGAAAGAACTGGGCGATCTGCTGTTCCAGGTCGTCTTTCACAGCCGCATGGCCGAGGAAGCCGGGCATTTCGCCCTGGCTGATGTCGTGACCGCGCTCTGCGAAAAGATGGAGCGTCGCCATCCACACATCTTTGGTGATGGCACCCGCGCCGCCGATGCCGTGGCCCAGAAGGATGAATGGGAACGCATCAAGGCCGAAGAACGCGCTGCTGCCGGCGCGCCTGAAATGCCGGTTTCGGCACTGGACGGGGTTGCGACGGCCCTGCCCGCCCTGATGCGCGCCGAAAAGCTGCAGGCGCGCGCATCGCGCGTTGGCTTTGAATGGCCCGATGTGGCCGGCGTGCGCGCCAAGCTGGACGAGGAACTGGCCGAGTTAGACACCGCTACTGATGACGCCCACCGTGCCGAGGAGATGGGCGACGTGCTGTTCGTGCTCGCCAATCTTGCCCGCCGCCATGGTATTGATCCGGAAGCCGCCCTGCGCGCCGGCAATGCCAAGTTCGAACGGCGATTCCGCGCCATGGAGGCGCTGGCCGGTCCAGTTTTCCCTTCGCTGCCGCTCGATGCCCAGGAAGTGCTCTGGCAACAAGTGAAGGCCGCCGAACGCCGTTGACGGGTGCGGCCCTGCCCTTGCACAGTGCGGCCGGGGAGAAGTGCAATGCCGATTGCCAAGACCATTGATCGTCGTCTGTTTCTGGCCGGGGCGGCCGGTGCATCGCTGGCCGGGGCGGCCAATGCCACGCTGATTGCGCCGGGCGCCTCTGCGGCGGAAGCCCGCGCACTGGAAGCTGTTGCCGCCTATCTGGAAGCGCACCGCCGGCATTATGGCCTGCCGGCGATGGGCATGGTGGTGGTGGCCGGTGGGCGCCCCTTCACCATCCTTTCCGGCACCCGCGATTATCGCGAGACGCAGCCGCTCATCGGCGATGAGCTGTGGCAGATCGGCAGCATTTCCAAGAGCTTCCTGGCGCTGGCCTGCCTGTCGCTGCAGGCGGAGGGCAAGTTGACGCTGGATGATGAACTGCGCCAGCATCTGCCCGAAGCCCAGTTGCCCGGCGTTTCATCGGGCGGGCCCTTCACACTGCGCGGCCTGCTCGATCACACCACCGGCCTGCCGGATTTCGCGCCGGCACTGGGCGAGAAATTGTGGCGGGGTTTCAACGCCGGCAAGGGCTGGAGCTACAGCAACACCGGCTATGATCTGGTTGGCCAGGCCCTGTCCCGCATTGAGGGCAAGCCGGTAAAGCAGATCATCGAGGAGCGCGTGTGCAAGCCGCTGGGCATGACCAACACGCGCGGTGCCATCCAGTGGCGCGATCGCAGCCGCTATCCCGCCAGTTACAGCCCCTTGCGGCCTGATCGGCCGGTGCTGCCCGGCATGGCGCTGGCGCCGGCGCCGTGGGTGGATGCCAATCTGGCCGCCGGTTCGGTGGCGGCACCGCTGGCCGACATGGCGAAGTATCTGAACTTCCTGATCGCGGTTGGTCAGGGCAAGGGCGCGCCATTGCTCACTGATGTGCAGGCGCGGTTGTGGCTGGAAAACCCGGTGGTGCAGGATCCGGCGAGCCCCGCCGAAACCTATGGCCTGGGCCTTATGCACCGCACCGATGAAGGCCGGCCGCTTTTGCACCACACCGGCGGCATGGTGTGTTTTTCCTCGTCTTTCCATGTTGACGCGGCGGCGGGCCTGGGTGCCTTTGCCAGCTGCGCGGTGGGCGGCATGAATTATCGGCCGCGGCTGATCACGCTCTATGCGCTGCGGGCGCTGCGCGCGGCAGCGGCCGGCGCTGCCATCCCCGCGCCGCCGGCCCTGGGTGGCTTGCCCGGCGATGCCGGCGATTATGTGGGCAGCTACAGTGATGGCCAGACCCAGCTCGATATTTTGCCCGGCCTGGTTGTTGTGCTGGATGGCGCGCGGGTTCCACTTCAGGCGGAAGGTGGCGGCCTGTTCGTGACAGCACATCCGGGGCTGGTGGAGTGGCCACTGGTGGCGGTGCGGCGCGAAAAGGCGGTGATCGCGCTGGATCATGGCAGCCGGCGCTTCGTGCGATCAGGGGTGAATGCGCCCCTGCCCGCCACCACGCCCGAAATTGCGGCGCTGGCCGGCCATTATCAAAGCGATGATCCGTGGATTGGCGGCGTCAGTATCGTGGCGCGGGGCGACCAACTCTATCTGGGCGGTGCCGGTCTCCTGCGTCGCACCGGCAAGGTGGATTTCGTACCGGCTGATCCGGCCAACAGCCCGGAACGGCTGCGTTTTGAGGCACAAGTGAACGGCGTGCCGCAGGTACTGATCTGGTCAGGTCGCCGGCTTGAGCGTCGGGACGTTTAGCGCAACACAGCGATCGCGGCCCGCCAGATCCCGGTGCAGGCTGGCGGTGAAGCCGTGGTCAGCCGCCATGGCCAGCAGCGCCGGGCCTTGGGTGTGGCCGATTTCCACGACCGCAAGCCCGCCGGGGTTCAGCAGGCCGGGCAGTTGCGGCAGGATGCGGCGATAATCGTCGAGGCCGTCGGCCCCGGCGAACAGGGCGCTGGCCGGCTCAAAGGTGCGCACTTCTTCAGAGAGGTGTTCAGTTTCAGCGATATAGGGCGGATTGCTGAGGATCAGATCGAAGCGTTCATCCAGCCCCTTCCCCCAGTCGCCGAGCCGGAAGCTGGTCCGGCCATCAAGGCCGGTGGATTGGGCATTTTCCTGCGCCACGGCCAGGACCGCCGGGCTGCCATCAATGCCAAGGCCGGTCGCAGTTGACCATTCACTCAAGGCAGCCAGCAGCAGCGCACCGGAACCGGTACCCAGATCGAGAATGCGGACTGGTGGGCGAGCGCAGAGCTTGAGCGCCACTTCGACCAGTGTCTCCGTGTCCGGGCGCGGGATCAGCACATCGGGACTGACCTTCAAGGTGAGTGACCAGAATTCGCGGGTGCCGGTAATGTGGGCAACCGGTTCACCGCTGGTGCGACGTTCGATCAGTTTTTCATAATCTTGCGGTTCGAAGTTGCGATCCGGATTCAGTAAAAGGTCGCCTCGTAAACAGCCGAGATGATGGGCCAGGAGCACTTCGGCATCCAGACGCGGCGTCTCTCCGCCGATGCGGGCGGCAGCGGCATTGAGGGCATCGATGGTGCGGATCACCCCAAACTCGCCAGGCGCGCCGCTTCGTCTTCGGCAATCAGCGCGGTGACCAGTTCATCAAGGCCGCCGCCGGCGAGGATTTCCGGCAAACGATGCAGGGTGAGGTTGATGCGATGGTCCGTCACGCGGCCTTGCGGGAAATTGTAGGTGCGGATGCGTTCGCTCCGGTCGCCGCTGCCAACCATTGCCTTGCGATCGGCGCTGCGGGTGCTGGCCAGGCGTTCGCGTTCGGCATCGAACAGACGGGTGCGCAGCAATTTCAGCGCCTTGGCCTTGTTCTTGTGCTGGCTGCGTTCATCCTGAACGGCCACAACCACGCCGGTGGGGATATGGGTGATGCGCACGGCGCTGTCGGTCACGTTCACGTGCTGGCCGCCGGCGCCGGACGCACGATACACGTCGATGCGCAGATCCTTCTCGTCGATGGCGACGTCCACATCCTCGGCTTCCGGCAGCACGGCAACGGTAGCCGCGCTGGTGTGGATGCGGCCGCCGGCTTCGGTGGCCGGCACGCGTTGCACGCGGTGCACGCCGCTTTCGAACTTCAGCCGCGCAAACACCCCGGCGCCGGACACGCTGGCGATGATCTCCTTGAATCCGCCGATATCAGATGAACTGGCCGAAAGGATTTCCCAGCGCCAGCCGTGGTTTGCTGAATAACGTTCATACATTCTGGCAAGATCGCCGGCGAACAGCGCGGCCTCGTCCCCGCCCGTCCCGGCGCGGATTTCCAGCACGGCGGAACGATCATCGGCGGCATCACGCGGCAACAGCTTCAGTGCCAGCGCGCGCTCGGCGGCCGGCAGCCGCGCAGTGATGCTGGCCAGCTCTTCCTGCGCGATCGCGTACATCTCGTCCCCGGCCGGGATCGCCTGCAATTCATCGCGTTCGGT
>NZ_JAUMBI010000175.1:0-8731 GCF_032115815.1 Sandarakinorhabdus sp.
TGACGTGTTCGATTCAGGCCGCAGCATCGAGGCGGTGCTGACTGAACTCAGGGCGCGCTGTCGCGCCAACATGCCAGCCGATATCCGCATCGCCACCGTGTGGTACAAGCCGGCGCGCAACCAGACGGAGCTGAAACCGGATTATTTCATCCACGAAAGCAACGACTGGCTGGTGTTCCCGCACGAGATTGACGGGCTGACGTCTGCCGAAATCCGTGCCCACAAGCCGGCCGCCGACGTGATCCTGGCGCCGATCGAGGGCTTGGGGAAATGACCGGATTTGCTTCGCGCGAGGCCCGTGCCGCCTTCATCGCCGGCCTGCCCAAGGCCGAGCTGCACCTGCACATTGAAGGCAGCCTGGAGCCGGAGATGATGTTTTCGCTGGCGCAGCGCAATGGCGTCAGCCTCGTGTTTGACAGTGTGGAAGCGATCCGTGCCGCCTATGATTTCTCCAACCTCCAGGATTTCCTCGACATCTACTATCAGGGCATGGCGGTACTGCTGACGGAGCAGGATTTCTTCGATCTGACGACAGCCTATCTCGACCGCGCCGCCACCGATGGCGTGCGCCATGTCGAGATCTTCTTCGATCCGCAGGGCCACACGGCGCGCGGCGTGCCCTTTGCCAATGTGGTTGGCGGCATCGCCCGCGCGCTGGCCGAGGCAGAGGAGCGCGGGATCACGTCCCGGCTGATCATGTGCTTCCTGCGCCATCTGCCGGAAGCAAACGCCGAGGCGACGCTGGACGAGGCGCTGCCTTATCTGTCGCTCATTCACGGTGTCGGGTTGGATTCGAGTGAAGTCGGCCACCCGCCGGAGAAGTTCGCCCGCGTCTTCGCCCGCGCCCGCGGTAGGGGCCTCAAGATCGTCGCCCATGCCGGCGAGGAAGGGCCGCCTGATTATGTCTGGCAGGCGCTGGATGTGCTGAAGGTGGACCGCATCGATCACGGCAACCGGGCGCTGGAAGACGCTGCGCTGGTGCAGCGCATTGTCAGCGACGGGCTGACTCTGACGGTCTGCCCCCTGTCCAACCTGAAGCTCTGCGTGGTGAACGACCTCACGCAGCACCCGCTGCGCCGCATGCTGCAGGCCGGGTTGAAGGCGACGGTGAACAGCGACGATCCGGCGTACTTTGGCGGCTATGTGAACGCCAATTTCGTCGCCGTGGCCGACGCACTTGACCTGACGCGTGACGAGATCATCACGCTCGCCCGCAACAGCTTTACCGGCAGTTTCCTGTCACCGGCAGAGCAGGCCGCGCATCTGGCCGCGATCGACTTTGCCGCCACATATTGACCGCATGCGTTGCAGCCAGCATCAAAAGATAAAATTCCGGGGAGCGAACATGACCAAGGCCGATATCGGATTGAACAGCTGGTTCAGCCGGCGGGTGCAGCAAACGCCGGACCGGCCGGCCCTCACCTTCGAAGGCGCCACCCGTAGCTATCGCGAGATGGGCGATGCCGTGAACCGGTTGGCCACGGCACTGAAGACCGGCGGAATCTGCCGGGGTGACCGGGTGGGCTATCTGGGTCTCAACAATCCGCTCTATTTCGATCTGCTATTTGCCGCCGCGCGGCTGGGCGCCATCTTCGTGCCGTTGAACTTCCGCCTGACGGGGCCGGAACTGGATTACATCATCAACGATGCCGGGGTGCACACGCTTGTGGTGGATGGCCCGCACCGCCCGGTGATCGACAGCGTGCGCGACCGCCTGTGCTGCCGGCGTTTCCTGTCCGCCGATGGCCAGGCAGACGGCTGGCAGCCGATTGCGGAATTCGTCGGCGATTCAGCGCCATTGGCTGATCGGGTGGAAACCGCCGAGGATGATGTGGCGGTGATCATGTACACATCGGGCACCACTGGCCGGCCCAAGGGTGCCATGCTCACCCACGGCAATTTCTGGTGGGCCAACATCAACGGCGCGCTGGGCGCCGATATCTCCGAAAAAGACGTGAGCCTGGTGATGGCGCCGCTGTTCCATATCGGCGGCCTCAACGTCACGCCCTTGAGCTGCTGGCAGAAGGGCGGGCATGTCGTGCTGCACCGCGCCTTTGATCCGGCGCGCTTTATCGCGGATGTGCGGGAATATCGCGTTACCACTACCTTCGCGGTGCCGGCTATGCTGCTGTTTGTCGCCCAGCAGCCGGATTTTGAAGCGGCCGATCTGTCGTCCTTGCGCGTCATCATGTGCGGCGGCGCGCCGGTGCCGGAACCGTTGCTGCGGCTGTACAACGCGCGCGGCATCCCGATGAACCAAGGCTATGGCCTCACTGAAACCGCGCCGTCGGGCACCTATCTGGGCCCGGATTTCGCGCTGGCCAAGCTGGGTTCGGCCGGCAAGCCGATGTTCTTCGTCGATCTGCGCATCGTCGCCGAAGATGGCCGCACCCCGCTGGGGCCGAACGAGCGCGGCGAAGTCATCATGCGCGGCCCCAACATCATGCGCGGTTACTGGAACAAGCCGGAAGCCACCGCGGCCGCCATCGATGCCGAAGGCTGGTTCCATTCGGGCGACATCGGCTATCTCGATGACGACGGCTTCCTCTATATCTGCGACCGCCTGAAAGACATGATCATCAGCGGCGGCGAGAATATCTACCCGGCCGAAGTGGAGGCCGTGCTCTATGATCACCCCGCCATCGCTGAAGTCGCGATCTTTGGCGAACCCAATGAAAAATGGGGCGAAAGCGTCACCGCCGTGGCGGCGCTTAAGCCGGGGCAGAGCCTCGATCTTGAAACCCTGCGCGCCTGGGCTACCGAGCGGCTGGCCCGCTACAAGCTGCCGACCCGGCTGGAAATCGTCACGGCCCTGCCGCGCAACCCGGCCGGCAAGGTGCTGAAGTTCGAACTGCGCGATCGGTTCCGGCGTTAACGCGGCGGGGCCACCGTGGCCGGTAGATCACGGCCATATTTCAGGAAGGCCGCCTTCACGTCGGGCCGGGCCTTCAGGGCGCGCAAGGCAGCCTTGGTCAACTTGTCGGGCGCGTTCGGGCGGTCGCCCACCAGGAACGGCTGCAGTTCGAATAGCGCATCGTCGCGGCTGCTTTCGTCGTCCAGCCGTTTGATCAGCACGGCAGCGGCGGCATCGAGCCGGCCAAGGCAGGAGAAGGCGGCTTGCAGGGCGCGGTTGTTGCCCTCCTTCGTCCAGCCGGCGGGGAGCGCGATCTTCTGCGCTTCGGCTATTTTGCCGGAACGGGCCAGCGCGCACACCCGGATCCCGGCCAGCGCCTGTTTGCCATAGTCGTTCAGATCGGCGCTGTCGGCCGCAGCCACCCGCGCGAGTGCATCACCATGTCGGCCGGCTTCTTCGGCCATGTCGGCCGCGATGATGCGGAAAGCCAGGGTATTGGGCCGGCCTTCGGCGGGCAGCGCGGCCACGCTGTTGAGCACGGCCAGCGCTTCATCGGTGCGGCCGGCATCGTTGAGCAGCGCGGCCTTCAGGTTCAATGTCCACAGCTCGCGGTTGGTCATCTTGGCCAGCGCTTCTGGGGTGGCGCCGATGTCCTTGATGCGCTCCAGCGCTTCCGGTTCCTTGCTGGCGATGTTGAGCGCTTCGGCGACGCCGGCACGCGCCACGATGGATTGCGGGCTGGCGGCCAGCTTCTGCTCGGCGGCGGCAATGAAGGCGGCATCGGCGGTATCGGCACCGGGTCCGAGCCGGGCTTCCAGCACCGGCCACAGCGATTGGTAGCGGCGATCGATGGCCAGCCGGGCAATGTTGGCGGTGTTGATCAGCGCGGCGATGATCGGCTTGGCATCCTCCAGGCGGTCGCGCTTGGCCAGGCCGGCAATCACGGCGAGGCGCAAGGCGTCGCCATCGCTCACCGTCTCGTCGGGCGGCGCATAACCGGCGGCGACCAGTGTATAGGACAGATCAAAGCTGCGCTGTTCGTCGCTGGCGGTGGTGCGTTGCACATCGGCGATCAGTTCATGCGGCAGTTCGGCCAGCCATTTCGGATTGGATTCGGCGACCAGCTGCAGCGTTTGCGCCGCGCCGTTCACATCGCCGGTGATGGCGCGCAGCACGAACAATTGGCGCAGCAGAAGCGGGGTGGGATTGAGCGCTGAGTCCACCGCCAACTCGATGGCGGCGCGGGCTTCGGCGAACTTGCCGATCCGGGCCAGCGCAAAACTGCGCAGGCCTTCCACCTGGCCCTTGTCGGCCGGCAGATCGGATTCGGCCAGCAGCGGATCGAGGACGGCGAGGGCTTCGGCAGGTTTGCCAGCATCCACCAGCGCGGCGGCCTGTGCCAGCCGGTCGGCACGGCCGGGCGCGGCGCCTGTCATGGTGCTGGGCGCCGCCGCAATCAGCAACGCTGCCAGCGGTGCCAGCAAAAAGACCGGTTTGAAACGATGCATCATGGCCCCACAGTAACCGCAAAGCAGCGTTTGGGGAGAGGGTCATGACGGCACAGGTGGAATTCTTCTTCGATTGTTCGAGCCCGTGGACCTATCTGGGCTTCGAGGCGCTGGTGAAGGCGGCGGCGGAAGACGGGTTCGATATTGTCTGGCGACCGTTCCTGGTGGGCGGCGTGTTCAACACGGTGAACCCCAGCGTGTATGAGATGCGCTCCAAGCCGGTGGTGCCCAAGGCGCGCTATTTCACCAAGGACATGCACGACTGGATCCGCCGTTCCGGCCTGTCGATCAAGTGGACGCCCAGCATCTTCCCGGTCAACAGCGCGCGGGCCATGCGCCTGTGCCTGGTGGCCGACGAAACGGGCCAGTGCGAGGCCGTCGCGCGGCGCATCTTCCAGCTCTATTGGGGCGAAGATCGCGATATTTCTCAGGCAGATGTGCTGGCCGAGGCGGCGGCGGCCGGTGGGCTGGATGCGGCCGCGCTGGAACGGGCGGACGCGCCGGAACTGAAGGCCAAGCTGCGCGCCAACACCGACGAACTGATCGCGCGCGGCGGCTTTGGCAGCCCGACATTCTATGTGGGCGGCGACGACATGTATTTCGGCCAGGACCGCATCCTGCTGGTGCGCGAGGCGGCGGCCAAGGCGCGATAGAATGCCGCTCGCTTGACTCTGCAGGGCGGCTGACGGCAATTGGAACAAAGAAAGAACAAATTGTCATAAGTGAGTCGTTCCGTTGCCGTCTGTCGTCCGCCTGGTGCCGCCCGTGTCCGCCCGTGTTCCGGCTGTTGCCGGGCGGGTTGCGCTTGCTGCCGGCCGTGTCGATTCGGCTCTCGGCGGCGGTTTGGCGCTGGCGGGGTGTCACGAAATCTACGGGCCGGCGGCCACGCCTTTGGCGCTGATGCTGGCGCTGGCCAGCGCGCGGGCCGGGCCGATCCTGTGGCTCGCTGACCGTCAAGGCGACGATGGCCGGTTGTATGGCGCGGGCCTTGCCGAACTGGGCGGTGATCCGGGGCGATTGTGGCTGGTGCAGGCCGGCGGCGCGGTGCCGATGCTGCGCGCGGCGGCTGAAGCACAGCGCTGTGCGGCGTTGGCCTGCCTGGTGATCGAGGCCGGCAGTGCGAGCGCCGTCGATCTGACCGTGACGCGCCGGCTGCAATTGGCCGCCGCCGCGTCCGGCGTGTTCACCCTGTTGTTGCGTGCTGGCCCGCCCCGGCCGTCGGCGGCCCTTACCCGCTGGCGCGCCGCCCACGCCCCGTCCCGCCGCCTTGCCGGCAATGCCCCCGGCCCGCCGCGCCTGGTGCTCAGCCTTGAGCGCCAGCGCGGCGGCCCTGCCGATATGACACAAGAACTGGAGTGGGATCGTGACCGCCGCCGTTTCCTGCCCGCCACTACCGTCATCGAGCGTGCCATCCCCATCGGCGCTGCCTTTGGCCGGCGCCCCCCCTGTCTCAAGCCGCCGCATCTTGGCCGTGTGCCTGCCGTGGTTGCCAACCGAACGCCTCGCCCGGCAGCAATCCGCGCCGCCTGAACCCATCGTCCTTGTCGCCAATGATCGTGGCCGCCAGATCATCCGCGCCTGCTGCCCGGCCGCTGCGGCTGAGGGCCTGCACCCCGGCCTGGCGCTTGCCGATGCGCGGGCGGTGCTGCCGGGCGTGCGCGTTGTCCCCCATGATCCGGCCGGCGATGCGGCCTGCCTCGATTGGCTGGCGGATGGCGCCACCCGTTGGTCCCCCATGGTCGCTGCCGCCCCGCCGCACGGCTTGCTGATCGATATCAGCGGCTGCGCCCATCTGTTCGGCGGCGAAGCCAGCCTGATCGCGGACGTGATGACGCGGCTGGAACGGCTGGGCTTCACGGCCCGCCATGCCCTCGCTGCCACGCCGGCCGCCGCCATGGCGCTGGCCCGCTTTGGCCAGAGCCGCGTTGTCGATCTGCCGCTGGCCGCCCTGTCCGATCAGGAACCGGTGCAGATCGCCTTGCGCCGCGCCGGGTTGAAGTGCGTGGGCGAGGTGGCGAAGCTGCCGCGCGCCGCCGTCGCCGCGCGCTTTGGCGAGGCGCTGCTGGCCGCGCTCGATGCGCTGACCGAGGCCGCGCCGCAACCGCTTGATCCACGTCTGCTGGTGGCCGAGATCGTTGCCCAGCAGCGCTTCGCCCAGCCCATCGCCACCACCGATGCGGTGCGTGCCACGCTTGAGAAGCTTCTGCTGCGCTGCGCCGTCCAGATGGGCGCGCGGGGGGTCGGCGGGCGGCTGTTCGCGCTGGCGCTCTATCGCGCCGATGGCCATGTCGCGCATGTCGCGGTGGAAACTGCGGAACCGCAACGCGATTCCGCCGTGCTGTTGCGCCTGTTCGATGAACGCATCGCCGCGCTCAACGATCCGCTCGATCCCGGCTTCGGCTATGATCTGGTGCGCCTCGCTGTGCCGGTCACCCACGCGCTTGATGAGACGCAATTGGGGCTGGAGGGCGGCCAGCTCGCCGAAACCCAATTGGCCGAACTGGTTGATCGCCTCACCGCCCGATTGGGGCGCGGGCGCATCCGCCGGCTGGTCCAGGCCGACACGCACATTCCCGAACAGGCGAGTTTCGACCTGCCGTTTGCCGCCAGTGCAGCAATGAACTGGCCCAGCCCCGCCCCCGGCGAGCCGCCCGCCCGCCCCATTCGCCTGTTCGATCCGCCACAGCCGATCGAGGTGCTCGCCGAAGTGCCCGATGGCCCGCCGCGCCGCTTCCGCTGGCGCGCCCGTGTGCATGACGTGACCGCCCACGAAGGCCCCGAACGCATCGCTGCGGAATGGTGGCGAAGGAAGGATGGCGCCGGGCTGACGCGGGATTACTGGCGCGTCGAGGCCGCCGATGGCCGGCGCTACTGGCTGTTCCGCCACGGCCTCTACGATCGCGAACCCGGCCCGCCGCGCTGGTATCTGCACGGCCTGTTCGCATGATGGCGACGCCGACGGGTTTCGCCGAACTGGGCACGGCGACGCATTTCTCCTTCCTGGAAGGCGCGTCGAGCCCGGCGGCGATGGTGGAGACGGCGCTGGCACTCGGCCATTGCGGCATCGGCATTGCCGACAAGAACACGGTGGCCGGCGTGGTGCGCGCCCATGTGGCCGTGCGGGAACTGGCCGAAGCCGCCAAGGAGGCCGGCACCGAACTGCCGCCGTTCAAGCTGGCGGTCGGCGCACGGCTGGTGTTCGCCGATGGCACGCCGGATGTGATCGCCTATCCGGCGCATCGCCACGGCTGGGGGCGGCTCACCCGCCTGCTCACCACCGGCAACCGGCGGGCGGAGAAGGGGGATTGCATCCTGCATCTTTCCGACTTGATCGAACATTCAAGCGGCCTGCTGCTCATTGCCCTGCCGCCGGACGGCGGCCAACAAACAATGCCGCCAACAGGTGCCCAGCAGGGCCGTCTTGCCGAACTGGCGCGGGCCTGCCCCGATCGGCTGTGGCAGGGCACGATGCTGCATCATGGTGGCAGCGATCGCCGGCGGCTGGCCGCACTCAGTGCGGTGGCTGATGCCGCCAATGTGCCGCTGCTGGCGCTCAACGCCCCGCTCTATGCCACGCCGGCACAACGCCCGCTGCACGACGTGATCCGCTGCATTGGCATGGGCGCAACGCTGGAGAGTGCCGGCACGCGGCTGGCCGCCAATGCCGAGCGTCACCTGAAATCCGCTGCCGACATGGCCCGGTTGTTCCGCGATTTCCCGCAGGCGCTGCAGGCGCCGGCCCGGCTGCTTGCCCGTGTTGATTTCAGCCTCGATCAGCTACGTTATGAATATCCCAACGAACCGGTGCCGCCCGGTTACAGTCCGCAAGGATGGCTGGAAACGCTCACCCTGCAAAAGGCCCGCGAACGCTGGCCGGAGGGGATTCCGCCGAAGCTGATGGCGCTGCTGGCCGACGAATTCCGCATCATCGCCAAGGCCGGCTATGCGCCCTATTTCCTCACCGTCCACGATATCGTGGCGTTCGCGCAGGGGCGCGGCATCCTCTGCCAGGGCCGCGGCAGCGCCGCCAACAGCGCGGTGTGCTTCGTGCTGGGCATAACGGCCGTCGATCCGTCGAAACACAATCTGCTGTTTTCCCGCTTCATTTCCGAAGAACGCAAGGAACCGCCCGATATTGATGTCGATTTCGAGCATGAGCGCCGCGAGGAGGTGATGCAGTGGATTTATGAACGCTATGGCCGCGAACGTGCCGGCATCGCGGCGACCGTGATCCACTATCGCCCGCGCAGCGCCGTGCGCGAGGTGGGCAAGGTGCTGGGCATGAGCGAGGATCTGACCACGCGGCTGTCGAGCACCGTCTGGGGCAGTTATGCGAGTACGATGGAACGGCAGCGTTTTGCCGAAAGCG
>NZ_JAUMBI010000176.1:0-6229 GCF_032115815.1 Sandarakinorhabdus sp.
TGTGCCCTCCCGGCCACGACCCTGAAGCCCTTGATTGGATGAAACGCGCATGAGCGCAACACAGGATTTGCCCGGCAAGGTCGTCACCCGCTTTGCCCCCTCGCCCACCGGTTTCCTGCACATTGGCGGCGCCCGCACCGCGCTGTTCAACTGGCTGTTTGCCCGCCACCACGGCGGTGAATTCCGGCTGCGCATCGAGGATACCGATCGGGCCCGCTCCACCGAACCGGCCATTGCCGCCATCCTCGATGGGATGACCTGGCTGAACCTTAATTGGGATGGCGAGGTGGTCTACCAGTTCAGCCGGGCTGCCCGCCATGCCGAAGTGGCGCACCATCTGCTGGCCGCCGGCCATGCCTATCGCTGTTATGCGACGCCGGAGGAGCTGACGGCTCTGCGCGAAGAGCAGCGCGCCGCCAGGCAGCCAATGCGATACGATGGGCGCTGGCGCGACCGCACCGATTGGCCGAACGATGCCGACTATGTGATCCGCCTGAAGGCACCGCGCGAAGGCGCCGTGACCATCGACGATCAGGTGCAGGGCCCGGTGACGGTGAACAATGCCGAGCTGGATGATTTCGTGCTGCTGCGGTCGGACGGCACCCCCACCTATATGCTGGCGGTGGTGGTGGACGATCACGACATGGGCGTGACGCACGTGATCCGCGGCGATGATCACCTAAACAACGCCTTCCGCCAGCTGGCCCTGATTCGCGCGATGAACTGGCCGGAGCCGGTTTATGCTCATATTCCGCTGATTCACGGCGCTGACGGCGCGAAACTGTCGAAGCGGCACGGCGCGCTGGGCGTTGATGCCTATCGCGACGAAATGGGCCTGCTGCCGGAAGCGGTGGAGAATTACCTTCTGCGCCTGGGCTGGGGCCATGGCGATTCCGAAATCATCAGCCGTGATGAAGCAGTGCAGTGGTTCAGCCTGGCAGCCGTGGGCCGTTCGCCGTCGCGGTTCGACATGAAGAAGCTGGAAAACCTCAACGGGCACTATTTGCGCGCCGCCGACGATGGCCGGCTGGTGGCGCTGATTGCCGGCCGCGTGACTGCGGCATTGGGCCGCGATCTGGCCGATTCCGATTCCGCACTTTTGCAGCGCACCATGCCGGAGTTGAAGAAGCGCGCCAACAACCTCAATGATTTGGCAGCCAGCAGCCTTTTCTATCTTCGCAGCCGCCCAATCCCCATGGACGAAGGCGCTGCCAAGCTGCTAGCGTCTGCGACACCGGGGCTGCTTGACCGCGCCCGGGCACGATTCGTCGCCCAGGATGACTGGACGGCCGCCGCACTGGAACAGGTGGCGCGTGAACTGGCAGAAAGCGAAGCGGCCAAGCTTGGCCAGATCGCCCAGCCATTGCGCGCTGCTGTCACCGGTTCGGCCCAATCGCCCGGACTGTTCGAGGTGCTTGAAGTGCTGGGCAAGGATGAAGTGCTGGGGCGGATCGACGATGCCCTGGCCGGTTGAGTGAAGGGAAGAGAGCCATGACGGCCATGATCGGCATCGACGGAAAAAGCGCGGAATATCCGGTGCATCAGGGCAGTATTGGCCCGGAAGTGGTTGATATTCGAAAGCTTTATGCGAATACGGGCCGCTTCACCTTCGATCCGGGCTTCACCAGCACCGCGTCATGCGAATCAAAGATCACCTACATCGATGGCGATGAAGGCATCCTCTTGTATCGCGGCTATCCCATCGAGCAGCTGGCCGAACAGTCGAGCTTTCTTGAAGTCGCGCATCTGCTGCTGAACGGCGATCTGCCCAATGCGGAACAGAATGCCGAATTCACCCGCAACATCACCCGCCACACCATGATCCATGAACAGCTGGCGACCTTCTACCGGGGTTTCCGGCGCGACGCCCACCCGATGGCGATCATGTGCGGCATCGTTGGCGCGATGGCGGCCTTCTATCACGACTCGACCGATATCCATGATCCGCAACAGCGGGTGATCGCCTCGCACCGCATCATCGCCAAGATGCCGACTCTGGCGGCGATGGCCTATAAATATTCGATCGGGCAGCCCTTCCTCTATCCCGATAACAGCCTGAGTTTTCCGGGCAATTTCCTACGCATGACCTTTGGTGTGCCGGCCGAACCTTATGTGATCGATCCGGTGATCGAAGACGCGATGGAAAAACTGCTGATTCTGCAGGCCGATCACGAGCAGAACGCCTCCACCTCCACGGTGCGCCTGGCCGGTTCGTCGGGCGCGAATCCCTTCGCCTGCATTTCAGCCGGCATTGCCTGCCTGTGGGGCCCGGCGCACGGCGGCGCCAACGAGGCCGCGCTCAACATGCTGCGCGAAATCGGCACGCCGGATCGTATCCCGGAATTCATCGCGCGGGCCAAGAACAAGGATGATCCGTTCCGCCTGATGGGCTTTGGCCACCGCGTGTACAAGAATTACGATCCGCGCGCCAAGGTGATGGCAAAGGTCGCCAAGAACGTGCTCGACAAGATGGGCATCAACGATCCGATCTTCGATGTCGCCCGCGAACTTGAACAGATCGCCCTGAACGATCCCTATTTCATCGACAAGAAGCTTTACCCCAACGTCGATTTCTATTCGGGCGTGGTGATGTCGGCCATTGGCTTCCCCACGTCGATGTTCACCGTGCTGTTCGCCATCTCGCGCGCGGTCGGCTGGATCGCGCAGTGGACCGAGATGATGGAGGATCCCGATCAGAAGATCGGCCGTCCGCGCCAGCTCTACACCGGCCATACCCACCGCGATTATGTGCCGATGGGCCAGCGCGGCTGATGACCCTATCGGAATCCTGTGGATAGTTCTGTGAAAAGGGGCTGCCGGCTTGAACGGCGGCCCCTTTTCCTGTTTGTGCTGTTTCATGGGTGATTTTCTGGCTCCTCCTGAATCGCGCCGCTGGCCCTGGATCCTTGCGATCATCGCCAGCCTGGCCTGGGCCGCTGCCATCATCGCCACATGGGGCGCCGCTACGGGCGCGATTGCCGTTTCAGCCAACCTGCAGCCGCTGCTGCTGATGCTGGCCGCGCTGGCCGGCCCGGTGGGCGTGGCGCTGCTGGCCGCCGTACAGTTGCGCGATGCCGGGGCCGTGAACGCCGCCCGCGCCGCCATTGCCGATGCCCGCGCTTCACAGGCCGCGGAATGGCTGGAGCACAGCGCCGACTCCCTTACCCGGCTGGAAGAACAATTGGCCGCCGCCGCAACGCGCATGGCGGCGATGGAAGCGCCGGTGGCCAGCCACAGCAGCACCATCGCCGGTGTGGCCAATACGCTCGACACGGCCAACAGCCGGCTGGCGGATACCGTGGCCAAGGCGGTCGCCGCCAGTAATGACTTCGCTGGCGCTGTGCCCGTCGCCAGCGGCCAGGCCGAAGCGCTGAGCGAATTGATGACCCGGGTGGATAACCAGCTGCGCAGCCAGCTGGCCGAAACCGAAACCCTACTGGCCAGCCTCTACACCCGCGCCAGCGAAGCCGAAGCCGAAGCCCGGGCCGCCGCCCAGGCCAGCCGCGGCGAGATCAACGCCCTCGCCCAGGCCAGCCAATCCGGCCTTGCCGCGATGGCCAGCGCCGCCACCCAGGCCCGCGAAGCCGTCGAAACGCCGATCGGTGCACTGAACGCGGCCATCGATGATGCGTTCACACGCACTACTGCATCGGTGGAGCAGACCCGCGACGCCGTTCACGCGCAAACCAGCGCGATGCTGGCCAGTGTCGATCAGGCCCGCACCGCGCTGGCGCACATTGGCGGCGAAGGTGCGCGGGCGCTGGATGAACGGCTTGCCAGCCTGCAACTGCTGGCCAGCAAGGTGGCCGGCGAAATCGAAACAAGCGGCCGCAACGCCGCGGCGCTGGTGGATGAACTGGGCAGCCGGGTCGAAGCACTGGAAACCCGCCTTGCCGCCGCCATCGCCAGCAACAGCGAAGCGCTGTCCGGCCTTGATGCACGACTGGCGGCCGCCAACGAGGCTGTGGCCGGTTTTACCGCGCCGCTGGGCGACGCCGATGCCGCGCTCGCCGCCGTGCAGCTGCGGCTGGAAGCCATGGGCAGCGAAGCCAGCCGCACTATTGCCCTTTTCGAAGCCCAGTTGCCGGCTGGCGAGAGCCAGGTGAGCGCGCTGCGCGGCCAGATCGCCGGGCTGGAAGCACAGCTGGCCAGCATCAAGGAACAGGCCGCCACGCTGGCCGAACCGCTGGAATCGGGCAGCGCCACGCTGAACGACGCCAGCAACCGCCTCACCAGCGCCCGCGAAACGCTGACCGCCACCACCGACGAACTGGCCGACGCCATCGCCCGCGCCCAGGAACAGATGCGCAGCCTGGAAGACGATACCAGCCGCCTGAGCCTGACCGCATCGGGCGACCTGATTGAAACCTTTGCCCGCGTTCGCGAAGTGGCCGACAATGCCGCCGGCGCCATGCGCACCGCGCTGGCCGGCGTGATCCTCGAAGCCGAAGAGGCGTTGGACAAGGCCGCCGTCAGCCGTACCGAAGCAGCGTTCGCCGCGCCGATCCGCGATCGCATCGAGGAACTGATGGAATTGCAGGGCCGCGCCGGCGAATCGGCGCAGGCTGCCGCCGAACGGGTGGCGCAGCGACTGATCGGGCTGGCCCGCACCCTTTCCGACGTGGAATCGCATGTGGACGCGGTGGAAACCCGCGCCGAAGTGCGCGCCCGCAATGCGCTCGGCCGGCGCGCCAACGGCCTGATTGACAGCCTGCAATCCAGCGCCATCGATCTGGCCAAGCTGCTCGACTACGACATCGACGACAAGACCTGGGCCGATTACGCCGCCGGCGATGCCAGCGCCATCGCCCGCCGCCTGGCCCATGGGCTGGACAGCGGCGCCGGCCGACAGTTCGTGCGCCACTTCACCCACGATGCCGAATTCCGCACCGAAGCCAGCCGTTACCTGCAGGAATTCGAATCACTGGTCGCCGATGTGGTGCCGGAACGTGGCGGCGAGGCTCTGGGGGCGACGTTGCTGTCGTCCACGTTGGGCAAGCTGTATCTGGCGATTGGGCAGGCCGCCGGGCGGTTCAACTAGAAGAAGCCTCCGGCGGGCAGGGCCTGAGGCCCTGCACCCACTTTCGTTTTGGGCAGCCATTGATGCCGTTGCGTAGTGCTTGATCCGGCATTCCTGTCTGGATGCTGACACTTCACGTGAGAACGGAGAGCAGCATGACACGCATCTTGGTTACAGGCGCACGGCGCGGCATTGGCCGCGAGATCACGCTCACCCTGGCCCGCGCCGGCCACGACGTGGTGGCTACCATGCGCGATACGGGCGGCAGCGATCTGGCCGATATCGCGGCGAAGGAAGAACTGTCGATCAGCCTTGCCGCGCTGGATGTGGATGATGATGCATCGGTTGCCGCGCTTTTTGCCCAGCCCGGCATGGCCAACGTCGACGTACTGATCAACAACGCCGGCATCCTCTCGATAAACGCCCTCGAAGATGAATCCATGGCCATGATCCAGGCGGTGATGAACACCAATTTCTTCGGGCCGCTGCGCTGCATGAAGGCCGTGATCCCGGCCATGCGCGAACGCCGGCAGGGCCTGATCATCAACCTCTCCTCGATCGCCGGGCGCATGGCGGTGTTCTCGCACAGCGCCTACGGCCCATCGAAATTCGCACTGGAAGCCGCCAGCGAGGTGGCGGCACAGGAACTGGCGCCGTTCGGCGTGCGCGTGGCGCTGGTCGAACCGGGCATCATCGCCACCGACATGGCCGTCGCCAACCTGCCCCAACCGCGCGCCGACAGTGCCTATCCCAGTGGCCGCCGTATGGTCGCCATGAACGCCGATGCGGATAAAGGCACGCCGCCCGCCGTGGTGGCCAACGCGGTGCTCGATATCGTCAGCGGCCGCAACACCGCGTTCCGCACGCTGTGCGGCGATGATTCGCAGATGTTCATCGGTATGCGCACCCGCATGAGCGACGACGCCTGGATTGGCATGAGCGACACGCTGGACGACGGCGTGTTCTTTGAACGCATGACGGCGGCGATGCAGGGCTGAAGGCAGGAGAAGCGGCCTCCGGCGGGCAGGGGCTGAGCCCCTGCACCCACTTTCGCTTTTGGACGGCTCTCACATCCCAGAACCTGTCATGCTGGCGCAGGCCAGCATCCACAGTGGCGCCTGCGCCTCGTGAAACGATCCAGATGGAACGGTGGATGCTGGCCTGCGCCAGCATGACGGGAGCTTTTGATGCAGGATGCGCGCAAACGAA
>NZ_JAUMBI010000177.1:0-10681 GCF_032115815.1 Sandarakinorhabdus sp.
CCGATGGCAGTTCGCTGTGCAGTGCGCTGGCCGCTGCCGCTGCCGAAACGGCGAGGGCGCGCGGGGCGGAGGTGCGGGTGATGCAGCTTTCCGCGATGGATTTCGATCCCAATCTGGCCCACGGCTACAACAGCCGCATGGCGCATGAACCCGATATCGTGGCCTTTCTGGATGCCATTCGCTGGTGCGACACGCTGTTCCTGGTCCACCCGCTGTGGTGGGGTGCGGCGCCGGCCAAACTGAAGGGGCTGATCGACCGCGCTTTCCTGCCCGGCATCGCCTTTGCCTATGAAGGCGACGGGCATTTCCCCAAGAAATTGTTCGAAGGCCGCACTGCCCGCGTGCTGATCACCGCCGATACGCCGCCCTGGTATCTGTGGCTGGGCTATCGCAACGGCTGGCCCAATGTGCTGCGCCGGCAGATCCTCGATTTCGTTGGTCTGAAGGTTACGCACCTGAAAGTGGTGGGCACCATCCGCGATGCCACGCCGGCCCGCATCGAGACCTTCTTCGCCGCAGCACGCAAACTGGCCGGCTAGGCCAGGGTGCGGATATAGCGCAGATCGGACCAGCCGGGCACGAAGCGCACTGGCGGCGACAGGCGGCGCAGTTCGCCATCGAACAGGCATCGCACCGTGCGGCGGCGCCCCACCACCAGTTCAGGTGCCGTGAACGCCGTCACGCTGGCGGCGGCGCGCCAATCGTTCAGCAGCCAGTTCACCGCCACCGCCATGGCATCGGCCAGTCCGCGGCCGGAAAACAACGCCACTTCCAGGCCCTGTTCGCCCGGCATCACCAGCACGCCGGGGTTGCGGCCGGGCTGGCCGGCCACCTTCACGCCGCCCAGAAACCCACGCGCCAACGCCAGCCGCACCGCCTGCCACACGCGCCACAGCCGGCCATGACGGGCATTTTCGCGCGCCAGCGCCCAGCGAGTGAGCGGTCCGATGATGATGCGGCAGTAACTGGTATGACCAGCGGCACGCACCACCGGCACATGGGCAAGCATCCCCTGCCCGGCCGCCGCCACGATGGCTTCCGGCGTCGCATCGCCGTGCAGCGCCTTTGGCAGCAGATTCATGGTGCCGCCGGGAATGGCGAGAAACTGGCCATCCCAGCCCTTGGCCGCAGCGCTGGCCGCCCCCAGCGTGCCATCACCGCCCATCACCACCAGCGTATCGATGCCCGCGAGTGCGGCGGCAACGGGCGCCGGTTCACGCGGGAAATCACTGCTGCCGGCGATGGTCGCCCCGGCTGCCTGCAAGGCCGTCTCGAGCGCGGCTACACGGGCTTCGTCTGTGGAACGGCTGGCCCGATTGGCCACCAGCCATACTCGACCCAGCGGGCGGGCAGGTTCGGGCGGGTGCGGCGCGGGCTCCATTGGTCTGCCGTGCCGAGTGTGGGCGGAACGGTCAACGGGGTGGTGTTACGCAGGGCAAACTTTCCTGGTCATCACAGTTTGGCGCTCAGCTCCTTGATATCCTTGTTCAAGATCCGGTCATTGTCGCTGTAATCCACCGGGCAGTCGATCAGATGAACGCCCGGCGTGTTCAGGCAGTGCGCCATCAGGCCGGGCAGCATGTCGGCGCTGGTGACGCGGTGGCCGTGGGCGCCATAGGCTTCGGCATATTTGACGAAATCCGGGTTGCCATATTCCAGGCCCCAATCCTTGAAACCCATGTTGGCCTGTTTCCAGCGGATCATGCCATAGCTGCCGTCGTTGAGGATCAGCACGGTGATGTTGAGGCCAAGGCGCACGGCCGTTTCCATCTCCTGGCTGTTCATCATGAAGCCGCCATCGCCGCAGATCGCCATCACCTTGCGGTCGGGATAGACCATGTTCGACGCCATCGCGCTGGGCAGGCCGGCCCCCATGGTGGCCAGCGCATTGTCGAGCAGCACGGTGTTGGGGTGGTAGGCCGTGTAGTTGCGGGCGAACCAGATCTTGTAGACGCCATTGTCGAGCGCGATGATGCCATCGTCCGGCATCACCTTGCGGATTTCAGACACCAGATATTGTGGATAGATGGGGAAGCGCTGATCGTCCACGGCGGCATCGCGGTGGGCGACTTCGGCAGCGCGGGCGGCCAGCATGGCGGCAAAATCCCAGTGCGGCTGCACCCGGATCGCCTCTTTCAATTGCCACACGGCGTTGGCGATATCGCCGATCACTTCCACCTGCGGAAAATAGACCGGGTCCACTTCCGCCGAACGGAAGCTCATGTGGATGACGGTGGTGGCATCGCCGGCCATGAAGAAGGGCGGCTTTTCAATCACATCATGGCCGATGTTGACGATCACATCGGCGCGGCGGATCGCGGCGTGGACGAAATCCCCCGCCGACAGCGCCGCACAGCCCAGGAACTGCGGGTGGCGTTCGTCAATCACGCCCTTGCCCAGTTGCGTGGTCAGGAACGGGATGCCGGTCTTTTCGATCAGTTCCAGCAGCATCTTGCTCGTCATGGTGCGGTTGGCGCCGGCACCGACGACCAGGATCGGCGATTTCGCCGCCTCGATGGCGCGCACCGCGGCCAGCACCGCCTTGGAGTCCGCCAAGGGCCGGCGGGCATAGCTCGGCTTGAACGGCACGGCATCGGTGGGATCGTGGGCGATATCCTCCGGCAGCTCCAGATGGGTGGCGCCGGGTTTTTCTTCCTGCGCCAGCCGGAACGCTTCGCGGGTACGGGCCGGGATATTGTCGGCACTGGCCAGTTGGTGCGTGTATTTGGTGATCGGCCGCATCATGTCGACCACGTCGAGAATCTGGAACCGGCCCTGCTTGGATTTCTTGATCGGCTTCTGACCGGTAATCATCAACATCGGCATCCCGCCCAGAAAGGCATAGGCTGCCGCCGTGACGAAATTGGTGGCCCCCGGCCCCAATGTGGCCAGGCACACGCCAGCCTTGCCGGTGTGGCGGCCATAGGTGGCGGCCATGAAACCGGCACCCTGCTCGTGCCGGGTCAGGATCAGCTTGATCTTGGTCGAGCGCTGCAGGCTGTCGAGGAAATCCAGATTCTCCTCGCCCGGCACGCCGAACACATATTCGCAGCCCTCTGCCTCAAGGCATTGCACCAGCAGATCAGAGGCCTTGGTCATCACTCATTCTCCTGAAATCTGCACCTGGCGGCGGCCATCGGCGCGGGCGCGCGGACCGGTGGCATCGTGGATCGTGCCCGCCGCCGCCAGGCCATAGGCCGGCATGTTGTTGTAAACATTCTCATACTGGCCCGGCTCGATCAGATAGGTCTCGTGCCAGATGCCGACATCGCCATTGCTGCCCACCGCCTTGTTGAAGCGCGTCCAGGCCGGTAGGTGGAGCTGGTCCCGCGACGTCGCAAAGGCCTGCAGATGATCGAGGCTGCGCCAATATTGCACCAGCATCGTGGCCGGAAAGCCGAAGTGCGTGCGGTTGTGCAGCAGGCCCAGTTCGGGCTTGCGCGACAATTCGGCGATCATCGGCCCCATCGCGCTGAACGTCGGCCCCCAACTGCCCACTTTCCACAGCCGGTTGATGCGGATGCCGATCAGGAACAGCACGAACGGGCCGTCGATCTCGGCGCAGATGCGGCGATCGATGATGCCGGCCATCAGACCACGCCGAAAGCCAGCATGGCATCAGCGACCTTCTTGAATCCGCCGATGTTGGCGCCCTTCACATAATCGGTGTGGCCATCGGCGCTGCGGCCATATTCAAGGCAGCGATCGTGGATGCCGGACATGATGTCCTTCAGCATCGCCTGCAATTCCTCTTCCTTCCAGCTCATGCGCGCCGAATTCTGGCTCATTTCGAGGCCAGACACAGCGACGCCGCCGGCATTCGACGCCTTGCCCGGAGCATAGAGGATGCGCGCCGCCTTGAAGATGTGCACGCCATCCAGATCGGTGGGCATGTTGGCGCCTTCGGCCACCGCGATGCAGCCGTTCTGCAGCAGCAGCCTGGCCTCCTCGCCATTCAGTTCATTCTGGGTGGCGCAGGGCAGCGCCAGATCGCAAGGCACCCCCCACGGCCGCGCGCCATTCCCGTGGAAAGTCGCGCCCTTGAACTCCGCCGCATATTCCGAAATGCGGCCACGCCGGTGGGTCTTGTGGGTCTTCACCCAGTCGATCTTCTCCTGCGTGATGCCATCGGGATCGTGGATGAAGCCCTCACTGTCCGAAAGCGTCAGCACCTTGCCGCCCAACTGCACGATCTTTTCGGCGGCATGCGTCGCCACATTGCCGGAACCGGAGATCACCGCCGTCTTGCCCGCCACGTCCATGCCTTTTGATTTCAGCATGTTCTGCAGGAAGTATACCGCGCCATAGCCAGTCGCCTCGGTGCGGATCAGGCTGCCGCCCCATTCCAGCCCCTTGCCGGTAAGCACGCCGGTGAAATGGTTGGTGATGCGCTTGTACTGGCCGAACATGAAGCCGATCTCGCGCCCGCCCACGCCGATATCGCCAGCCGGCACGTCCACATCAGCCCCGATGTGGCGATACAGCTCGGTCATGAAGCTCTGGCAGAAACGCATGATTTCATTCACGCTCTTGCCCTTGGGGTTGAAGTTGGAACCGCCCTTGCCGCCGCCCATCGGCAAGCCGGTGAGCGCGTTCTTGAAGGTCTGTTCGAATGCCAAAAACTTCAGCACGCTTTCGGTGACCGACGGGTGGAACCGGATGCCGCCCTTGTAGGGGCCGATGGCGTTGTTGTTCTGCACCCGCCAGCCGCGCTGCACGCGGATATTGTTGTTGTCATCCTCCCAGCAGACGCGGAACGACACGACGCGGTCAGGCTCGGCGATGCGGCGCAATATCTGGGCTTCGTGGTACTTCGGCTTGTCGCCGATGAAGTCGAAAATGTCCTCGGCCACTTCGGTCACGGCCTGCACGAATTCCGGTTGTCCGGGATTGCGGCGGCTCACCCCTGCAATGAATCCCGCCAGATCGACATGATCGCCAACGCCCATGATGATTCTCCCCCGGCTACTGAGTCAGACGCAGGCGCGCGTCCCCAGTGCTGTTCGCCAATCGCCGGCTTATGATGCCGGTCAAATTGTCGCAGCCGGTAGCGTATCAGAAATTCGACGCCGGCATAGGGGCGGAATATTCAGGGCGTGGCGGTGGCGTCAAAGCTCCACACGCCCGGCCCGTCCGGCAGGCCGGCCCAACCGCCACGCTCCAGCATGGTGGCCACATCGGCTTCGCCATGGCGCCAGTGCGTCAACATGGTGGCTCTGCTGAACTCGCGCCCCTTGGCAGCCCCTTGCCAAGGCTGATCACGATAGACGAGTTGCGCCACCACCACGCGGCGGCCGCGCGCCAGCCGGTCGAGCAGCTGGGCATCGGCGCTGTCGCGCAGCTCGGGCGGCAGCTTGGCCGCCAGCCGCGCCCATGCCCGGCGCGGTCCGTTCAACCGCGCCTGGGCATCGGTGGTGAAGCGGGTGCGGCTGGAAAAGCGGATATCGGCGGCGCGTTCTTCCACGTCGGCAAGATTCTTCGGCCGCGGCCCCCGCGCCGGGAACAGATCGAGCTGGAAGATGGCCAGATCATCTTCATCATCATGATCAAGCACATGATCGAGGGGCGTGTTCGACACCAATCCGCCATCCCACCACAGCTGGCCATCAATCTCCACCGGCGGCAGGCCCGGCGGCAACGCGCCCGATGCCATCACGTGGCGCACATCCAGACGCTGCTGGCTGGTGCAGAAATACTTGAAATTGCCGGTTTCGACATTCACGGCGCCAACCGCAAAGCGCACGGCGCCGCTGTTGAGCAAGTCCCAATCGACCAGTTCTTCCAGCGTCGCCTTCAGCGCGCCGGTATCATAGAGCGCGATCTGGCCCGGCCACCAACCCGGCAACCACGGCCAGCGCGGGCTGAAGAAGCCCGGCGCGCCCAGCATCGCCGTCGCCGCGGCCGCCCATTGGTGGCGCAGCCCTTCGGACTGGTTGTTGCCGGTGGAATCACCCGCCAGCCAGCTCAGCGCCGGACTGCCGGTGACGCGTTCCCAGAACATCATCAATCGTTCGCGCCGACGCTCTGGCGGATTGCCGGCGATCAACGCGCCATTGATCGCGCCGATCGAGATGCCGGCAACGACTTCGGGGCAATAGCCGGCGTCATCCAGCGCCGCGAACACGCCGGCCTGATAACTGCCCAGCGAACCGCCACCCTGCAGCACCAGCACCGGCCGGCCTGGCAAGGTGGGGATGCCGGGCATCAGACGGCGACTAATGCGGGCGCCGCCTCGTGCGCGGCGATCAGGGCGCGATCATCATGGTCCCACGGATGGAAACCGGGGCGGAAATAACTGGCCCACGGCAGCGCCACCTGCCGCAGCACGCCGGGAGACCCCAGCAGATACCACCACAGCTGCGCCTTGGCCCGCCAGCCGGTGATGCCATCCTGCGCCAGCAGCGCCAGCGCATCCTTCACCCGATTGGCGATGAAATTGCGGGAAACGCGGAAGAACACCAGGCTGCGGATCGCCCAGCGCTTCGCCGGTTTCAGGCTGCGGGTGATGTGCATGTAGGTATCGAAGGCGACACCCTTGTGCTCGATTTCCTCGATGGCGTGCCACGTCCACATCGCGCGAGCTTCCGGGCTCGCCCCTTCGAACTGGCGGCCGCCGCGCGCCAGCATGGCGTGGGCGAAGATTGCGGTGAAATGCTCCAGGCTCACCGTCACCAGCAGTTGCGCCACCGGATGGGTGGTGCGTGCCTGCACCAGACTGTCGGCGATGCGCTTGTCGATGGCGGCGATGTCGTAACCCGCACCGCTCACCTGCCGGTTGAAGGCGACGTGCTCGCGGGTATGATGGGCTTCCTGTTTCACGAACGCATCGATCTGCGCGGCAAGTTCTGCCGGCACCTGGTCGCGAAACCGCCGCACCGTCTCGATGAAGAAGGCTTCCCCGGCCGGGAAACTGGCCGACAGCGCATTGTGCCAGGCAGTGGCGACGGCATCGCCGCCCAGCCACCACCGTGCGCGCACTTCCTCCCGGCCAAAGCGCAGATTGCGCGGGGTGATGGCCAGATCGGAAGGTGCCCCACTGGTCATTGCTGCACCGCCAGCAGTTCAACGTCGAAAATCAGGGTCGCGCCGGGCGGAATCACGCCGCCGGCACCGCGTTCGCCATAGCCCGCCTCAGGCGGCACGATCAGGGTGCGCTGGCCGCCGATCTTCATCCCGGCAACGCCTTCGTCCCAGCCCAGGATAACCTCGCCCAGGCCCAGCGTGAAGATGAAGGGCTGGCCACGATCGCGCGACGAATCGAACTTGGTGCCCTTGCCGCCATCGATATAGAGCCAGCCGGTGTAATGCACCGCCACCGCCTTGCCGGGTTCGGCGATGACGCCGTTGCCGGCCTTGACTTCGGTGACACGGGTGCCGCCGGGCAGCACCGCTTGCTGGGCAGCAGCGGTGGTGGCAGCCAGAGCGGCAACAGAGGCAGCGAGAGCGGCGATGGAAGCAGACGACATCAGTTCATGACCTTCATTGCAGTGCAGCGCCGGTGTGACTGCACTTGGCGCCGCAATCAAGGGGTTGTTCGGTCGCCAAGGCCCAGACGATACCGCAGAAAATCGATCACCCGGGTTTCGGCGGCCTTGCCGGGGCCATCGTCGGGCAGGTGCACGGTCAGAACGCTGTGCGGATCCATGCCAGTGCCGGTGCGGGCGTGTTCGTCGTCCAGCTCGATCGTCTCCACCCGGCCGGGGAATTCGCGCTCGTAGCGGCGGAAACGCGCATCGGGCACCAATTTGTCGGACTTGTAGCGCAAGGCGAGCAGCGACAGATCTTCCGCCGCGAAACGCCGGCGGGCGCAGGCGATTTCGGCAGGCGTGGCATCGATGCTGCCGGCCTTCGCGCCCTTGATCGGCAGGCTGGGCTGGCTCAGCACCGGGGCGATCACGCTCGGCTCCGTCATCATCGCCAGCGCGAATCCGCCAGTGAAACACATGCCCAACGCGCCCACGCCCGGCCCGCCGCACTCTTCATGCGCCTGTTTGGCCAGCGCCCGCAGCCAATCGACAATCGGGCTGGAGCGGCCATCGTTCCATGCCGAAAATTCGCGGCGGATGCAGATGTTGAGGAACAATTGCACCGCCGCCGCGCCCTTGGTCGGCACTGAACCCGGCGTGCCGAACAGGCTGGGGCAGATTACCGTCATGCCAGATGCGGCCAGCCGGTCGGCAAAATCGATCACCAACGTGTGCAGCGCCGGAACCTCGTGGATGACGATCACCGCCGGGCCGCTCCCGCGCCGATAGACAGGGCGGGTGTAAGGGCCGGCGGTGAAAGCGCTGAGGCTGTAGTCGGACAATGGCATGGAAGCTTCCCCCTTTGAGCACAGTGGTACTGGGGCTGCGTGTTGGCAAGGCTTGGGCCATGCTGGCGGGGCCGCGCTTGCGCGAGTCTGGCGGCGGCACGCCGCCAGCCGCATTGCGCGGTGGTGGGTCCTTCGGGACTTGAACCCGAAACCTACCGCTTAAAAGGCGGGCGCTCTAACCGATTGAGCTAAGGACCCCCACAAACCAGTGCTGGCACACGCGGGTGCGCACATCAGGCGCGGGGCAGGCCTTTAGGGCGAAGCGCGCGAGCGTGCAACTGTCTTGCGCTCAACCCCGTCTGCGGATGCCGCCATTCGGGCGCGACCAGCACCAGAGGATCAAGCACGAAACGCCGTTCAGCAAGGCGCGGGTGCGGCACGGCAAGGCCGGGCAGGCGCAGTTGAGTAGCGCCGGCGGCAAGAATGTCGAGATCCAGCACCCGGTCCCCCCAGCGTCGCCCGCCCCTGCGGCCAAAGTCCCGCTCGATATCTTTCAGCGCACGCAAAAGATCAGGCAGGCTGCCACCCCACGCCAAAGCCGCCACCGCATTGGCATAACGGCGGCTGCCCGGGCCGATCGGGGCCGTCGCGAAGATCGACGAGACGCGCTCCACCTGCCCCAGCCCGGCCAATGCCGCCAGCGCCGCGCGCACGACGCCCGCCGGCCGGCCATGGCGGCCGTGGCAGCGGTTCGATCCCAGCGCGACAAGCACGATTGCCATATGGGCTGAAGCCCCTACAGGCATAAATCATGACTGACGAGACCACACTTCACCCCGGCACGCCGCCCCGCGATTGCGACCTCTGCCCGCGCCTGGCAGCCTATCGCGCCGAGCAAATTGTTCGCCACGCCGGATGGTGGAACGCCCCGGTGCCACCATTGGGCGATGCTGGTGCCTGGCTGGCCATCGTCGGCCTCGCGCCCGGCCTGAAGGGCGCCAACCGCACCGGCAAGCCCTTTCACGGCGATGAAGCCGGCAAGATGCTGTTCGGCACGCTGGCGGCACTCGGGCTGGCCACCGAAACGCCGGAAGGCTGGGATGCGCCGGGCCTGTTCATCACCAACGCGGTGGCCTGCGCCCCGCCCGGCAACCTTCCCGAAACGGCGGAAAAACATAACTGCCGGTCATTCCTCACAGAACAACTGGCAGCCCTGCCCCAACTGAAAGTGGTGGTGGCGCTGGGCGAAACCGCCCACCAGGCCACGATCAAGGCGATTGGCGGTAAGCTGCCCAAATACCGCTTCGGCCACGGCGTGGCGCACAAATTGCCGTCGGGCGTGATGCTGGTGGACAGCTATCATTGCAGCCGATTGAACATCAACACCGGTCTGCTGACGCCGGACATGTTCAAGGCGGCACTCGAAACGGCGGTGGCGGCGGGCGGCCCGCAGGCCTGAGCGCACTGTCCTACAGGAGCAAAGCCTATCATCGTGGCGCTGTCCGGCTTTGCGGCGCGGATGGATGCAGGCAGAAAAAATCCCCAATTCGATACGAATCGTCAAAACTGGCAAAATTGGATTGCTGATCTGCCCGGCGCCCGTTGGGCTTCCGGATCCGAAATTCGGCTCTTTGAAATTCTCTAGAGCGGAATTCGATGTCGTTGAATCGATGAGGGATTCCCAGGCTGGCTGAAATCTGATTCAGAATCCCTGCTGGTTAAGGAGGCCGGCAGGGATGGGTCGAGCCTTATCGGTGGATTTGCGCGAACGCGTGGTTGCAGCGATCGACGACGGGCTGTCCTGCCGGGCGGCGGCAGCGCGCTTCGGGGTGAGCGCTGCGAGCGCGATCCGCTGGCGGCAGCTTGCGCTGCGTACCGGTAAGGTATTGCCTGCCCGTCCAGGTGGAGACACCCGGTCTGGCCGCATCGAGGCGCATCACAGCTTCATCCGCACGCTGATCGAGACGAACTCGGATCTGACTTTGGACGAGATCCGCGATGCGCTGGCAGCGCGCGGCGCGTTGGTGAGCGTTGCAGCGGTCTGGCGGTTCTTCGACCGCCACAACATCACGCGCAAAAAAAGACCGCGCACGCCACCGAGCAAGAGCGGCCCGACATCCTGAGCCAGCGCTGGGCTTGGTTCGAGGGTCAGCTCGACCTCGATCCCGACCGCCTGGTGTTCATCGACGAGACCTGGGCGAGCACCAACATGGCACGCCGCCACGGTCGTTGCCTGCGGGGCGAGCGACTTCGGGCCAGCGTCCCCCATGGCCATTGGAAAACAACGACGTTCGTCGCCGGCCTGCGCAACACCGGCATGATGGCGCCCATGGTGCTCGACGGCCCCATCAACCGCGATGCCTTTACCGCCTATGTGACCCAGGTCCTCGTGCCCGAGCTCTCGCCCGGCGACATCGTCATCATGGA